>NZ_JBAPMI010000174.1:0-11008 GCF_049278535.1 Mycobacterium sp. | reverse complement strand
GCAGCAGTTCTGATCCACCTCTTTGAGGTGGCCGTCTGAACCGGTGGGGTGGGGGGCACCGGCCCCACCGGTTCTGACGCCAAACGTCGAGCCAGCTCGGCGAATCCCGGAGCCCCCGGCGTCCGCTAGCTCGGCGAACAAATCCCTGTGGCCTGGGCGCCCCTCGCGTCCAGGCCACAGGCTTTCCATGTCAAAGGCACTACTGCCGAACGGCTTTCAGGCCAGGTAGTCAGCGGGCATCGACTCGAACATGAACTTGGTCATTCGCACCGCGTACTCCGAACTGCCTCCCCCGACGATCAGCGAAGCAAAAGCCAGATCGCCGCGGTAGCCCGCGAACCAGGAATGCGAGCCGCCGGGAAACTCGGCCTCACCGGTCTTTGCGTACACCTCGCCGCAGCCGGCGATCTCCTTGCCGGTGCCATTGGTCACCACCAGGCGCATCATCGGGCGCAGACCTTCGATCATCTTCTCGCTGATCGGCGTGGTGTCGCCGGTGATCGGGGTCGGCCGTCCCTCAATCAGCCTGGGGACAGGCGTCTTTCCGGCGGCCACGGTGGCGGCGACCATCGCCATGCCGAACGGAGAGGCCAACACCTTGCCCTGGCCGAAGCCGTCCTCAGTGCGCTCGGCCAAATCGACTGTCGGCGGCACTGATCCAGTGACCGTGCTGAGTCCGTCGATCTGGTAGTCCAGCCCCATGCCGTACTGGTTGGCGGCCTGCGTCAACCCGCGCGGCGGCATCTGGCTGGCCAGTTCGGCGAAGGTCGTGTTGCACGAACTGGCGAACGCCCGCGACATCGGCACCGTGCCCAGGTCGAATCCCCCGTAGTTGGGAATGACCCGCTGTCCGATGTCGAGATGTCCGGGACAGCCCAAAAGCGTGTTGGGACTTGCCATATCACGCTCAAGCACCGCACCCGCGGTGACCATCTTGAACGTCGACCCCGGCGGGTAGAGCCCGGTGGTGGCAATCGGGCCCAGTGCGTCGGCCGCGGAATTCTGTGCGACGGCCAGGATCTCCCCGGTCGACGGTTTGATCACGACGATCATCGCCTGACGACGTTGGTTGTCGACGGCGTGCTGAGCGGCGTTCTGCACCGCCCGGTCCAGGCTGATCGACACCGACGGGGCCGGCGCCGGTTCGACCTCGTGCAGCACAGCAAGATCGACGTTGTTCTGGTTGATGCTGACCACCCGCCAGCCCGCCTGGCCGTCGAGTTGGTCGACCACCGCCTTTTTCACCTGGTTGATCAACGCCGGCGCGAAGTGGTAGTCCGTCGGCAGCAGCTCCGCCTGCGGGGTGATCACCACGCCGGGCAGGCTGCCGAGCGCCGGAGCGATCCGGTTGTTGTCATCGACCCGCAGCGTGATCAGATCCACCGGCTTGCCGGTGCCGCTGGCCTGCTCGGCCAGCCGCTGCGGATCGTTGAGGGTGTCGTCGAACGGGTGCAGCACGTCGACCACGGATCGTGCGGTGCTGATCAGGAAGGCGCCGGCCTGGGACGCGTCCAGCGTGTAGTGGTACAGATAGCCGGGCGCCAGCACGTCGGTGCCGCCAACCTCGTTCACCGACGCACGCTTTGGGGCGTCGGCCCGCAGCGCCAGCGTCTGATGCTCGCCGAGGCGCGGATGCAAGTCGGTGCTGTTCCAGCGGATCTGCCAACGGCCCTCGTAGCGAGCCATTTTCAGCTTGCCGTCGTAAGTCCAGGTCCGGTTCTTCGGCAGATGCCAGGTGTACCGGTAGCTCACCGAGCCGGTGTCTTCGGTGTACTTCGAGCCGAGGATCTGGGTGTCCAGATGCGTGGCCTGCAGTCCGGCCCACGCCGCGTTGAGCGCTTCGCGTGCATCGCTGGGGTTATCGCTGAGTTCGGCAGCCGCCGCGGTGTTGCCGGTGGCCAACGCGGCGAAGAAGCGTTGGGCCGCCGGTGCGGGCCCTTCCGGCCGCGGAGTGCACGCCGAGACCGTGGCCGTCGTGACAAGCAAGACGACGCCGAACGTGGCAGCTGATGCCACTGTGATTCTTGTTGCCATTGTGGCTGATGTTAAGAAACAAATCAGCAAGTCCGGCGTAGGCGCACCGAGACGGAATTGTTACGCGAAAACTTGCGCCGGTCAGTCCAGCAATATGGTGGCGAAAGTGCCGACCTCGGTGAAGCCGATGCGCTCATAGGTTGCCCGCGCGACGGAGTTGAAATCGTTCACATACAGGCTGGCAATGCGCCCGGTGCCGACGACCACCGCCGCCAGCGTCGCGGTCCCCGCGGTGCCCAGGCCTCGGCCCCGCCACTCGGGATGTACCCACACCCCTTGGATCTGGCTGACCGTCGGCGACTGCGATCCGACCTCGGCCTTGAAGACCACTTCGCCGTTCTCGAAACGGGCCCACGCGCGTCCGGCCGCGATCAGTCCGGCAACCCGTCGGCGGTAGCCGCGTCCGCCGTCGCCGAGTCGTGGGTCGACGCCCACCTCGCCGATGAACATGTCGACAGCCGCCACCAGGTAGCTGTCGAGCTCGTCGGCCTTGACCTGTCGCACACCCGGATCGATCGCACAGGTCGGCATCGTGGTCAGCGACATCAGCGGCTGACGGTCACGCACATCGCGCGCCGGGCCCCAGGCCGGCTCGAGGCGCTGCCACATCGGCATCACCAACTCGGCCCGGCCGACCAGCGACGAGCATCGCCGCGAACCGGTCAACGCGGCATCGGCGAACGCATACATGTCGTTGAGTCGCCCGCGCAGCGGAATGAGGTTGGCGCCCGCGTAACACAACGACTCCTCAGGCCCGCGGCGCGTCCACAGCTCCCCGCCAATCGAGTTGGGGTCCAAGCCATGATCGGCGACCCGCGCGGCGACCATGCACGAGCCGACCGGGTCATCGTCGAAAACGCGGCGCACCGCGGCGCCGTCTCGCACTACCGACACCCGTCGCTCGCCGACCATGCGGCGGATGGGGGGAGCCGACATAGTGACTCTTTCTGCGACGGATACGCGGCCCGATTAGGCCACTGTCAGCTTACGGTCACAACCGGCGAACCGCTCGCCGTTGGTCCCGCATCGGTCTCGGCCGCCAACCGCATTGCCTCTTCGATCAGCGTCTCGACGATCTGCGCTTCGGGCACGGTCTTGATCACTTCGCCGCGAACGAAGATCTGGCCTTTGCCGTTGCCCGAGGCGACGCCGAGGTCAGCCTCGCGTGCCTCCCACGGCCCGTTGACGACGCACCCCATCACGGCCACCCGCAGCGGAACATCGAGTCCGTCCAGACCGGCGGTGACTTCGTTGGCCAGCGTGTAGACGTCGACCTGGGCGCGGCCGCACGACGGACAGGACACGATCTCCAATCCGCGTGGCCGCAGGTTCAGCGACTCGAGAATCTGGATGCCGACCTTGACTTCCTCGACCGGTGGCGCCGACAGCGACACCCGGATGGTGTCGCCGATGCCGCGCGAGAGCAGCGCGCCGAACGCGACCGCGGACTTGATGGTGCCCTGGAAGGCCGGGCCGGCCTCGGTGACACCGAGATGCAGCGGGTAGTCGCACTGCGCGGCAAGCTGCTCGTAGGCCGCGACCATCACCACCGGGTCGTTGTGCTTGACGCTGATCTTGATGTTGCCAAAGCCGTGCTCCTCGAACAGCGAGGCCTCCCACAGCGCCGACTCAACAAGCGCCTCGGGCGTTGCCTTGCCGTACTTCTCCATGAAACGTTTGTCCAGCGAGCCTGCGTTGACGCCGATGCGGATCGGAATGCCCGCCGCCCCAGCGGCTTTGGCGACCTCGCCGACCCGGCCGTCGAATTCCTTGATGTTGCCGGGATTTACCCGCACCGCGGCACAGCCGGCGTCGATCGCGGCGAAGATGTACTTCGGCTGGAAGTGGATGTCGGCGATCACCGGGATCTGGCTCTTCTTGGCGATCGCGGCCAGCGCGTCGGCGTCTTCCTGACGCGGGCACGCAACTCGGACGATGTTGCAGCCCGAAGCGGTCAGCTCGGCAATCTGCTGCAGGGTCGAGTTGACGTCGTGAGTTTTGGTGGTGCACATCGACTGCACCGAAATAGGGTGATCGCTTCCGACACCGACATCGCGGACCATCAACTGGCGGGTCTTGCGACGCGGCGCCAGCGTGGGTGCCGGGGCCGCCGGCATACCCAGTCCTGTGGTCACTGTTTGCCTTCTCTCCCTTTCACATTCAAACGGGCCGGTCGGCCCTACTGGAACAGTCGGATCGGGTTGACCACATCGGCGGTCACCGTCAACAGCATGTAACCGACCACCAGAACCAGCACCACGTAGGTTGCCGGCATCAGTTTGAGGTAATTCACCGGCGCCGCGGCGACTTTGCCGCGGGCCGACCGAATCACATTGCGCAGCTTCTCGTACAGAGCAATGGCGATGTGCCCACCGTCGAACGGCAGCAACGGCACCAAGTTGATGACCCCGAGGATGAAGTTCAGCTGCGCCAGGAACAACCAGAAGGCCATCCACACGCCGTGGTCGACGGTGTCGCCGCCGATGATGCTCGCGCCTACGACACTGATCGGGGTGTCGAGCGAACGCTGTCCGCCGCCGATCGCGTGGATCAGCGCGCCGACCTTGGTCGGAATCGCGACCAGCGACTTGCCCAGCAGCACGGTGAGATTCCCGGTGAATGTGAAGGTGGCCGGCACCGCGCTGATCGGGTTGTAGTGGCTCGGCCCGGCCTGGCTGCCGACGACCCCCATCACGCCGATGTTGGCCGGCTTCGTGCCGCCCTTGCCGTCGTTCACCCAGCGTTGCCGCTGGGTGACGTCGACGTATTTGGTCATCGTCTGGCCGTCGCGCTTGATCACGACCGGGACGGTGCCGTGCAGCTTCTGCACCGCGGCGGCCATGTCGGAGAAGTCGGTCACCGGTGCGTCGCCGACCTTGAGCACCACATCGCCGGCCCGGATCCCGGCGGCCGCCGCCGGCCCGGCACCCGTGCACTTCTCGAAGTCGCCCTGTTTGGTTTCTGCTGCGGCACAAGCTGTTTGGCCGATCACCGCGGTGGGATGCAGGTTCGGCAGACCCCAGATGACCGCGATGGCATAAATCAGCACCAGGCCGATGACGAAGTTCGCACCAGGCCCGGCGAACAACACCGCGACGCGCTTCCAGGTTTTCTGCTTGTACATCGCCCGGTCGTGCTCGTCGGGCTGCAGTTCTTCGACCGACGTCATGCCGGCGATGTCGCAGAAGCCGCCGGCCGGGATGGCCTTGAGGCCGTACTCGGTTTCGCCGCGGCGAGTCGACCACAGCGTCGGGCCGAAGCCCACGAAGTAGCGGCGCACCTTCATCCCGGTGCCCTGCGCGACCCACATGTGGCCACATTCATGCAGCGCCACCGATATCAGGATGGCGAGCGCGAACAGCACGATGCCAATAACGAACATCATCGAGTTGGTAGAACCTCCTGTGTGGCCCGCTCAATTAGGCGCTTGGCCTGCTGACGGGCCCAGCGCTGCGCGTCGAGTACGTCTTCCACGGTAGCGGGTTCTGCGGCCCACCGGTCGGCGGCGCTCAGGACATCGGAGATTGTTCGCACGATCGCTGGAAAACCGACCCGGCCGGCCAAGAACGCCTCGGCGGCTTCTTCGTTGGCGGCGTTGTAGACGGCGGTCATGCAGCCGCCCGTCTCCCCAGCTTGCCGGGCCAGTGCGACGGCCGGGAAAACCCGGTCGTCCAGCGGTTCGAACTCCCAGGTCGACGCGGTGGAGAAGTCGCAAGCGGCGGCAACGGCGGGCACTCGGTCCGGCCAGCCGAGCGCCAGCGCGATGGGCAGCTTCATGTCCGGCGGGCTGGCCTGCGCGATCGTCGAGCCGTCGGTGAACGTCACCATCGAGTGCACGATGGACTGCGGGTGCACGACGACGTCGATATGGCCGTAAGCAATGCCGAACAGCAGATGCGCCTCGATGAGCTCGAGCCCCTTGTTCACCAGCGATGCCGAGTTCAACGTGTTCATCGGCCCCATCGACCAGGTCGGGTGCGCGCCGGCCTGCTCGGGTGTGACGCGCTCGAGGTCCGCGGCCGACCAACCGCGGAACGGCCCGCCGGAAGCGGTGAGTACCAGCTTGGCGACCTCGTCGGCCCGACCGCCACGCAGGCATTGCGCCAGCGCGGAGTGCTCGGAGTCGACCGGCACGATCTGGCCGGGTTTGGCTGCGGCCAATACGAGCGGGCCACCGGCGATCAGCGATTCCTTGTTCGCCAGGGCGAGCCGGGCCCCCGAGGCCAGCGCGGTCAGTGTCGGCTGCAGCCCCAGCGCGCCGACCAGCGCATTGAGCACGACGTCGGCCTCGGTGTTCTCGACCAGCCGGGTGACCGCGTCGGGTCCGTGATAGGCGACGTCGCCGATCGTCTGGGCGGCGCGCTCATCGGCGACCGCGAGGTTGGTCACGCCGGTCTGGCTGCGTTGCCGGGCCAACAGGTCCGGGTGACCGCCCGCGGCGGCCAGCCCTACCAGCTCGAAGCGGTCTGGGTTGGCGGCGATGACCTCGAGCGCCTGGGTGCCGATGGAGCCGGTGCTGCCCAGCACCAGAGTCTTGACGCGGCGAGTGGACACTCACTCATTGTGCCGCGCCACCGGCGCGCCCGGCGAATCTCGATATGCCAGAATGTGCAGGCATCCCGATCCCGACCCGAGGAGTTTGCCGTGGCCAGTACCGAGGTGGAGCGCTCCGACGGGGTTGACGTCGCTGACGTGCCGTCGGCGGACTGGGGCTGGAGCAAGATCAACTACCGCAATTGGCATCTCACCGGCCTGCTGAGCATCGTTCTGCTGCTGGCCTTCCTGGACGGCAACCATGTCGGCCACGTCGAGGACCTGTGGGTGATCGGCTTCGCACTGTTAGCCGCCTTTTTCCTGGTGCGCGACTGGTGGGGCCGTCGGCGCGGCTGGCTCAGGTAGGCGGCTCGGCCGCGAGCTGACCACACGCGGCGGCGATCTCACGTCCACGGGTGTCACGCACCGTGCAGGTAACACCGGCCGCACGGACCCGTCGAACGAACTCTCGTTCAACGGCTTTCGGGCTGGCATCCCAGTCGCTGCCCGGCGTGGGGTTCAGCGGAATCAGATTCACGTGCACAAGTGGGCCCAGCGCGCGATGCAGCCGCTTGCCCAGCAGGTCTGCGCGCCACGGCTGGTCGTTGACGTCGCGGATCAGCGCGTATTCCACCGAGACCCGCCGACCGGTCTGCTCCGCGTAGTAGTGGGCGGCATCGAGAGCCTCGCCGACCTTCCACCGGTTGTTGACCGGCACCAGGGTGTCGCGCAATTCGTCGTCGGGGGCATGCAGTGACAGCGCCAACGTGACGCCGAGCCGTTCGTCGGCGAGTTTGCGGATGGCCGGCGCCAAACCGACCGTCGACACCGTCACCGACCGCGCCGAGATGCCGAAACCGTTCGGCGACTGTTGGGTGATGCGACGGACCGCCGCCAGCACCCTGGCGTAGTTGGCCAGCGGCTCCCCCATCCCCATGAAGACGACGTTGGACAACCGGTCGCCCCACTCGTCGCGGAGCGCCGCCGCCGCGCCGCGTACCTGCTCCAGGATCTCCGCGGTCGACAGATTGCGGGTCAGTCCACCCTGCCCGGTGGCGCAGAACGGGCACGCCATGCCGCAGCCCGCCTGCGACGAGATGCACACCGTGTTGCGCTGCGGGTAGCGCATCAGCACCGACTCGAACGTGGTGCCGTCGACGGCCTGCCACAGTGTCTTGCGGGTCTGACCGGCGTCGCAGGTGATCTCGCGGGCTGCGGTCAGCAGCGGCGGGAACAATGCCTCGGCCACCTGACCGCGGACCGCTACCGGCAGGTCGGTCATCTGCTGCGGGTCGGCGATCAAACGGCCGTAGTACTGATGGGCCAGCTGCTTGGCGCGAAAGGGCGGCAGACCCAGCCCCGCGACGGCCTCGGCGCAGCCGGGCTCGTCGAGGTCGGCCAAGTGTCGGGGCGGCAGCGCACGCCGCGGCGCTTCGAAAACCAACTCCTGCTTCATGATCGGGTGACTTCAGCGCAGCAGGGTCAGGACGGTCCAAGTGGCGACCGCCGATGGTAGCGCCCCGTCCAGCCGGTCCATCAGGCCGCCGTGGCCGGGCAGGATCCGGCCCATGTCCTTGATGCCCAGGTCGCGTTTGATCTGCGATTCCACCAGGTCACCCAGCGTTGCGGTGGCCACGATCGTCAGACCGAGCAGCAGGCCGACCCACACCGGCCGGTGGGCCAGTTGGGTCGCGGTCAACGTGACCGCGGTGATCCCGAATAACAGCGAACCGGCCAGGCCTTCCCATGACTTCTTCGGGCTGATCGACGGGACCATCGGGTGCTTACCGAACAGCACGCCGACCCCGTACCCGCCCACATCGGATGCGACGACGCCGATCATCAGGCAGAACACCCGGCCGGAGCCGTCCGACGGATAGGCGAGCAGCACGCTGAACGACGCGAATAGCGGCACCCAGGCGGCGAGGAAGACAGTGGCCGCCACGTCGCGCAGATAGTTTCCCGACGGCGAATCGGCAGACCCGTCCGGCGCGGACGTGGTGCCGAGCGCCAACCGCCAGAACATGCAGGCCACCGTGGTGACGCCAAAGCCTGCCAACAGACCGTAAGCATGCTGGTACCAGGCCAGCCAGATCATGATTTCGCCGCCGGCGAGCAATGGGATGACCGGGATCAGGTAACCGGCCTCGCGCAACCTGCGCACGACCTCGTGAGTGGCGACGGGCATCGCGACAGCAAGCAGGAAAACCCAGAGGTAGCGGTCCCAAATCAAGATCGCGACGATGGTGAAGGCCAGGGCTGCGCCCACGGCGATCGCCGCCGGTAGGTTGCGGCCCGCCCGGGACTTTTTTCGCAGAGGCCGGTGTACCGAGCCTTCGGCCGGGGTGTCTGCGCCGGTATCGGTCTCTGCCACGGACGTCGTCTGCTGGGCGGCCGCTAGACCTCCAGCAGCTCGCCTTCCTTGTGCTTGACCAGATCATCGATCTGGGTGACGTACTGCTGAGTGGCCTTGTCCAGATCCTTCTCCGCGCGCGAGACCTCGTCCTCACCGGCTTCGCCGTCTTTGCGGATGCGGTGCAATTCCTCCATCGCCTTGCGGCGGATGTTGCGCACCGACACCCTGGCGTCCTCGCCCTTGGCTTTGGCTTGCTTGACCAGCTCCCGGCGCCGTTCCTCGGTCAGCTGGGGTACCGCCACCCGGATCAGCGTCCCGTCGTTGGTGGGATTCACCCCCAGGTCCGAGTTGCGAATCGCCGACTCGATATTGCCCAGCTGGCCGGCCTCGTAGGGCTTGATCACCACGAGCCGCGCTTCCGGGACGTTGATGCTGGCCAGCTGGGTGATCGGGGTGGCCGAACCGTAGTAGTCGATGTTGATCCGGTTGAACATGCTGGGATTGGCCCGGCCGGTCCGGATCGTCGACAGGTCGTCGCGACTCACCGACACGGCCTTTTCCATCTTTTCTTCGGCGTCAAAGAGAGTCTCGTCAATCATTTCTGCGCCGCTCCTCCCTTCAGCTGGTGACCAGTGTTCCGATTTTCTCACCCGCGACGGCCCGAGCGATATTGCCATCGGTCAGCAGGTTGAAAACCAGAATCGGCATGCGATTGTCCATGCACAAACTGAATGCGGTGGCGTCGGCCACCTGAAGCCCGCGGTCGATGACTTCCCGGTGGGTGATGGCCGTGAACAGTTGGGCCCCCGGGTTGACTCGCGGATCTTCAGCGAACACCCCGTCGACCGCCTTGGCCATCAAGACTACTTCGGCGCCGATCTCCAACGCCCGCTGTGCGGCGGTGGTGTCCGTCGAGAAGTACGGCAGCCCCATGCCGGCACCGAAGATCACCACCCGCCCCTTCTCCAGGTGCCGCACGGCTCGCAACGGGAGGTATGGTTCGGCGACCTGGCCCATGGTGATTGCCGTCTGAACCCGGGTGACGATGCCTTCCTTTTCCAGAAAGTCTTGCAGTGCAAGGCTATTCATGACTGTTCCGAGCATCCCCATGTAGTCGGAGCGGGTGCGTTCCATGCCGCGCTGCTGGAGCTGGGCGCCGCGGAAGAAATTGCCGCCGCCGATCACCACCGCGACCTGCACGCCGGTGCGGACCACCTCGGCGATCTGGCGGGCGACCTGCGCAACCACGTCGGGGTCCAGGCCTACCTGGCCGCCGCCGAACATCTCGCCGCCGAGTTTGAGCACCACCCGCGTGTACTTGGCGCGGCTCGCCGAGTCGTCGCTGGGGGGTCGGTTGTCCGGTGAAAATGCGTGGGCGCCGTTGGTGTTCGTCGGCTCCTGCTCCGTCATCAGACTCCTCGCATGGGAGGGTGCCATCCGGCTAACCCCCGAAATAGCACGTCCCATCCTGCCCTATCGCGAAGGCGCGCGTCCCGAGACTGGGCTGGTTGCCTCGCACTCTCCCCTGGCCCCGCACTTGGTCGGCCGCCCGCTTGGCGGCGAGGTCACGGCAAGCTCCGGTTCACTGCGTCGATGTCAGTCGACCGCCGATGCCCGTGCCGACGACCGCCGGCCAACGGATGACCTTCCTGGACTTCACTTTTCCTCCCGGCCCGTTCCGTGGGTGAAAACCGCGTTGTTGTCTGCCTAGGGTGTTCACCGTCACAGCGCCACGCCGGTCCGTCTACCTGCGCGGAGATAACGACGCCGCTGAGGCGATCGTGCGTGGAGCGCAATCGAGTTTGACCATCCCGGAGTTGGGGAATGCGACACGTGCGGTGCTAAAAGCCCGGCGCAAATTCTTGCCAACGGGGCGGCATCCAACCCGGCACACCGACGTGCCGGTGCTCGTGAAACTAGCTCATTGACTTGAGCCAATGAGAGGGGACTCCATGTCGGACGACAACAAGAGTGGGCCTGCAGAGGGTGTGAAGGGCGTTGTTGAAGGCGCCAAAGGCCTGGCCAAGGAAGCCGTCGGCAGCGTCGTCGGCAACAAGGACCTCGAGAATGAGGGCGAGGCCCAGC
>NZ_JBAPMI010000173.1:0-12041 GCF_049278535.1 Mycobacterium sp. | reverse complement strand
CCCCGGCACCCCACGGGTAGCGCCGGCGTGCGCCGCGCTGTGGATCCCATGCGCACGCCTTCTCCCATTCCCGCTCGGTGGGTAGCCGCGCGCCCGCCCAGGCCGCGTAGGCCTCCGCCTCGAAATAGCTGATGTGCTGTACGGGTTCGTCGGCGGGGATTTCCTCGAGATGACCGAACCTGGTGCGCGTCTGCCCGTCGGCGTTCCAGAATTGCGGCGCCGTCAGGTCGGCGCTTTGGCGCTGCTCCCAGCCCCGCTCTGACCACCACCGCGGCTGGGTGTAGCCGCCGTCGTCGATGAACTGCCGCCATTCCGCGTTGGTCACCGGGACGCGACCGATCCGGAACGTCGGCACGTCCACCACGTGAGCCGGGCGTTCGTTGTCCAACGAGAACGGCTCGTCGGTGCCGTCGACACCCAGCACGAACGGGCCGCCGGGCACTTCGACCGCTGTCCCGGCAAGTCCTGCCCGACCTGGCGGCAGAGTCCGGGATTCCAGCAGCAGCGCCGGACCGGTACGGAGATTCAATGCCTGCAGCATGGTTTCGTCGTGCTGGTTTTCGTGGCTGACCACCATCCCGTAGACGAAATTGTGCGCCGGCCCGTCGGGCAGTCGATCAAGCGCATCCAGCGACGCCGCTCGCACGGTCCGGCAGTAGGTACGCGCCTGGTCTGCCGACAGCAACGGCAGGTCGGCACGGCTCGCACGGGAATGCACGAACGCGTCGTAGAGGTTTTCCACCGCGCCGGGCAGGATTCCCGGCCGATCGGGGTCGCCGCCGCGCAACAGCCACAGTTCTTCCTGCTGGCCGATATGAGCCAGGTCCCACACCAAAGGACTCATCAGCGGGTCGTACTGGCGGTGAAGTTCGGCATCATCGAAATCGACCAGCCGCAGCGTTCTTTCGCGCGCCCGGGTCAGATCGCGGACCAGCGCTTCGCGTGACGTCACTGCTCCCCTAGCGCCAGCTCGGTCACGGTGGCCGCGATGCCGTTTTCGATCACCCGGTCGGAAATGTCATCGGCCGGACAACGGCCCTGCTCGACCGCCTCAACGAGGCGCTGCATCCCTTTGGTGAGGCCGGCGGGTGCACCTTCGGCCGCGATGGCCACACACCGATTGGCCGCCGCGAGGATCAGCGGGTCTTCGAGCCCGATCCGAGCCGCAGTGTCCCAGGCCGTCGCGACGGGTTCGACGGCCTCGGCCGCCAAGGCCGCTGCGACCGGATCGTCGAGCAGCGTCACCAGGGTGAAGACCACCGCCGGCCAGATCTCACGCGGGACGCTGTCCAGGTAGCGGATCTCCAGCCACTGCCGTGGACGCACCGGCGGGAACAGGGTGGTCAGGTGGTAGTCCAGGTCGTAGCGGGTGGGCCGGCGACCGCCCAGCAGCTCGCGGCCGTCGGCCCAGTCGGCGAACGGCACGCGGTGAGTGACCGGCACCGCAGTGCCGTCCGGGGGGTTATGCACCAGCATCACCGGCGCCTTGAGCGCGTAGCGCGCCCAGTCGGTACCCGGATCCTCGCCGCTGGCGGTGAGGATGGGCCCGCAGCGCGCCGAGTCGAGCTGACTCCACACCCATTGTCGGCTTGAACGCCAGCCGGAGAACTCTCCGCTCAACAGCGGCGAATTGGCGGCGATCGCCACCATGACGGGCCCGAGCGCGTGCGCTAGCCGCACTCGGTCCGCCCACCCGGCTTGCGGCCCGGCGTCGAGATTCACCTGAACCGACGCGGTCGAGGTCATCATCGCCGCGCCCGCGACGCCGGTGTCGCTGGCCGTGAAGAACTGCTCCATGGCGGCATAGCGCGCACCGGGGTTGATCCGCTTGGCCGGTCGCAGCGGATCCGCGCCCAGCGGCACCAGACCCAGCCCGGCGGCGTCGAAGGCTTCGCCCAGCACCGCCTGGTCGCTGGCGATCGCTTCGATCGCGGCCGGCGCCCCGACAACGGGTGGACCGGAGAGCTCCACCGCGCCACCGGGCTCGACGGTGATCACGCTGCCGCCCGGCATGGCCGGCAGCGACTTCAAAACCTCGCTGATTTCATCCCAGGTCGGCCTGCGGTGCGGCTCGGACGGGTCGTAGCAATGCGCCTCGATCTCCAGCCCAACCCGGCCAACCGGCCCGTCCGCCAGGCAGGACTCGGTGATGTGCTGCGCCGCGGCCGCCGCGCCGGCAAGTTCGCCATCCGAGAGGCGTGCAGAATCCAGCTGCGACGCGACGGCAAACGCCATAATCCGATCCCTTCGGTGGCAGACCAACGGTCCCGGGCGATCGAGCCCGCTGGATGCGCGCGGCTACCCAACGATAGTCACAAGATTCCATCTTCCAGACGGCACCGACATATTCCCGTTTTGCTCCGGTGTCTATTGCCCCAGCGCGTTCTGCATGGCACCGGCCAGCACATTCACCGCCGGGCCACCGTTGCCGGACTGACAAACTTTGGCTTGCAGCAGCACGTTTTCCCGCAGACGGGTCTGGGTGAAACATCGGCGGTCGGTTCCGGCTTCCTGCTTGCTCCACGCCGCGTCGGCGGGTCCGGCGGGCCCGCCGTCAAACGACCACACCTGCATCGTTCCGTTGTCCAGATGCATGGGCGTGGTTTGCCCGGCGCAACCGACGGTGCGGTCCACCACACGGTGAAACGCAGCGCCGGCGGCGGGGGCGGTGGCGAAGACACCAACCGCCTGCTTGACGAAATGCGTCTGGTCGGTCGGCGATGTCTGCGTGCTGGCCCCGTTGAACGACGCCAGATCGGGATCGTTATAGACTTCCGGCAGCCCGATGTCGGCCCAGTTGTTGCAGACCGGGTTGTCGACGAAGTACGCCTGAACCGGCTGGGTGAACAACGACTCGTCGCGCATCGGCCCACCGACGATGTTGCCCACCGAGCCCTTACCCAGGATCGCGTAGCTCACCACACCCGGATCCGACGGCCGAGCCGATGCCGTTGGGACGCTGAATCCCGCCGCGACGCAACTGACTACTGCGCCAACGGCGACTGCGGCCAGCCTAAGAGGCTCCACTTGCAATCGAAAGAACATGTGTTACAACCGATTTGGCCGCCGCCGCGGCTACGGCGTGAAAGTTGGAGGCGGTTGCGTGGGCTCCTCTGGGCCCGGCGGCGGGGGCGGGGACTCCTCAGGACCGCCGTGGCCGCCGGGACCCACATGCCCACCGGGCCCACCAGGACCCATGCCCGGACCCCACGGACCCCACGGCCCACCGGGACCACTACCCGGCGGGAAGGGTCCGCCGGGGAACACCACCCACGGCGGACCGTCAGGGCCGGCGGGCCCGGGTGGCCCGTCCGGACCGAACATGCCGTGGTGGTGGTGGCGATACGGCTGACCGTGGTCGGCGAACTTGACGCCGGAGAAGAACACGACCGCCAGCACGAACACAATGCCGGCCACGATCACCACCCACGCCGCCGTGCGGTAGAGGCGGGAGTGCTGGTTCGCAGCCGGGTACGCCGGCGGAGGCGGCCCCGCGAGCGGCTGAATCGGGGGTTCGGGTGCTTGGGTCATGTGTCGATCATGCCCAGGCAGAGTCCGGCCGACAACCAGCTGCGCACGCGAGTCGGGTATCTAGTACCCCAGCACCCAGGCGAATTTCAGGATCACCACGGCAATAAGCGTGATTCCGGCGACGATGGCCACCCAGGCCGCTACTTGGTACAGCCGCTCGGAGTGCGGTGCCGCCGGCGCGATGACGGGAACCGGCGCGGGAGGAGGCGGCGGGGTAGACGGCTCGGGTGTCTCGCTCATACCTCGAATAATGCCTCAGGTCAGCGGTGTCCGCGAGTGGTCCGTTTTCATGCAATGGCCTAGAAAGAAGGAGCCCGGCGCACCTTTCGGAGACGCCGGGCTCATAGCAAATTCATTGGCTACGGGGTTGCCGGAGCCAATGAAGGAGCGACGGATTCGGGTGCGTGCGACGGTCCCGGACCGCGGATCCCGTCGTGGAAGCCGGCGCCCTGGCCGTGCTGGTGCGGACCCTGCTGGCCCATCGAGTGGTGGTGCCACCCGTGGTGATGGCAGTGGTGATGTCCCAGGTGGGCGACTTTGAAGCCGGCAAAGAAGACGCTCAAGACGATGAACACGATGCCGGCGACGATCACGACCCAGGCCGCGAATCGGTAGAGCCAATAGGGTTTGACCGCCACGGTCGCCGGCTCAGTGGCGACTGTGGTCGGTGTTGTTGGGGTGTCAGGTGTTTCACTCATACCCGAAATGATCCGGGGCTTACGGATAGGTTCTGCTGGGTGCAACTTATGAAACAGCTATGAGCCGCGCGAATCTTGGGTGGCAGCGCCGGCTGTTGGTCAAAAGGGCCCATTACCTATAACCGGTCTTGATCTATCGAGTTCGCCGTGGCAGTTAGCTTGCTTGTGAAATCCTGTGAGGGTGTCCGCGGCGGCTGGTCCTTCGGGGGTAGTGACGTTTCTGTTCACCGATGTTGAGGGTTCAACCCGTCGGTGGGAGGCGGACGCCGAGTTGATGCGCAACGCGCTCGCTGCCCATGACGACGCGTTGCGCACAGCGATCGAGACGCGCGACGGTTTTTTGTTCAAGCACACCGGAGACGGTGTATGCGCGGCGTTCGCCTCGCCGAGGTCGGCGGTCGATGCGGCGATTGCGGCGCAGCACGGATTGGAGTTGCCGGTGCGGATGGGGCTCGCGACCGGCGAGGCCGAGCTGCGAGGCGGGGATTACTTCGGTCCGGTGCTCAACCGCGCAGCGCGGGTGATGGCCGCCGGGCACGGCGGTCAGATATTGATCGACGCCGCGACCGCAGAGCTGCTGTCCGGAGTCGACCTGGCTGATCTCGGGGCACGACGACTTCGTGATATTTCCAAGCCGGTCAACATTTTTCAGATTGCGGCGGATGGTTTACGAACTGAGTTCCCGGCGCTGAGCACGCTTGAATTGACACCCGGAAATCTGCGGCCATCTACCACCAGCTTCCTTGGGCGTGAGGCCGAAATCGCCGAGCTACAGACGGCGCTCAAGGCGCATCGATTGGTGACGCTCACCGGTCCGGGTGGTGTGGGCAAGACCCGGCTCGCGATAGAGGTCGCAGCACGTTTGCCGGGTGGGTTCTCAGACGGGGTGTGGGTGATTGAGCTCGCTCCAGTCGGCGATCCCACCGCTGTCCCCGAGGCGGCGGCCGCAGCACTCGGGATCACCCAACAGCCAGGCTTGAACATCGCCGACAGCGTCGCCGCCGCACTTGAGGGTCGATCCAGGTTGCTCGTGTTCGACAACTGCGAACACGTTCTGGACGCCACGGCCGACCTGATCGACGCGATCCTGCAGCACTCGGCAACGGTGACGATTCTGGCCACCAGCAGGGAGGGTTTGCGGTTGGCCGACGAGCAATTGTGGCCAGTGCCATCGCTGGACACCCACGGCGGGGCGTACTCATCCGCCGTGGCGCTATTCGTCGAGCGCGCGCAGGCAGTGGCGCCAACAATGACGTTGAACGAGACCGATCACGCAGACGCGGTGGCTGAAGTCTGCCGTCGCCTGGATGGCATTCCGTTGGCCATCGAGCTTGCGGCATCGCGAATGCAATCCATGACCGTCGCTGAACTCCAGGAGCGCCTCGATGACCGGTTCCGGTTGCTGACCGGATCTCGGCGCGGCCTCGAGCGCCACCAGACTCTCCGGCAAGCGGTCCAATGGTCATACGATCTGCTCGACGACAGCGAAAAGACCCTCCTGGCACGGTGTTCGGTGTTCGCCGGTGGCTTCGACTTTGCCGCGGCCGCTGCGATAGCGGACTGTGGTGATGAGCTTGCAGTACTTGACTTGCTCGATGCCCTGGTACGCAAATCACTTCTCGTCGCCGAACAAACATCTGGCCGGACCCGATATTCCATGCTGGAGACAATTCGTCAGTTCGCCGAGGAACAGCTCGTCAACGGCGGCGATGGCACCCGCACCCGCGATGCGCACGCCCACTACTTCGCCACCCGCGAAGACGACGTGCTGGCGCTGTGGGACAGCCCGCGCCAACGCGAGAGCTATGAGTGGCTGGCTCGCGAGCTGCCAAATCTGCGTGCCGCATTCCGCTGGAGCATCGACGGCGACGACCTGGACACCGGCGCGACGATCGCCTTCTACGCCTCACTACTCGGCTTGTGTTCTTACACGCTCGAGCCGGTGAGCTGGGCAGAGGAACTCATCGAGCCGGCGCGGGCGGCCGATCACCGGCGCCTTGTGCAGCTATGTGCCATGGCCGCGCAGTCCTACGCCGCCGGCCGCGTCGATGAAGCGATCAGCTATATCGAAGTGGGCCAGGCAGCTCTCGAGCGGGAGTGCTATGCCGACATCCCGTTCGGCTTCGAGGCAACGCTTGGCACGGCGTACCACCTGAAGGGTGAGCCTGAGAAGACGGCGGCGATGGTGCGCGAAACCATTGCCAGAACTTCCGACGCACACATAGTCCCGCGCACGCAGCTGGTGTTGTCGCTGGCCAACGCCGGCGCCTACGACGAAGCCATGTCGGTTGCCGATGGTTTACTTGCGGCCGCAGACGCCACCGAGAATCCAATGACCAAGGCACTGGCGTTGAACGGGTATGCCTGGGCCTACCGCGACGCTGACCCCGCCGTAGCCTACGAGGCCTTTCGCCGCGCGATGAAGATCGCTCACGACAGCGGCAACCGATTCATCGAGTCAACGATTTCCGTTGGCCTGTCCAGGCTTGCCGCCAGTCACGGTGACCCGATCGAAGCCCTCGACTACGTGATTTCTGCCGCCCGCGGCTACCAGGACTCGGGCAGCTTTTTGCTGATAACCGGTCCGCTGGCGATGATCGCCATCCTTCTCGATCGGCTTGGCCGTTATGAACCGGCCGCCACCATCATGGGATACGGCGACGTGCCAGGATCTCGTCTGGTCTTTCCCGAGGTTGATTCGGTGATCGCCCATCTGCGTCAGATATTCGGCGACCAGGTCTACGAATCACTCGCCCGCAAGGGCGAGTCGATGACCATCGCCGCGATCATGGTGTATGCATTCGACGAAATCGAGCAGGCCCGAACAGAATTGAACGCCGCCGCGGAATAGACGAGATTTAAGCCTCGCAGAATTTTGTTACAAACCTGCGTTTGCCTCGGAAGTGGTCCTGACCCTCTGGGCAACGCGCCTCGGTTGGCTGGCTGACCACGCAGCTTCAGCCTGCCGCGGGCGTGCGGTAACGAGATTTCGGCGCTCGCGTCGTTGCGCGCCTGTCGGACAACCAATCTCATAGCCCACGGCCAGTGAGCCAAGAGTCGATTTTTTCGGCGACCGCACGCCACCCTGGCTCAAGCATCATGTTGTGGCCCATGCCTGAAATGAAGTCGGCTTGGGTGTGGTACGCGCCGGCTGTCGCCGCTACCTCGTCGGATGTGAAAGCACCGTCCTCCGCGGCGCCGAGCACGAGCAGCGGAGTTAACACGCGATCGGGCCGAATGCGCCGTTTACTAAGCATTTGCTTCATTGCCAAAATGCTTTCTGGCTGTAGTCTTTCGGCGCAACTGTCGACTATGTCCTGTGGAGTGTGTCGGCAAAAGAGGTGCGCACGTGCCAGGCGCGGCGTCCTGACGACATCGTGAGTCTCGCCGAATGTGTTTGTCTTCAGAACAGCCCATGGGTGACGTCGCATCATCCGCAACGAGGCGCTCGTGCTGCCCTGCGGCGGCGCGGACGCCATTAGCACGCCTGCGGGGACCTCGTTGTTTTCGAGATACTTCTGGACTACGTAGCCGCCCATTGAATGGCCGACTACCACCGGTGAGCCACCGAGTCGATCGGCGACGGTGTGCACGTCGTCTGCATAATCGCGTATCGAGCAGGCATTCAGCGCCTTTGTCGTTGCACTGTTGCCGTGCCCGCGCAGGCTGACCGCCACCGCTCGGAAGCCCCTGTCGGCGAAGAAGTCGAGAAAGTGTTCATCCCAGCACCACGCACCGTGCCATCCCCCGTGCACAAACAGCAGCGGAACAGGATGCACTTCGGTGGCAGAACCTTTATCGATCAGTTCGAGCATGATTTGCCTGCCGTAGGTATCTGATTGCGCCTCCACGCATCTTCTCAGGTGCCGGTGCTAAGCCGGTCCAATCCAAAATCGCACCGCGACGCTGCACCGCAGGCGAAAAAAGCCGATGCTGACTAGGGCTTGAGCGGGTTGACCGCGAATTGGATGACCCGATACGGCGAACGCGCACGTGGATCGCTGTTGTGCCACTGGCTGACGAACACTCGCAGCTCGTCCAGCGTCGAACCCGGCGAGATGTAACCGCCATACGGCTGGGCCAGTCGGTTGTCGTGCGGCTCCGGCAGGCTTTCCGCGGGATCGGGCCACTCGTCGTGCTGCACGACGGTGGTGACCGGCGCGCCGCTCAGCGCGGTCGGGTCGTCGGCCACCCGAACCTCCATGTTTCCGGTGCTGGAATTGAAATATGACAGCACCGCCTTGCCGTCGATCTGCTGAAGGCTGATCTCACCAATCATGTCACCCCACAACGGGTTTGGCGCCTTGTTCCAACCGCCGTCGGGTCCGGACGCCCAGCCCTGCCAGCGGGACCGATCGCCGAAGTTCTCCGGTGCGACCCGATACAGCACCGCCGGCTGGCTGCGATCGAAGTTGTCCGCGACGATGTAGACCCAGCCGCTCTGCGACTCCGCCGTCGGAATCGGGTCGTAGTAGCCGCTGATCTGCGACTGCCGCCCGTCAGCATAGTCGGCGTCGCGAACCGATCCCGGTAGAGTCTGCCAAAGACCTTGCGCCGGATCGGCTTTCACCAAACGGGAGCTCTGCGGCACCAGGTCTTTGGTCGTGGTGACGAGCAAGTAGTTCTGCCGGTTGATCTGTACGACGCCGGCCGGCAATTGCGAATCGCCCGCCGGCGTCGGCTCGGCCAGCAGCGGCTCGTTGATGCCGGTCACCCCGGTGTATTTCACGCCGTCCGGGTCGTCGACCGACGACGTGTCCACCCGCAGCGCGATCGGCGAGTAGTAGCCGCCGAAGCCGACTCCCTGGCCAGCGAAGCTGTCGCCACAGACCTGCACCACCTGCGTCGGGAATTCCATGAACACGCACAGGTCGGTGGCCCCGATGCCGTAGTCACCGGTGGGCGTGCCGGTGCCCGCGGCCGGACCGATCCGGATCACCTCACCGGGCCCCAGCGGCTGCAGCACCGGCTGCGGCATCGGAGCCGGCGGGTCGGCCTCGGCAGCCGGAAACCCATGGCAGGCAAACAGACCTGCGATCAATGAGCAGCGCGCGATTCTGCGGGCAGCGCTCACCCGCACGTCACAGTTCAGCGGCGAGCAGCTCGGCAATCTGAATAGTGTTCAGGGCGGCGCCCTTGCGCAGATTGTCGCCCGAGACGAACAACGCCAGCCCGCGCCCGTCGGGCACACCGGGGTCGCGACGGATCCGGCCGACCAGGGATTCGTCGACACCGGCGGCGGCCAACGGCGTGGGAACATCCACCAGCTTCACCCCCGGCGCGACGGCCAGGATCTCGCGGGCACGCTGCGGCGAAAGCGGTTGGGCGAACTCGGCATTGATCGACAGCGAGTGACCCGTGAACACCGGGACTCGTACGCAGGTACCGCTGACCAACAGATCCGGGATACCCAGAATCTTGCGACTCTCGTTGCGCAGCTTCTGGTCTTCGTCGCTTTCGCCGGAGTCGTCGTCGACCAGCTTGCCGGCCAACGGCACGACGTTGAACGCGATCGGGGCGACGTAGGCGCGTGGCTCCGGGAACTCCAGAGCGGCGCCGTCGTGCACCAACTGCTCGACGTCGTCGATGACCGCGCGAGCCTGGTCGGCAAGCTCGGCCACCCCGGCCAGGCCGGTGCCCGAAACGGCTTGGTAGCTCGAGACCACCAGGCGCACCAGCTGGGCCTCGTCGTGCAACACCTTGAGCACCGGCATCGCGGCCATCGTCGTGCAGTTGGGGTTGGCGATGATGCCCTTCGGGCGGTTGCGCGCCTCGGCGAAGTTGACTTCGGAGACAACCAGCGGCACCTGGTCGTCCTTGCGCCAGGCCGACGAGTTGTCGATCACCGTCACCCCGGCGGCGGCGAACCGCGGTGCCTGGACCCGCGACATCGTCGCGCCCGCGGAGAACACCGCGATGTCCAGACCGGTCGGGTCGGCGGTCTCGGCGTCTTCGACCTCGATTTCCTGGCCGCGGAACGTTAGCTTGCGCCCCTGCGAACGGGCCGACGCGAAAAACCGCACGCTGGTCGCCGGGAAGTCGCGCTCGTCGAGCAGCCTGCGCATCACCTGGCCTACCTGGCCGGTGGCACCTACAACACCTATGGCAACCATCTAACGTCCTGTCCCCGCATACACCGTGGCCTCCTCAGCACCGCCGAGGCCGAATGCTTCGTGTAACGCGACAACAGCCTTATCTAGTTCAGTGTCCCGGCACAGCACCGAGATCCGGATCTCCGACGTGGAGATCAGATCGATGTTCACCCCTACCTGCGCCAGCGCCTCGCAGAACGTGGCGGTGACCCCGGGATGGCTGCGCATTCCGGCGCCGATCAGCGAGACCTTGCCGATGTGATCGTCGTAAAGCACTTGGCTGAACCCGATTTCGTCTTTGAGTGAATCCAGCTTCTCCACCGCGGCCCGCCCGCTGTCGCGGGGGCAGGTGAAGGTGATGTCGGTCTTGCCGTTCTCGATCTTGGAGACGTTCTGCAGCACCATGTCGATGTTCACGTCCGCGTCGGCGACCGCGCGAAAGATCTTGGCGGCATAGCCCGGGTGGTCGGGGATGCCGACGACGGTCACCTTGGCCTCGCTGCGATCGTGTGCGACGCCGGTCAGAATGGGCTCTTCCATGGGTATGTCCTTGATCGATCCGGTGACGACGGTGCCTGGCTTGTCCGAGTACGACGAGCGGACGTGAACCGGGATGTTGTAGCGGCGGGCGTATTCCACACAGCGGAGCATCAGCACCTTGGCGCCGCAGGCCGCCATCTCGAGCATCTCCTCGAAGGTGACGGTGTCCAGGCGGCGGGCAGTCGGGACGATCCGCGGGTCGGCGCTGAAAATCCCGTCCACATCGGTGTAGATCTCGCAGACGTCGGCGTTCAGCGCCGCGGCCAGCGCCACCGCGGTGGTGTCCGAGCCGCCGCGGCCCAACGTGGTGACGTCGCGGGTGTCCTGGCTGACCCCCTGGAATCCGGCCACCAGCACGATCCGCCCCTCGTCGAGCGCAGACCGCAGCCGCGCCGGGGTGACATCGATGATCTTGGCCTTGCCATGCGCGCCGGTGGTGATAACGCCGGCCTGCGAGCCGGTGAAGGAGCGGGCCTGGGCGCCGAGCGATTCGATGGCCATCGCGACCAACGCGTTGGAGATCCGCTCGCCGGCGGTCAGCAGCATGTCCAGTTCCCGAGCCGGCGGCGCCGGGCACACCTGCTGAGCCAGATCCAGCAGGTTGTCGGTGGTGTCGCCCATCGCCGAGACCACCACGACGACGTCGTTGCCTTGCTTTTTGGTCTCGACGATGCGTTCGGCAACCCGGCGGATCCGCTCGGCATCGGCCACCGAGGATCCGCCGTACTTCTGCACGACGAGCGCCACGTTTACTCTCTCAGGTCCGGACGGTTTGGCGGGTAATAGGTCGACACACAGAATACGTGTGACGGCGTCGGGCGTTCACCGCCGACCAACCTGCCGCGGCCGACCGGTCATCGGGCGGCCGATCAGGCGCTGAGGCCTCCGGCGGAGCTGGGCCGACCAGATCTGCCAGCGGCGCGGCTCCTGGCCGACCATCGGGTCGGCCATCGTCCCCTGGGCGGTCGTCGCTAACCTCAGCTGAATCAAAGCGAACAGTCTGCGAGCACCTGATGTCTAAAACCGATACGGCCGGGCTGCGGACCGAGGTACTGCGGCGGCTGCGCTCCGGGGAGAAGGTCGGCGCGGTTGCCGCCGAATGCGGCATCAGCGACTCGACGGTGTATCGGTGGAGACGCGAAAATCCACCCACCGCAATCAAATCGACCCCGGCACGGCG
>NZ_JBAPMI010000172.1:0-37554 GCF_049278535.1 Mycobacterium sp. | reverse complement strand
GGCCGCCGGCGTTGGCGACGATGCGCACCCCGCGGTCGGACGCTAGCCCCAGGCACTCCTCGAGCTGGGTCAGGAAGGTCTTGGCGTAGCCGCGCTCGGGATGCTTCATCCGGTCGCGGCCGAGAATCAGCATCGTCAGCTCGGCCAGATAGTCGCCGGTGAGGTAGTCGAGGTCGCCGCCGGCCAGCATCTCGCGCATCGCGGAGTGCCGATCACCGTAAAAGCCCGAACAGTTTCCGATCCGAACCGGTGTCGTCGAACCCCGGGCACCCGAAGAGGACGTCACGCATGGCTCCCTCCAGCCGGACGTACCAACCAACCGGTAGGTTAGCGGGTACCGGCGGTGCCACGTCAAGCGCCGTGAGTCGTTCGACAGCCGATTTTTGCCAGCAGCAGGTCAGCGATTACTATCAACTCAACCGTTGCTGCCGAGTCTTGTTGTGCGGCGACCCCCCTACCAGGAGTAAGGCCCCACCATGGCTGTGCCAAAGCGCAGGATGTCGCGCTCGAACACCCGGAGCCGGCGCGCGCAGTGGAAGGCTGAGAAGCCAGAGCTGGTCGGCGTGACGGTGGCCGGCAAGCAGCACAAAGTGCCGCGCCGACTGCTCAAGGCGGCGCGCCTCGGTCTGATCGACCTCGACCGCCGCTAATTTTGCTGCCGTGAGCATTGTCTCCCGGCAAATCAGCGAGCCATCTGCGGCCGCCTTTCGTCGACGTCCTAGTGGCGACCTCTCAGCAGGTTCTCAGGGGATTGGATAAAACTGGTGGTCGTGCGAATTCTTGTCGTTGACGACGACCGTGCCGTGCGTGAGTCACTGCGTAGGTCGCTTTCCTTCAATGGGTACTCGGTCACGTTGGCTGAGGATGGCGTCGAGGCCCTGGAGATGATCTCCGCTGACCGGCCCGACGGGGTCGTGCTCGACGTCATGATGCCGCGGCTGGACGGCCTGGAGGTGTGCAGGCAGCTGCGCAGCACCGGGGATGACCTGCCGATCCTGGTGTTGACCGCGCGCGACACGATTTCCGAGCGCGTCGCCGGCCTCGACGCAGGCGCCGACGATTATCTGCCCAAGCCGTTCGCGCTCGAAGAGCTTTTGGCGCGGATGCGGGCGCTGCTGCGTCGCACGAGAATCGAAGACTCCAGTGAATCCGTGGCGATGACGTTCGCGGACCTCACCCTCGACTCGGTGACGCGAGAAGTCACCCGGGGGCAACGCCAGATCAGCCTCACCCGAACCGAATTCGCTTTGCTGGAGATGCTGATCGCCAATCCGCGACGGGTATTGACGCGCAGCCGCATTCTCGAGGAGGTGTGGGGTTTCGACTTCCCCACGTCGGGCAATGCGCTGGAAGTGTATGTCGGATACCTGCGCCGCAAGACCGAGGCGAACGGCGAACCACGGCTGATCCACACCGTTCGGGGTGTGGGTTACGTGCTTCGCGAAACTCCCCCCTGATGCCCCTGAAAACACTGTTCCGTCGGCGAAGTCGGGTTCCGCTGCGGGCCAGCGCCTCGTTGTCGCTGCGCTGGCGGGTGATGCTGCTGGCCATGTCGATGGTGGCGATGGTCGTCATCCTGATGGCCGTCGCGGTGTACGCGGTGATCTCCGCCGCGCTCTACAAAGACATCGACAACCAGCTGCAGAGCCGGGCCCAACTCCTGATCGCCAGCGGATCGCTGGCGGCCGATCCGGCCAAGGCCATCGAGGGCACCGCGTATTCGGATGTCAACGCGATGCTGGTGACTCCTGGCCGGTCGATCTTCACCGCCAACCAGGAAGGTCAGACGCTGCCGGTCGGACAGCCCGAGAAGGCGGTGATCCGAGGCGATCTGTTCATGTCCCGGCGCACCGCGGCCAATCAGCGGGTCCTGGCCGTGCATCTGCCGAACGGCAGCTCGCTGCTGATCTCCAAAAGCCTGGCACCGACTGATGCGGTGATGACCAAGCTGCGCTGGGTGCTGGTCATCGTCGGCGGGGTCGGCATGGCTGTGGCCGCCGTCGCCGGTGGCATGGTCACCCAGGCCGGACTCCGACCAGTGGGACGGCTGACGGGGGCGGCCGAGCGGGTGGCCCGAACCGACGATTTGCGGCCGATACCGGTCTTCGGCAGTGACGAATTAGCAAGGCTCACTGAGGCATTCAACATGATGCTGCGTGCCCTGGCCGAATATAGGGAACGCCAGACCCGGCTGGTCGCCGATGCCGGCCACGAGTTGCGCACCCCGTTGACGTCGCTCCGCACCAACGTCGAACTGCTGATGGCCTCCAGCGCGCCGGGTGCGCCGCCACTGCCTGACCAGGAGATGGTCGAGCTGCGCACCGACGTGATCGCGCAGATCGAGGAATTGTCCACGCTGGTAGGCGATTTGGTTGATCTCACCCGCGGCGACGCGGGCGAAGTGGTGCACGAGGCGGTCGACATGAGCGACGTGATCGACCGATCGCTGGAGCGAGTTCGCCGGCGCCGCAACGATGTTGAGTTCGACGTCGAGGTGACGCCCTGGGAGGTATACGGCGACTCCGCGGGCCTGTCGCGGGCGGTGTTGAACCTAATGGACAACGCGGCCAAGTGGAGTCCGGCCGGGGAGCACGTCGGCGTCCGGCTGCGGCAGCTGAACGCCACGCATGCCGAGCTGGTGGTGTCCGATCGCGGCCCGGGGATACCCCAGCACGAGCGTGACCTGGTTTTCGAGCGGTTCTTCCGCTCCACCACGGCCCGGGCCATGCCGGGCTCGGGTCTGGGGTTGGCGATCGTCAAACAGGTCGTGCTCAAACACGGCGGAGCGCTTCACGTCGAAGACACCGTTCCGGGCGGCCAGCCCCCAGGCACATCGATTTACGTCTTGTTGCCGGGACAACCGATAACCGCCGCGCAATACCCGATCGACGGTGAAGATGAGGCGGATGTTTCCGGCTCGTCAACTTCCGGGAACTCCTCAGCTCCAGCGAACGTTATCTCAGTCGAATCTCAGACCACGCAGGCAAGGTAGTAGTCCAATAACTCTGTGAGTCTGAACCGACCGGACAAGGAAAAGAGCGACCTAGCGACATGACGAATCACCCGAGGTATTCGCCACCGCCGCAGCAGCACGGATACCGTCCCGTGTCCGATCAGCGTGGGGCCACAGGGCATTCCGGCCCTGGACAGCAGCAAACCTATCCGCAGGGCTATGACTGGCGTTACGGCCAGCAGCAGCCGCAGTACCGGCAGCCCTACGGTCCCTTCGCCGGCGGTCAGGGTGGTCCTTCCGCCGGCGGGCCACCACCGCCGATGGGCGCGCCGCGAAAGCGTTCTCGCGCAGGCGCATTGACCGTCGGTGCGGTGGCGGTCGCGGTGGTGTCGGCCGGTATCGGCGGTGCGGCCGCCTCGGTGATCGAGCATCGCGGACAGCTCGCATCCGTTGCCGACGGGACGCTTTCGGGTGGTGCAACTCCCGGTATGCCGGCCGCGAACGCGCCGACCGGCAGCGTCGAGCAGATCGCCGCGAAGGTGGTGCCCAGCGTCGTCATGCTCGAGACCAATCTCGGCCGGGCCCAAGAGGAGGGCTCGGGCATCATCCTGTCCGCGGACGGCTTGATCCTGACCAACAACCACGTCGTCGCGACGGCGGCCAACCCCGGCCACGGCCCGGTGCCCCGCCAGAAGCCTGACGACGAAAGCGGTCCGGCGGGCCCGGATCCTGACCAGGGTCCGCCTGCCGGTGCAAAGCCGAAGACCACGGTGACGTTCTCCGACGGTCGCACCGCGGAGTTCAGCGTTGTCGGTGCCGACCCCACGACGGACATCGCAGTGGTTCGCGTGCAGGGCGTGTCGGGGCTGACACCGATCAGCCTCGGGTCGTCGGCCAACCTGCGCGTCGGCCAGCCGGTCATGGCGGTCGGTTCACCGCTGGGCCTCTCGGGCACGGTGACCACCGGTATCGTCAGCGCGCTCAACCGGCCGGTGTCCACCACCGGAGAGACGGGCAACCAGAACACCGTGCTGGACGCCATTCAGACCGACGCCGCGATCAACCCCGGTAACTCCGGTGGCGCACTGGTCAACATGAGCGGACAGCTGGTCGGCGTCAACTCGGCGATCGCCACCCTCGGCGGCGACTCCCCGGATGCGCAGAGCGGTTCGATCGGACTCGGCTTCGCGGTTCCGGTCGATCAGGCCAAGCGCATCGCCGACGAGTTGATCAGCTCCGGCACCGCGTCGCACGCCTCACTGGGCGTGCAGGTCACCAACGACAAGGAGACACCCGGCGCGAAGGTCGTCGAGGTGGTGCCGAATGGCGCCGCGGCGGCCGCCGGCATGCCCGGCAACGTCGTGGTAACCAAGGTCGACGACCGCGCGGTCAACAGCGCCGACGCCCTGGTCGCCGCCGTGCGTTCGAAGGCGCCGGGCGACAAGGTGACGCTGACGTACAAGGACGCGTCCGGTGCGACCAAGAAGGTCGAGGTCACCTTGGGCAAGGCCCAGCAATGATGAGAGCCGCTGCGCCGTGGTCGGAGCCCAGATATACGGTTGCAACCATGGAACAGCGCGCGGACTTGGTCGGCAGGGCACTCGTCATCGTCGTTGACGACCGGACTGCGCACGGGGACGAGGACCACAGCGGTCCATTGGTCACCGAGTTGCTCACCGAAGCCGGGTTCGTGGTCGACGGCGTGGTAGCCGTGGCGGCCGACGAAGTCGAGATCCGCAACGCGCTCAACACCGCCGTGATCGGTGGAGTGGACCTGGTGGTGTCGGTTGGCGGCACCGGCGTCACCCCTCGCGACGTCACGCCGGAAGCGACGCTGGACATTCTCGACCGCGAGATCCTCGGCATCGCCGAAGCCATCCGCGCGTCGGGGCTGTCCGCGGGCATCATCGAAGCAGGCTTGTCTCGCGGTCTGGCGGGGATCTCCGGCAGCACCTTGGTGGTCAACCTCGCCGGCTCGCGGTACGCCGTGCGCGACGGCATGGCGACGCTCAACCCTCTTGCGACCCAGATCATCGGGCAACTGTCCAGCCTGGAGATCTGACGCTGAGCGGGCCAACCGGCGAGGACCCTGGTGCGATTCACCGAGTGTTCGGAACGGAGCTGCCCCAAGAGTCGGCAGACGAGCGCGATCCGGACGCGAGTCGAGACGCCGACGATCGCGAGCAGTGGCTGCGGGACAACGTGCCCCCACACCACCATTGATTCACCCGCCGACGTTGCGACGTCACGGCCATGTTCACCCTTGTATGACTAATTCGCCGCAAATGGCGCAAACACCGATGAGCAGTCCTAACGTCTTTTCAGGGTGATCTTTCGTTGCCCTGTTAATTCCTGCTCACAGGAGGTTGGCTCGGGTGCTCAAGGGTTTCAAGAATTTCGTGATGCGCGAAGACGTCATTACCGTCGCCGTCGGTTTGGTTGTGGCATTGGCTTTTTCGAATCTGGTCAAGTCCTTTACCGAAACCGTGATCAATCCGCTGGTAGCCGCGGCCCAGCCCCATGCCGCGCTTGGATTGGGCTACCAGCTGGGCGACGCGGGCAATGCAAAGACGTTTATCGACGTCGGCTCCTTCATCGGTGCGATCATCTACTTCTTGGTCTTCATGACAACCGTCTACGTCGCAATCGTGATCCCCTACCGGCACATCCAGAAACGTCGTGGGGTCAGCGTGTTCGGTGAGGCACCCGCGACCAAGGCATGTGCGGAATGCTGCTCTGACATTCCCGAGGCCGCGCACAAATGCAAGTTCTGTGCCAGCACCCAGGCGGCGGCCCCGGGAAGCGGTTAGTGCAGCGTCAGGGTCACCGTCTGTACTAGGGCGGCGCCGGCCACCACGTTGGCCGAAGCGGCGGCCAACGCGAGCAGTACCACCCGCTCATTCGTCGCGGTCTGAGTTTTCTGCTTCGCCGAGACCGACACCACGATCGCGTCGGTGGCGATGACGTGCGGGTTGGCCTGCGAGCTGTTCTCCGAGGCGGCCACGACGTCCACAACGTCGCCGGGTCGCACCAGGTCGATCAGTGCGCTGTCCGCCGGATGCACCGGCACTATCCGAGCGTCGGGCCCGGCGGCCGATTCGGCGAGTCGCCGCCCCACCAGCCGGACGTCGGTAAGCACTTCGCCGCGTCGGGCCGGCCCCGCCAGCGTCGAACCCACAACCGAGCCGACATCCGACTGCGATCCATCGGGAATCGTTGGAAGCAAACGGGTTTCGACTCGAAGGTCATCGGTGGTCAACTCGTTGCCGGGGCTGAGGTCACGGGCGGCCACCACCACGTGCGTGGAGTCGCCGTCAGGGTCGGGCCGCAACGCAGCAACGCCGGCCAGCACCACGAGCCCACTCGCGGCGATGCGCCGGGCGAGCACAGTTCGTGACCAGTCTGGGCGCAGCCACTGCGAAATCCTGGACGGCAGCGACGGATTCAGTGATTTCGAGGAAGCCGGCACCCGATAACGGTAGGCGCCCCGGGTCTGAGCGTGCAGCCGCCGAGCGGCGGCTTGTGGATAGCCGCTAGCTGGAGGTGGTGGCGGCCGACTTCGACGATGTCGAAGCGGACTTCTCATTCGAAGAGGGTGACGAGCTCGAAGATGCCGACTTCTCCGACGAGCTGGACTTGTCGCTCGAACTGGAAGACTCGGAACTCGACGACGAATCCGAGGTGGCCGAGCCGTTACTCGAGCTCTTTTTCGACTCGCGGCTGTCAGTGCGGTAGAAACCGCTGCCCTTGAACGCCACGCCGACGGAGCCGAACAGTTTGCGCAGCCGACCTGCGCACTTCTCGCACGTGGTCAAGGCATCATCGGTAAAAGCCTGGACCACATCGAAGCGATTTGCGCACTCGGTGCACGCGTAGCTATAAGTCGGCACACAAACCTCCGTGATGGTCTAAACGCTTAGCACTCTACAGTCTCAAGTGCTAAAACCGCCACGTGGCGCGTGTCATTCCCGCTCCACGCAGCCGGTCTGCGCGAGGCCCCAGTTTCAGCGGGCGAGGAGGCGTTCCTTCTCTTTGGTGAATTCCTCGTTGGTCAGGAGCCCGGAGTCGCGGAGGTCACCGAGTTTTACCAACGCTTCGGCGAACTCGTGAACGTCGGCGGCGATCGCCGCCGAGTGACCGGTCGGCGACGCGCCCGTCGCCGACGCGGGACGACCGCCGGCAACGGACGCGATGCGGTCCTGACGTCGGCCCGGAGTGGCAGTGCCGGTGATGGCGCGGCCGGCCATGTTGGCCAGGGTCATCTCGCTGAAGAGGGTTCCCGGACTGCTGGCTGCCATGACTTCTGGCGCGGCGCCCAAGCCGGCGGTTGGCGCCGTTAACGCGGCGAGTCTGACTTCCGGGGCCGCCACAGTCCATGCCGGTGGCACCGACAACTTTCCGACCGACGGTGCTTGACCGAGACCCGCCGACACCGACGGGACCTCCGCTGGGTCCAACCTCATCGCCAGGCCTGGCGTCGCGATTGGGGCGTAACCGGGGATGTTCAGCGCGGCTGCGATTTCGTCTTCGGTGCCTTTCAACGCCTCATCACGGACTTCCGCGTCGTCGTACGACAAGTCCGTGAATAAACCGACGGTATTCAATGGCGTCAGCCCAGTCTGGGCCACATTCGGCAAGAACAGCCCGATGTCAATGAGGTCCGCCAGAGTACCCAGGGGGTCAGCAGCCGCAGGCAATGCGAGCCCCGGCAATGCTGTCGAGGTCGCCTGGGACGCCGCCGTCTGTGCGCTCACCGCGGCCGTTGTCCCGTTCGTGGTCTGTGGTGCCGGGGTGAACGGAGGCAGTGTCGTCGCGGACGCCGAGGTGCCCGCGTAGCCGTACATCGCGGTGGCATCTTGTGCCCACATCTCGGCGTAGAGGGTCTCGGTGGCGGCGATCGCCGGGGCGTTTTGCCCGAACAAGTTGGTAGCCACCAGCGCCTGCAACAGGGCGCGGTTGGCCTCGATCACCGGCGGGGGAACCATCGCCGCGAACGTCACCTCGTAGGCGGCCGCCGCCGCCTTGGCCTGGATGGCTGTCTGTTCGGCCTGAGTGGCGGTGGATCTCATCCAGGCCACGTAGGGTGCGGCCGCGGCCGTCATAGCCACTGACGCGGCGCCAAGCCACGGCCCCGCCCTCAGCTCCGAGATTACCGATCCGTAAGAGGTTGCCGTCGAGTGCAACTCGGAGGCAAGGCCGTCCCAGGCCGCCGCGGCAGCCAGCATAGACCCTGCTCCGGGGCCGTCATACATCCTCCCGGAGTTGACTTCCGGTGGCAAAATCGCGAAATCCATTGCTGCGCAACCTCCTAGCCGATCGCTGTCACATGGCTAGCCTCGGTGAGCGGAAACCGACCTAGGTACGGAGTCGCGATTCTCACCGCTGCATAGATGCAGCTTGCGCTTCTATCCATCGGTCGCGTCGGCAATTGCAACGCTTCGACCGACCGGAATCCTCAGTCGGTCAGTTAGGTTGCGGACGGGGGAGGGGCATCTTCATGTCGGCAGCAACGGCTAGAGCGCCAGATCCATTCGAGATGCGACGAACTTCACGGTGGCGACACGGTCGATTAGCTTCGGAGAAATGACACGGCGCCTGAGACCCGACAGCCGATGGAGGGACGCTCTGGCGCTGCTGATCGTTGTCGCCATCGCCGCCGGCGTCGGTTGGCTCTACTTCCACGACGCCAAAAGCCGGCAACCCGAGCCGCAGGAATTCCCCGCAAACCCGGCCTTCGACGTGGCTCGGCGCGAGCTCGACGCGCTGCCGGTCAAGGGCTGGGACCGCGTGCAAGATTTCAACCGCTTCCGGTTCGGCGAGCCCTGGAGTGACGACGTCAACGTGGAGTTCGGTCACAACGGCTGCAACACCCGCGACGACATCCTGCGCCGCGATCTGGTCGACCTGCAGGTGCGGCCCGGGACCTGCTTCGCGCAGAGCGGCGTGCTGCATGACCCCTACACCGGGGCGATCATCGACTTCGTTCGCGGTCCCGACACCTCGTCTGCGGTGCAGATCGATCACGTGGTGGCGCTGGCCGACGCTTGGTACAAAGGTGGGCGCTCCTGGGACGACCAGCGCCGCCGCGACTTCGCCAACGATCCGCGGAATCTGTTGGCCGTGGCCGGACTGATCAACTTCGACAAGGCTTTTCGTGATGCCGCCTCGTGGCTGCCGCCGAATGCGGCGTTCCGATGTGCGTTCGTCACACGCCAGGTCGAGGTGAAGACCGACTATCAGCTGTGGGTGTCGGGCAATGAGAAAGACGCGATGCGGCAGGTGCTTCGCGGCTGCTAACCGGTCAGCTCGACCAGGCCGTGCCCGGGGGTCAGGGCGTGGGTCATCGGCACGTCATGCGGTTCATGCGGCACCTCGTCGAGCAGTTCCTCGTCGCGGACCACGGCGATCAGCCGGGCGTCGGGATTTCGCAGCACCAGTGTGCGGTCGTAGAAACCGCGGCCCCGGCCCAGCCGCGCCCCCGCGCGGTCGACGGCCACCGCCGGCACATAGACGACGCTCGCCTCGGCCACGGCGTTCGGCGGTAGCCACGGTCCGGCCGGCTCGAGCAGGCCGAACCGCGCGGTCACCAGCTGCCCGGGCCGGTATTCACCCCACAGCAGGGCCATCGCGGAGTCGTCGCCGGCGGTACGCGCGACCGGCAACAGCACCCGGTCCGCTCGGCTCACCAGCACATCCAGCATCTCGACGGATCCCGGCTCGGCGCCCACCGGAACATACGCACACACCGAGCCGTCGGCGTACGGCAGCCCCCCGACCTGGGCAGCCAACGATCGGGCCTCTTGCGCGTGGACGTCGTCGGACACCGAGCGACGGGCTGCTAACAGCCGTTCTCGCAATGCGGCCTTGCCCGCGGTCGCCACAAGGTCAACGATATGGTTTCAACGATGTCTCGCCCAAAGGTTTCCGTTCCCCGCACGGCCATCGTGCCCGCGGCCGGTTTGGGCACCCGTTTTCTGCCGGCTACCAAGACCGTGCCCAAGGAACTGCTACCGGTCGTCGACACGCCAGGCATCGAGTTAGTGGCCGCCGAGGCCGCCGAAGCCGGCGCCGAACGGCTGGTGATCATCACCTCGGAAGGCAAGGACGGCGTCGTCGCGCATTTCGTCGAGGACCTGGTGCTCGAAGGCACGCTGGAGGCACGCGGCAAGGTGGCCATGCTGGCCAAGGTTCGCCGGGCGCCGGCGCTGATCAAAGTCGAGTCCGTGGTGCAGGTCGAGCCGCTCGGTCTGGGGCATGCGATCAGCTGTGTGGAGCCGGTGCTGGGCGCCGACGAAGATGCCGTCGCGGTGCTTCTGCCTGACGACCTCGTACTGCCGACCGGCGTGCTGGAGACGATGTCGAAGGTGCGCGCCCAGTTCGGCGGGACGGTGTTGTGCGCGATCGAGGTAGCGCCCGAAGAGGTAAGCGCCTATGGGGTTTTCGATGTCGAATCGGTCCCCGGCGCCGACACCGACGTGCTGAAGGTCAACGGCATGGTGGAAAAGCCGGACACGCAAGACGCGCCGTCATTGTTCGCCGCAGCCGGCCGCTATGTCCTCGATCGCAGCATCTTCAACGCGTTGCAAAGAATTCAGCGCGGCGTCGGCGGCGAAATGCAGCTCACCGACGCAATCGCATTGCTGATCAAGGAAGGGCATCCGGTGCACGTCGTCGTCCACCGCGGCTCCCGACACGACTTGGGAAATCCCGGCGGGTACCTCAAGGCTGCGGTTGACTTTGCCTTGGACCGTGACGATTACGGGCCTGACCTACGGAGATGGCTGGTGACTCGACTGGGTATGGCCGACAGCTAGCGGCCAGGTCGTCACTTTCCACGACGGCAGAAAGGCGCGCTGTGCGTTCGGTGGAGGAGCAACAAGCCCGGGTGTCGGCCGCCGCAGTGGCGCCGAGACCGGTGCGGGTTGCCATCGCCGAGGCGCAGGGGCTGTTGTGCGCCGAAGAAGTGGTGACCGAACGTCCGCTGCCGGGATTCGACCAGGCCGCGATCGACGGCTATGCGGTTCGCAGCGTCGACGTGCTCGGTGTGGGGGAGGGTTCTCCGGCCGACGATCAGTCTGACACCGAACTGCGCGCGCTGAACGAGGTCGAGGGATCGTCGTCTGGCAGCGGCTTGACCCTGCCGGTGCTGGGCAGCATCGAGGCCGGCACCCGGACGCCCAGCAGGCTGCAGCCGGGGCAGGCCGTGCGGGTGCAAACCGGGGCGCCGTTGCCGACACTGGCCGACGCGGTGCTGCCGCTGCGCTGGACTGACGGCGGGCAGTCGCGGGTGCGGGTGCTGCGCGGTGTGCGATCGGGTGCCTACGTGCGACGCACCGGTGACGACGTGCAGCCCGGCGACGTGGCCGTGCGGACCGGCACCATCATCGGCGCCGCCCAGGTCGGGCTGCTGGCCGCGGTGGGCCGCGACCGGGTGTTGGTGCATCCCCGTCCGCGGGTGTCGGTGCTGGCGGTCGGTGGTGAGCTGGTCGATATCTCGCGAACGCCCGGCAACGGCCAGGTCTACGACGTCAACTCCTACGCGTTGGCGGCCGCCGCCCGGGATGCCGGTGCCGAGGTGAATCGGGTCGGCATCGTCAGCAGTGACGCGCGTGAGCTCGGCGAAGTCGTCGAGGGTCAGGTCAACCGTGCCGAGATCGTGGTGATCGCCGGCGCGGTCGGTGGGGCCGCGGCCGAGGCCGTGCGCTCGGTGCTGTCCGAGCTCGGCGACATGGAAGTCACCAGGGTCGCAATGCATCCCGGCTCCGTCCAGGGGTTTGGGCAGTTGGGCCGTGACGGTGTGCCGACGTTTTTGTTGCCCGCCAACCCGGTCAGCGCGCTGGTGGTCTTCGAGGTGATGGTCCGGCCGTTGATCCGGTTATCGCTGGGCAAGCGGCAGCCGATGCGCCGGGTCGTCCAGGCGCGCACGCTGTCGCCGATCACCTCGGTGGCCGGCCGCAAAGGATTCCTGCGCGGACAACTGATGCGCGATCAGGACACCGGCGAATACCTGGTGCAGGCTCTGGGCGGGGCGCCGGGCGCCTCGTCGCACTTGTTGGCGACGTTGGCTGAGGCAAACTGTCTGGTCGTGGTTCCCCGCGAGGCGGAGCAGATTCGCACCGGCGAGATCGTCGACGTCGCGTTTCTGGCTCAGCGTGGTTGACCGACCCGGTGGCATCGGCTCGTGAACATGTTTCGCTCCAACTCCCAGCACCCCGGCTGGCCGACCTCGGTCGGACCGTTGCGGGTGGCCGCCGGCGTGATCCGGCTGCGCCCGGTGCGTCTGCGCGACGCCTCGCGATGGAGCCGGGCAAGGCTGGCCGACCGGGGACAGCTGGAACCATGGGAGCCCAGCACCGAGGCCGATTGGACTGCGCGACACTCGGTTTCGACGTGGGCGGCGGTGTGTTCGAGCTTGCGGGCCGAAGCCCGCAACGGCCGGATGCTGCCGTATGTGATCGAGTTGGACGGCGAGTTCTGTGGGCAGCTGACCGTCGGCAACGTCACGCACGGGGCGTTGCGGTCGGCCTGGATCGGCTACTGGGTGGCCAGCTCGATGACCGGTGGCGGCGTCGCTACCGGAGCCTTGGCGTTGGGTCTTGATCACTGCTTCGGCCCGGTCAGGTTGCACCGCGTGGAAGCCACCGTGCGGCCGGAGAATGCGGCGAGCCGGGCCGTGCTGGCGAAGGTCGGATTTCGTGAAGAGGGATTGCTGCGCCGCTATCTACAGGTCGACGGCGCCTGGCGGGACCACCTGTTGGTGGGCCTGACGGTCGAGGAGGTTTACGGGTCGGTGACGTCGGCTCTGGTACGCGACGGGCACGCCCGCTGGGCGTAGTCGGCCGAAGATGCGCGGCGTGTCGTGTTACGAACGTGACTTTTGTGACTAATGATGCTTGTTCAGAGGTAAATTACAGATGTGTAATTGATCTGAGGTGCCTCGACCGGAAGCGTTGGCCACCGGTCAAGTCTGGCGGGGAAAGGAGCGGGTCACCATGCCAAGCATCCCGCAGTCGTTGTTGTGGATATCGCTCGTGGTGCTCTGGCTGTTCGTGCTGGTCCCCATGTTGGTCAGCAAGCGCGACGCCGTGCGGCGCACCAGCGACGTCGCGTTGGCGACCCGTGTGCTCAATAGCGCGGCGGCCGCTCGGCTGATCAAGCGTGGTGGGCCGGCTGCAGGCCATCGCAGTGACCCCGACTGGCAGCCCGAAGAAGACAAATACGACGACGACCTGGACGACGTCGACGATTCGGAGGACGTCGAGCCGTCGCGTGTCGTGACGGTTGCGACCGAGGGGGCGGCTCCCGACGAGCTCGACTTTGGCAGGGCCGACCCCGAGTCGGAACCGTTGCCGCTGAGCGCGAGTGCGCAGATCGACGACATCGACGACGAGACCGCCGATGAGGCCGACACCGACGTCGACCTTGCCGTCGAGTACGACGACGAGGGTGAAGCTTTCGAGGACGACGCTGATCAATACGAGTACATCGACGACACCTCGGGGATAGCGATCGCCGAGGAATCGTCGATGACCGCGCCGGGCCACGGGCGACGGCATCGGTATGACGCCGACACCGCCGCTGCGGTGACGGCCCGCAAGTTCGCCTTCCGCCGGCGGGTGCTGATGATGATGGCGCTGACGCTGCTGGGATCCGCGGCGACGGCGTTCCTGTTGACCCCCTCGGCATGGTGGTTCTGCGGCGTGAGCTCGGTGGCGACCATGTTCTACCTGGGCTACCTGCGCAGGCAGACCCGGATCGAGGAGCGGGTACGGCGGCGTCGGATGCAGCGGATGGCGCGGTCGCATCTCGGTGTGGAGAACACCTACGACCGCGAGTACGACGTGGTGCCCTCGCGGTTGCGACGCCCCGGAGCCGTGGTTCTGGAGATCGACGACGAAGACCCGACCTTCGAGCACCTCGACTATGCGCCCTACGCCCGGGAGTACGGCTGGGATTTGCCGCGAGCGGCGGGCCAGTAGCGGTTCTGCGACTTCCGCCGCGACTGGTAGCCTGCTAGCGATCAGGGGCTATAGCGCAGTTGGTAGCGCGTCTCGTTCGCATCGAGAAGGTCAGGGGTTCGATTCCCCTTAGCTCCACCAGATTTGAGCAGGTCAGGGTATATGCCCCATTCAGGCTTCGGAAGCCGTCCGGAGAGCTTTCGCAGTAAGTCGCATTTCTGCCTGCAGCCGATTCGCAACGCCATCCAAGTCCTCGTCGAACAAGTCGGAATACGATACCGACAACTCCTCGGCCAACATCGTTGGGAATGGCGCCAAACGCCGTTCCCATGATTTCGGACTTAAGATTCGCGAGTACGGCGGCCACCGCATCAGGAAAGCTCAATGCGGCCCCATCATCCCGGGCCCCATCATGCCGGGCCCCATTATCCCTGAACCCATCATGCCTCGCATCATCGGCGGCATCCCGTCGCGCACAAAGCCTGTGACCTCCTGCGCATGCGCACGGATGGCTTGTGTGAGGGCTGGATCATCGGCGGTTTCTTCTGCAGCCACCCCGGTGGGGGTGAATGTCAACTGGCGGCGATAACCGTTCGCTTGCCTGAATAGTGTGGGCAGGCTTCCGCTCATACACATGACCTCTGCGCCCTGGTCGAGGTGTGCGTACATGCTGGACACATGCGCTTGTAGTTGCGCGACAAGATCAGGCGAAGTCGATTGCGTAGTGGTTCGTATGCCGCCGGGAATCTCCTCGACAGTGCGGGTTATTTCGTTGTGCCGACTGAACATCTCCGTGTAGCGGCTCATGTCCGTTGCATCGACCCCCATGCCATTGTGGTCGATGAGTTGGATGCCTGGTGCTAAGCCTCTAGAAGCACCGCGTAATACGTACCCGAGTATTACCGCGCCGCTACCGGTTCCAAATGCCAGCAACGCTGTGCGGCGCGTTAACCCTGACACTGTGAGTCCCAGCCGGGTTGCTTGACGCCCGGCGCTATGGCCGAGGGGTGTTCGGAGGAGCGGATGTGGTCGGCTGCGGACTCATCATGCCGCCGGGCATCATCTCGCTATGTTTCATCGGCTCGCCCGGCTTCATGTCGGCGCAGCAGTCCTTTGATTCTTTGGCCATCGTCGAATGACCCATTTGCATGTGCGCGTGCTCGCTCCAGTCCAAGAAGTAGCCGGATAGGAATACGGCGGCGACGACAAACAGTCCACCAGCGACGATTCCCACCCACGCGAGCGCCTGAATAAGGCGGCTGGGACTGGCGGTGTGCGCGGTGCCTGCATCGTCGGTTGGCTGCGCAACGTCGGTCGTATCGGCCATGACTAAAACCTCCTGAGTCGGACTGGGCGAAGGCCATGCTACCCCACCCAGGGTGGGGTGGGGTAGCATGGGTGAAATAGGCTCAGAACAGTCAAACCAGTGCCGAGGTGCCAGGTTGCCGCTGAAAGGGGACGGTGATGTCAGAGGAGTTGACGGCCAAGAAAGGTGCTGCGCTCAACCGGCTCAAGACCGTGCGCGGCCATCTGGACGGGATCATCCGGATGTTGGAATCCGACGCGTACTGCGTGGATGTGATGAAGCAAATTTCTGCGGTGCAGTCGGCGTTGGAGCGCACCAATCGGGTGATGTTGCACAACCACCTGGAAACGTGCTTTTCCGCGGCCGTCGTGGGTGGTGAGGGCGAGAAGGCAATCGCCGAGCTGGTCGATGCGCTGAAATTCAGCTCAGCCTTGACCGGCCCCGATATGTACCTGAACGGCACGGAAGCCGACGAGGCGGTTAGGGCCGGTAAGTCGTAACGGGTGTCGTACTGCTAACGGCAGCAGTTCGGGTCGAGAACCATGCACAGTGCAACCAGGGCGGCGCGTCGCGGTCGGTGATACACGTTCATCCCACGACGCTCGGATTCGACAAGGCCGGCGCGGCGCAACTGCGACAGATGGTGACTCACGGTTGACTCCCTGAGTCCCACCGCCGTCGCCAGCTCGCAACTACACACTTCGCCGTCCTCGTAGCTGAACAGCAGTGAGACGAGTTTGACGCGCACCGGATCGGCTAATGCCTTGAGCCGCAACGCAATGGCCAAGGCCGCATCGTCATCGACGGGACCGGCGGCGACCGGTGAACAGCATACTGGCGCGGACATATCCACCACCGGCAACGTCTTAGGCATGCGACCATCCTGCCACAAAGATTGACATATATCGAAGAGGTGGCATTATCGGTCGAGTCAGCAGTTCGACATAAGTCACAGAGGTAAGGGGAACACATCATGTCCCGCGCCCAACTCGCGCTCAACGTCAACGACCTCGACGACGCGATCGCGTTTTACTCCAAGCTGTTCAACACCACCCCCGCCAAGGTCAAACCCGGCTACGCGAACTTCGCGGTCACCGAGCCGCCTTTAAAGCTCGTCCTCATTGAAAACCGGGGCCATGGTGGGACTCTCAACCACCTCGGCGTCGAGGTGGAGTCCAGCGATGCCGTCCACTCCGAGATTGCGCGGCTGACCAACGAAGGACTGTTCACCGAGGAGGAACTCGGAACCACCTGCTGCTTCGCCGCGCAGGACAAGGTGTGGGTGACTGGACCCGCTGGCGAGAAGTGGGAGGTGTACACCGTCCTCGCGGACTCGGACTCGTTCGGTATCGACTCCGCCGCGCTGGTCAACCCCGCTGGCACTAGTAGCACCTGCTGCACCGCAGCGACGAGCGACAATCCGACGGGTGAATCGTGAGCCAGCGAACAGTACGCGAGACGCCGCCTGCGGTCGTGGAGAAGCTGTCGCGGCTCGACCAATTCTTACCGGTGTGGATTGGCCTTGCGATGGCTACAGGTCTACTACTCGGGCGGCTAATCCCGGGACTCAACACCGCCTTGAATCACGTTCGGATTGACGGTATCTCGCTGCCCATCGCCCTAGGTCTACTGGTGATGATGTACCCGGTTCTGGCCAAAGTCCGCTACGACCGGCTGGACACCGTGACCGGCGACCGCAAGCTGCTTGCAAGTTCACTCGTACTGAATTGGCTCGTCGGTCCCGCATTGATGTTCGCGTTGGCGTGGCTGCTGCTGCCCGACCTCCCCGATTACCGCACGGGGCTGATCATCGTCGGTCTCGCCCGCTGCATCGCCATGGTGATCATCTGGAACGATCTAGCCTGCGGCGACCGCGAAGCCGCAGCAGTCCTGGTGGCACTCAACTCGATCTTTCAGGTCATCATGTTCGCCGCGCTCGGCTGGTTCTACCTCTCGGTCCTACCCGGCTGGCTCGGCCTGCCACAGAGCACGATCAGCACCTCGCCCTGGCAGATCGCCAAGTCCGTGCTCGTCTTCCTCGGCATCCCTCTGCTCGCCGGATACCTCACCCGGCGCTTCGGCGAGAACGCCCGAGGACGGGACTGGTACGAGTCCACATTCCTGCTCAGGATCGGGCCGTGGGCGCTCTACGGGCTGCTCTTCACCATCGTCATTCTCTTTGCGCTGCAAGGACACCAAATCACCACCCGGCCACTCGACGTACTCCGCATCGCTGTCCCGCTACTGGTCTACTTCGCCGTCATGTGGGGCGGCGGCTACCTCCTGGGCGCGGTCCTCGGGCTGGGCTACCAACGCACAACCACGCTGGCGTTCACCGCTGCGGGCAACAACTTCGAATTGGCCATCGCGGTCTCCATCGCGACCTACGGGGCCACGTCAGGACAAGCGCTCGCCGGTGTCGTCGGCCCCCTTATCGAAGTTCCGGTCCTCGTCGCACTGGTCTACGTATCCCTCGCCCTACGACGACGATTCGCCCTTCCCGTAGTCAAACCCGTTGCATGATGGCGAATACCAAGCCAGCGGTGCTGTTCCTCTGCACCCACAACGCCGGTCGGTCTCAGATGGCGATGGGATTCTTCAAACATCTCGCAGGCGACCGCGCCAGCGTCTACTCGGGCGGGTCCGAACCCGCTGCCGAAGTCAACCCTGCCGTCACCGCAGCCATGGCCGAAAAGGGCATCGACATCGCCACCGAACAACCGAAGCAGTGGACCATGGACATGCTCGACGCCGTGGACGTGGTGATCACCATGGGATGCGGCGATACCTGCCCAGTCCTGTCCGGACGCCTCTACGAGGATTGGGTTCTGCCCGACCCAGCGGGACAATCCGTTGGCGCGGTCAGGCCGATCCGTGACGAGATCGAACAACGAGTACGCGTGCTTCTCATCTGGCTAGGAGTGCTCGACGGGTCTGGGGGGTGACCCGTCAATGGGCGACCGGCGCCTGCAGATCAGGGGCGAAGGAAGTCAAGCCGATCCCCTTGTATTTGGTCATAAGTCGCTCGTATTCGCGGCGGTTGCGGGCCAGTGGGGTGTCGGTGAATCGAGCCGACAGCCACCGATATGCCTGGCGGACAAGGGAAGTCAGCACGGTGTATTCGAGATCATGGCGACGCCGCCAGGTCATCGGCACGATGGCCCGCACGCCGGGATGCATTGGGCCGAACCCGAGCACCGTCAGGATTTCTCCCACGATTGGCTGGGTGATCCGCCACAACGGGGCAGTGAGGGCGGGCAGGAAGTCGGGCCGCCCGGGCCGGTACGTGTAGGCCACCGCGCACTCCAGGGTGGCGGTGCGTTCCAGCACACTCGAACTCGTCGCCGCGTGGTTCCGCGACGAGCTGCCCACCAGTCGTGACCACCTTGTCGACCTGGTGGCCGCCATGCTGCTTTCCACAACACACATCTCGACGACGCTGCCCCGAGTTTCGGAGTAGGACGGTCTGCGCTCGGTCATGCGAAATGGGTCAGATAACCCATTACTATGGTCAATCACGCCCAGTTGGTCACCCAGCCATCCGCTGTCGTCGACGTGATCAGCGAGGCCGTGAATCAGAGGTCCTGACGCGCGCGGCCAGTGTGGGCTGTCCCGGTCCGGACAATTCGTCCAGCGCGTCGGGCCGGCCCGTCATTGCCATCAGGAGCGCTTCACCGGTGCCCGTGACCTCTGGTCCGTCACCGCGCTGCCAGGCGAGGTCCGTCGCCACCAACCGCAACCCTCTGATCCGCCGCCCGGCGCCCAGCCGCGGATTTCCCGGCACCAGCGGCAGTATGCGTGCGAGCCGTTCGGTGGGGACGGCGCGCCGATAGCCGAGTGCTCGTCGGATGTCCTGGTGGTGGACGGTGCCGTCGACCAGTCCGATCATGCCGCCGAAAGCGGCGGTAAGGCCCATCGGATGAAGATGCCGGTGCAGAAAGTCCATCAAACCGCTTGGCGACATCCCGGCAAAATCCTGCACGCCTACCTCGTTGGCGTGGATGACCAGACCCTTCGCGAACCGTTTCGCCAATCCGAGCGGCGTCAACTCCTCGTAGCTGACGACATGGGCGACAACGTCTTTGACCGTCCACTTGTCACACAGGCTCTGCGCCGCCCACTCCTGCGGCGTGAGCGTCGTGAGAAATGCAGCGAGGTCGACACGTTCCTCGTAGGCCAGCTCCATCAATGTTTTCTCTTGGGTACTCATCTGGGCTACCCTCCGCCGGCGCCGCCGGTCGCCTCGAAGACAACGCGACGCCCGATCTCCACGGCGTGGTCGGCAAACCGTTCGTAAAACCGGCCGAGCAGCGTGATGTCCACAGCTGCTGCGACTCCGTGTTTCCACTCGTTGTCCATCAAGACCTTGAACAGCTGTTGGTGGAGTTGATCCATCGCATCGTCTTCTTGGCTGATCTCAGCGGCTTGCTGTGGATCTTTGGAAACCACAACGTCTTTGGCGCTGTTGCCCAGATCAACGGCAACGCGTCCCATCTCGGCGAAATGGTCGCGCACCTCCTCCGGCAAGACGTGATTGGGATGACGGCGCCGGGCGATCTTCGCGACGTGCAGGGCCAGCGCGCCCATCCGTTCGGCGTCGGCCACGTTCTGCAGGGAACCAACGACGAGCCGCAGGTCGCCGGCTACCGGTGACTGCAGCGCGAGCAACACGAACACCGTTTCCTCGGCACGGCTCTGTAACTGCGCGAGTTTGTCGTGGTCGGTGATGACCTGCTCTGCGATCGCCAGGTCCGCCTGGAGCAGCGCCTGCGTCGCACGGTCCATCGCCAAACCCGCGAGACCGCACATGATGCTCAGCGTCTCGGTCAGCGACTCGAGTTGCTCATGAAACGCAGTACGCATCGCCCTACCTCGACATCGATGAACCCGGCATGAACCCTATCTTTCCGGATACCCACAGCCGTTGTCTTTAGCAGCTCTGGCGGTCAGAGTTGTTCGCAGGATATTCCCGAGAAGGGGTAACGATGCCGCTGTCCAATGTGCTGACGCGGATCGTGGCTTTGCTGGGGTAGACGCCAGTGGCCGCGACGGACCAGAACGATCAGCCATTGATTGCCGAAGTCTCGTCGCTGACCCGAGGTTCCGAACGGGCTCAGGCCCAGCTGTTCGCCAGGCTGCTGCGCCGCGACATCGCAACCATGACACGAAAACTGACCAAGGCCGAGGCGGCCTGGCAACGCCGCTGCGAGTCCGACGGATACGTCGATCCTCCCCAGCGTCTGGTGATCGTCCGTGCGCGCATCGCCGAAGCAAAAAGAATGCTCAGCGCGTTGAAGGCTCGCTTCCCCCGGAGCTAGCCTCGGCCAGCACCCGACGCTTCTGTTCGCCGATCACCTGGTTGAGGTAGTCCGCTTTGGCGCAGCCGTAGTAGGCCGCGAATTGCAGGGCCAGCTCGTCCATCTCGTCGAACGAGATGTCACCGCTCTTCAGGGCCGCGTACACATGGGACATCACCGGGATTTCGGCGTCCTGGAAGGCAACACAGGCAACGGTGATGAGTCGGCGCTCTTTCATTCCCAGTCCAGGCCGCAGCCACATCTCGCCGAAGACGAAATTCAGGATGCCCGCCCCGGTGTATGGATTGTCGCGCGGCGGCGCAAACGGGATGCAGTTGATCTGCCTGAAGCATTCTTCGCCACCCTGCAGTCGCTGCTCGGGATCGCTGGCGGAAACAAGCGGTAGCAACGGCTCGGGATCGACGGGCTGACTGTCGCGTTCGTCGGTGATTCTGGCCCACTGCTGGTCGACGACGATGTTGAACCGGGACGCCTTGGGCCAACCCGCGTACACCGCGAAATGCAGTACCGTTTCTCGCATTTCGGTGATCGTGAGGTCACCGCTGTTGAGGGCCGCATACACATGCTGTTCCAGGGGAGTGATCGCGTCTGCGGCCGCGACGCATGCCAGGGTCACAAACCGGCGATCGCGTCGGCCGAGTCCCGGCCGCGCCCAGACTTCACCAAAGACGAAGTCGATCAACCCATTTGCGAACGGGCTGTGCTCGTGCGAAGCCTCGAAGGTCATCACCTCGGCGAAAGTGCGTACTCCTCGGTCATGTCGCTGACTATCTGCCATGGCCGCCTCTACCTGATCGTGACACCGGCGTCGACCTTGAACTCAAGTCCCGTCACATACCGCGATTCATCGGAGATCAGGTACAGCACCGCATTGCTGACATCAGACGCCTCGATGAGCGGAGCGGGCAAGGCGTTGAGGAAGATCGGCACGAGGTCTGCTCGCTGCTCGATCAGGCTGTGCATGGATGGCGGTGCCATCCCCGTCACGACACCGGTCGGATGCACGGTGTTGACGCGGATGTTCTGCGCGGCAACCTCATTGGCCAGTGCCACGCTCATGCCCACGATCCCGTGCTTGGATGCCGTGTAGGGAAGATGAAACGGCGTTCCCTTGATGCCCGCCGACGAACTGATGTTGACGAGGCTTCCGCCACCGCGTTCCACCAGATGAGACAGTGCCGCTGCGCAGGTGTTCCAGGCGCCGATGAGGTTGACGTCGAGCACCAATCGCCATTGCTCAGCGGTGGTGGTGTCCCACGTGCCGACGGTCAACACGCCGGCGTTGGCGACCGCGCCGTCCAGGCCGCCAAGTTCCTCGACGGCGTCGTCGACCGCCGCCTTCAATGCGGCTTCGTCGCGTACGTCGACCACCTTGGTGATCGCCCGACGGCCCTGCGCGCCGACCTGTCGGGCGGTTTCGTCGAGATCGTCTTCGGTGGCCAGCGGGTAGTCCAAACCCGTTGGTGTCGAGCAGATATCGACTAAGATGCAGTCGGCGCCCTCTTCGGCCAACCGAACGGCGTGGCTACGGCCCATCCCACGGGCCGCCCCGGTGACGAGAACGCGTTTGCCTTCGACGCGCCCCGCTGAGTGTGCCATCGGGTCACACCTTGTTGCAGAAGCCGGCGTCGACCGGGAAGGTCACTCCGGTCACGTACTTGGCCTCGTCGGACACCAGATATGCGATCGCGGCGCTGATATCTTCGGGCTCCAACATCCCGACCGGCATGGGGTTTTGCAGATGCGGGCCGGCATCGGGGTTCTTCTCGAGAAACTCGGCCATGTCGGGGTTCACGGCCATCATGGTGTTGACTGCGGTGGGGTGAACGGTGTTGACCCGAATGCTCATCGGTGCAAGCGCATTGGCCAGCGCCCGCATCAAGCCGACGATTCCGGTTTTGGACGCCGCGTATCCCAGACCGCCGCCTTGCAGCCCGCCGAATCCCTTGATGCCTGCGGTCGAACTGGTGAAAATCATGACACCACCACGGTTTCCGGTTAACAGATGCGGAATCGTCGCCCAGGCTGTGTGGTACGCGCCGTCGAGGTTGACGCGGGTGACCGCCTGCCATTGGGCCAACTCTTCTTCGATGTTCAGCTGTCGAAACGCCAACGGCGCTATCCCAGCATTGGCCAGGACGATGTCGAGCCGCCCGAATTGTTCGACGCCGGCATCGACGGCAAGCTTCACCTGATCAAAATCCCGCACGTCGGCAACGCTGCCGATCATCTTGCCGCCGGCATCCTCGACGAGTGCGATGGTCTCGTCGAGTTCATCCCGCGAGGCCATCGGATATCCGTTCGCCCCAATGTCGGCGCAGATGTCGATGCCGACGATGTTCGCTCCTTCGCGTGCGAGGCGAACGGCGTGGCTTCGCCCCTGCCCACGCGCAACCCCGGTGATGAAGGCGACTTTGCCATCCACTGAACCCACCGTGCGGGCCCTCACTTCCAGTCGGGTCATCGGCGTGAAATCCGACGAAGGTAACAGAGTTACTCCTCTGCACAGTAACATGGTTACCGTGAGCGCAAAAGTGGCTGGAAAACCGGCGGCATCCAGTGCCCCGACGACCGATCCGATCCTCGAAATCGTGGTCGACATGCTCGATACCGACGGCTACGAGGCCGTTCAACTGAGAGAAGTGGCGCGCCGGGCCAGGGTGTCGCTGGCCACCATCTACAAGCGCTACCCGACTCGCGACGAGCTGATCGTCAGCGCGTTGGAATGGTGGATGGACGCCAACCGGTATGCGGGCCTGCCATCGCTGGCCGATGGGCTGCCAGGCGAGTCGATCTACGCAGATCTCATGCATGTGCTCACGATGATCTTCGAGCCGTGGGAACAGCATCCCGTGATGCTTCGGTCCTACTTCAGGGCGCGGTCAGCACCCGGCGGTCAACGACTAATCCAGCGCGGCGTCGATGCCGTTGTGCCCGTTGCGAAAACAATCTTGGCGTCGGCCGATCCGAGTTTCGCCGCAGACCTCGAATTGATCCTCACCGGCGTCGTGTTCGGATTCCTGGGACAGTTCGCGCAGGGAGAAATCGACGTCACCGAGATCGTGCCCGGCATCGAACGCACGGTGTTCTGGTTGACGACGGCGTACCAGAGTCTCCCGACCGTGCGGCGGCGCTCCTGACCTAGGAGTGGCCCAGGTGTTGAGCGTCTTTCCAGATTCCGTCGCCGGGCATGTCCAGACGATCTGTGACAGGTTGACGCCATTGCGGTGTGGAAGTGGGCTCGCCCCAGTAGTCGGTGACTTTGATGGCCTGGCCACCCTCGATTTCGGCAATGCAGTTGCACGTCCATTCGACGGTGTCGATGATTCGCTCATGGTTTCTCCGCTCAGTCTGAAGAGTTCCGCCGGCCCGCGAGCCCGTACATTGCGTCTGCGGCGACCGGAGCAAGCCCCAGTTCGCCGGCGACCGCGTCGATAGACCTCTGCGTGGCGGTGAGATCGGCCTGACGGCCGGGGACGAAGTACGGCCCGACGTAGTGGTCGTAGTACCGTTGCGCTTCCTCGCGGGTGAGTCGGTCCAGGAACCAGGCGACATAATCGACTGCTCTGCTTGGCGTTTCGGCAAGCAATTGCAGTGCGCGCTCGTTGCCGCGCGCCAAACCGCGCAGCGCGGGACTGTCCAGCGGAATATGGGTGGGGTCGACCACGATGCCGACGGTGGGGATCTGGAAATAATCGCCGACCCAGGCCAGCAGATGGAATCCTTCTTCCTCGGCGACCTGCTCGGGCGAGAGTGTGCTGCCCACGTACGCGGCGTCGATCGAGCCGTCCCGCAGGCGTCGCAGGTCCATCTGGTAGTCGCCGGGATGCCGCACGACGCATTCGAGGTCATTGTCGGGGTCCAGACCGTGCTTGCGCAAGACGATGCGGGCGAAGGTGCCCGGCGGGTCGGCGGGGCCGTGGACGGCGAGCCGCCGCCCGCGAAGATCCGCCATCGACTTCACCTCGCTGTTGCCGAGGAACCAGAACAGCGGATGGTCGGTACTGAAACTGACGGCGGTCCACTCGATCCCGTCTTTGAGCCGCGACACCAGGGTTTTGCCCAAGCCGATCACCGCGCCGCGGCGCAGCCGCTCAACCGGCCAGCTCACTCCGTCGCGGACAGCCACGTGGACACCCTCGTCTTCGAAGTAGCCCTCTTGGTCGGCGACGTGGGCGACCAGCTCCTCGTGCAGGCCCCGCCCCACATAGGCGAGATCGATTGTTTCCACGGCCACAACCTCTTTCCGACGTCAGTCCATCGCCAGGCCGCCGTTGACCTCCACGCAGTGTCCGGTGATGAAACCGGAATCTTCACTGGCGACAAAGGCGATCGTGTGCGCCACCTCGTCGGGTGTGACGAGTCGACCCATCGGGTTAGTGGCACCGAGCCGGCTTACGTCGTCGGACGCCAAGAGCGTGTCGGAAGTAGCGCCGGCCACCGTCGCCGGCGAAACCAGGTTGGCGGTGACACCGTGTGGCGCAAGCTCCAATGCGAGATATCGCACGAACTGGTCCATCGCTGCTTTGGCTGTGCCGAGGTTGATCATGCCTTCACGTGGTCGGCGCGACAGTATCGTTGTCATATAGATCAGGCGGCCAAATTCTCGGGCAATCATGCCCGGTACAACAGCTTTGGTGACCAGGAATGCGGCATGCAGCTCGCGGTCCAGCTTACCGCCCAGCTCTTCCCAGCTCAGATCGGCAAACGAGGTGACCTTGTACGGCATCAAGGCGTTGTGCACCAGCACATCGACCCGTCCCCAGCGTCGCTCGGTTTCGGAGAACATCGAACCGACCTCGTCGGGGTCGGTGACATCGGCTCGAATCGCGCATGCCTCTCCGCCGGCCTCGTTTACGGCTTTGACCACCGCGTCCGCTTCCTCGGTGCTGGAGCGGTAGTTGACCACTACCCGAAATCGCTTCTGCGCGAGCAGCAACGCAGTCGCGGCGCCAATGCCCCGACTGGCGCCGGTAATCACCGCCACACGACCCATCAGCCTTGCCTCCCTCACTTCAGTTCACGTGGACCGCGGGATGAAACCCGGCACACCGGTGTGCACCACCGAGTTGAATCTGATGGTGGTCGTGATGTGGTCCCGGATCTCGCTCATCGCGTCGGCGGGAAGCGGCGATATTTGATAATTCTCTTGAATGCGTCGAGGTTTCGTTGAAGTTGTGAGGAAAGCGCTGCCGCGCTGTGCTGCCCAGGACAGCGCCACCTGGGCCGGCGACATCTGCAACCGCTCCGCGATGCCGATAATAACCTTGTCTTGCAGTAGGTTTGGATCCATCGAATGCCCCAGTGGGGCGAACGCCAGCAGCACAATCCCGTTCTCGCGGCAGAAGTCGAGTAGTTCCCACTCCGGTAGGTAGGGATGCGACTCGACCTGCACAACGGCCGGTTTGATCCGCGCCGCCGCGACCAGCTCGCGCAGCTGATCCAGCGAAATGTCCGACAAGCCGATCGCCCGGCAGGCTCCGTCGTCGAGGAGGTGCTCGAGGGCCTGCCACGTCTGAAGCAGGGTGACCCCCTCGTCGTAGATCACCTGGCCGTCCGCGTCTCGCGGCGCCTGATCGTCACCCGGCGCGAATGCGTAGGGCGTGTGAATTAGGTAGCAGTCGACATAGTCGACTTGCAACCGGTGGCAACTCGCGTCATACGCGGGTCGGACCCGTTCTGGACGATGGTTGGTGTTCCATAACTTGGTGGTGACAAAAACGTCGTCTCGCGCAACTGTTCCCGTGTCGAACGCTTCGCGCAGCGCGTCACCCACCGCTTGCTCATTTCGGTACCGCTCTGCGCAGTCGAAATGCCGAAAGCCCACGTCCAGCGCGGTCTTGGTGGCCTGCTTGGTCGCTTCGAGATCCGGAATCAAGGTGCCGAACCCGACTACCGGAATCGCACCTGATCCATGGGTGAGCGCAATTCGTGAGTGACGGAGCGCATCGCTTGCGGTCATGTTGAGACCTCCGTACGCACCCTGGTGGGTGAGGCTGGTCCGATGATGCCATTGCGCATCGCTGCCGTCACTTTCGCCCGAGAAATCATTACGCGAACATCGCGTGTTCGGTCGGCCAGACAATTGAACGATGTTGAATTGGCGCTTGATGTGTCACAGCCACTTCAAAGGTTTGGGGCCATTAAGAACAAGCGCACTTATGGATCGATCGGATGCACCATAATCGGCATGTGGAGCGACGACGTAACGGTCAGGCCAGCCTTTCGCCGATAGACACCCTCAAGCAGTTGCCTGCCCTTGTCGTGCTTGAGCGGATTCCGGTTCCTGTGCTCGCCATCGCGAACGACGGCTCGCTGGTGTTCGCTAATTCGGCATTCTCGGAAATGGTCGGCCGTGCGCCGGCTGACGTGGTGTCGATGAAGTTCGGCGAGATCTTCCACCTGCCGATCAGCACCGAGCCTGCGGTCACGGTCGTGCAGTCGCTTGCCAACGAGGTGGTCGAATTGGCCCACCTGGACGGGTCGAGTGTGCGCGCGCTGATGAGCAGGTCGGCGCTGATCCGTGCCGATGACGACATCGCGCTTGCGACTTTTCACGACCTGACCGAGCAGCTCTGGCTCGACGAGCGTTAGAACGCCCTAGCTTTCTTCGATCTCCAGCGGAGCGACAGCCTTGATCGCAAGCGCGGTGCGCCGCTTCAGGAATTGCGTGAAGTAATCGATCTTGTCGGGTTGCACGATTCCCCGTAACACCGTCGCGAGCGCTTTCTCGTAGTCACCGAGCAGAACCACCGGATCGTCCAGGCTGCTGGCCTGACGCAGCCCCATATAGAGGGACACCAGCAGACGCCCGATGTCTTCTGGATCGCCGCGCTCGACGATGTCACCCTCGCGAATCCCGCGTGCCGCGATGTCGCCGATCAGCTCGATCCAGCCACCCAGCAGCCGCTCCTGCAGCTTCTCGGTCCGGCCGACCGACTCCAGCAAGTTGAAAGCGGCCCGCGTGACGTCCTCGGTGATATCGGACATCGCGATCAGGTAGGACACGTCGATCAGAGTCTCCAGCCCGGATAGCTTGCGGCTGAACACCTCCTGAACCGCTGCGCCGGATTTGACCGTCTGATCGTCGACGATCGCCAACGCCAGCGCGTGCTTGGAACGAAAATGGAAATACATCGCGCCCTTGGTCAGCTGCGCTTCGGCCAGAATGTCGTCGAGGCCGACGGCGTAATACGGACGTTGGGCAAACTGGTGCGCCGCGGCTCGCAGAATCTGCTCGCGCGTCGTGTCCGAACGCCTATCGCTTACATCGCTCATGTTTGTCAGATCGAGGTCGAGGATAGGGCCTGGCTGTCGGCCAGGAACGGCATGGGCATCCAGCGCGACGAGAGTAGCGATTCCATCGCGTGGCCGGGCAGTGGACGGGAAAGCAGGTAGCCCTGCGCCCGATGACATCCGTGTCGCATCAGAGTCAGTGCGGCGGCCGGGGTCTCCACACCCTCGGCCACCAGTTGTAGGTCAAAGGCTTCGGCAAGGCCGATGATGGCGCGGACGATCGCCAGATCACGGCTGCTGGTACCGAGGTCGCGCACGAACGATGTGTCGATCTTGAGGGTGTCGACCGGCAGCGATTTCAGGTGTGACAAAACGGCATAACCGGTCCCGAAGTCGTCGATGGCGATCTGGACTCCGACATCTTTGAGCGCCTCGAGTGTCTTGCGGGTGGTGTCGATGTCGCGAACCACCGCGCGTTCGGTGATCTCCAGGCAGACCGAGCCACCATCGATGCCGAACTCGTCGATTGTTTCGGCCACGCTGCTGACAAAGTTCCGGCCGATCAGTTGGGAAGGCGACACATTGAGCCGCAACGTGGTGTTGAGTCCGATGCCGCGAGAGCGCCAGCCGCTGAACTCCTTGAGCGCGGTCCGCATCACCCATCGGCCCAAATCCGCACCCAGATTGGCGGATTCGGCTACCCCGATGAAAGACTCCGGCAGCAGCAGCCCCCAGGTTGGATGCCGCCACCGGACCAGCGCTTCGACGGCCACGATCGCGCCGGTCCATAAATCGACCTCGGGCAGGTAGTGCAGTAGCAACGCGTCGTTATCGATTTCGCCCTGGAGCTGGAGCTCGATGTCGTTGCGGAACAGACGCTGTAGCGACATGTCGTCGCTGGAGACCGCGACGCTGTTGCCGCCGGAACGCTTGGCGGTCAGCACCGCCTCGTCCGCGCGATGTAAAAGATCGCTCGTGTTGTCGCGTCCGGGCATGCCCACCGCGACGCCGACGCTGACGGTGCGGGTGATCATGTGGCCACCGAGGGCCATTCGGTCGCGGAGTGCCGCGCAGAGTGCTTCGCCGGTCTTTTCCGCCGTTTCGATCGACATCGACTGGTCCGGCACGACGACGAACTCGTCGCCGCCCAGGCGGGCAGTCATGCTTTTGGCGCCGGCTTTCAACCGCAAATGCTCGGCGAACGTCCGGATGAACCAGTCGCCGGCGGTGTGGCCGAGGTAGTCGTTGATCGACTTCAGCCGGTCCAGGTCGAGATACAGCACCGGCACGGGACCGGGCTGACCGGCAGCGAGCCTGTCGGACAGGTACGCCATCAGCGCGCGGCGGTTGTGCAGGCCGGTCAGATCGTCGTGCTCGGCGAGGTTGCGAAGCTTCTCTTCGGCGGTGATGCGAGCCTGCAATTGCGCGAGCAGCGAGGCGACCGTCTGGATGGTGTTGAGTTCGTCGGGCCGCCACTTCTTGCGGCGAAACTTCATGCAACTCAATTGACCAGTGGTCACCCCGCTAGAGATCAGCGGCGCCGCGGCTGCCGACGGGGCGGGGATCTTGGCAGCCTCAAGGCTCCAGCGCTCGCGCGCACCCGCTATCCAACGGGCATAGACCGGATCGGATGGTTCCGGGCGAATCACCGTGAGCTTTTTACCGTGTTCGCACAACGACAAAACCGGGTCGGCACTGCTGAAGTGCGAGACCGCCATGGAATCGGGGACTGAATCGTCTTTTCGCGGTGGCCATGCCGCAACCAGTCTGGAAACCCGGATCTGATGATCGTTGTGGCGCAAGAAAGCAGCGTCGATGTCGAGATGTTCGACGAGCTCGGCGAGTACCTGTTCGTTGACCTCGGCAACCGTCGACGCCGTCGTCTCCATCAATCGGGTGGCGACGCGAGTGACCAGGTTGCGTGGCAAGGTCTCCTCCGATGTGTACCTAGCTCGGGGTGCCGCGTCAGAGTCTGGTGTCTGGCTTATTAAGCGTCTGTCTAATCCGGTGTTCGAATTCAAGGCGCAGCAGTTCGCGAAGTATATACGCCCGGTATCGGCGGCGTCGCGCTTAGCGATGCCCTACCGCGCTGGCAATGGGCACCGCAAGCAATGGTTTTCGGCACCCTCGACGACGAATTCGGCGCTCGAAATCCTCACCGCGCATACCCGCTGGGGCCGGTTAAATAAACTGCTTGATTTAACTCGCTGGTCGGTGTTCACTGAGTCGGTGACCGCAGCCCGAGTCCTGCGCAACGATCGATCAACGGGAACGCGGGAAGCGCTCTTGTCTGCTGCCGAGCGGCTGTTCGCCGAGCGCGGAATGTATGCGGTCTCGAATCGCCAGATCAGCGAAGCCGCAGGCCAAGGCAACAACGCGGCGGCCTGCTATCACTTCGGCACCAGAACCGATCTGCTGCGCGCGATCGAAAGCAAACACCGGGTGCCCATCGAAGAACTCCGCGGCCAGATGCTGGCCGGCATCGATGGCTCCACCGAATTACGGGATTGGGTGGGCACGCTGGTGCACCCGCTCACCGACCATCTGACCGCGCTGGGCAACCCGAGTTGGTACGCGCGGTTCGCCGCACAGGCGATGGCTGACCCCACCTATCGGCAAGTCGTCACCAAGGACGCGCTCGGCTCGCCGGTGCTCGTACACGCGATCGGCGGTATCAACCGCTGCCTGCCCGACCTGCCGAAGCGTGTCCGCTTCGAGCGGATGGTGATGGCCCGAAACTTGTTGATGCACACCTGTGCTGAGCATGAAGGCGAGCTCGCCGAGCATGGGCCGCGGTCGCGGTCCAGCTGGCCGATCGCGGCTGAGGGACTGATTGACGCGATCGTCGGCCTATGGCGGGCGCCGGTTCATCGCTTACAGGCTTCGCTACCGCGCTGATTTGAGTTCGCCATGGAAGAAGGAGCCTATGTCTGACACCTTGACCGGACACCCCGGTGACGTCGCTTCGAACATTCCGGACTACCCGATGGCGAGGGCCGCGGGTTGCCCCTTGGCGCCCGCGCCGGTCGCATTGGAGCTCAATGCCGTCAAACCCCTGAGTCGAGTGCGCATTTGGGACGGCAGCACGCCGTGGCTGATCACCGGCTACGACGCGATCCGCGCGTTGTTCACCGATTCACGCGCCAGCGTGGACGACCGCAAGGACGGTTATCCGCACTGGAACGAAGGCATGCTGGCGACCGTGCACAAGCGGCCGCGCTCGGTGTTCACCGCAGATGCCGAGGAGCACACCGCGTTTCGGCGCATGCTGTCCAAGCCGTTCACCTACAAGCGAGTCGAAGGCTTGCGGCCGGCCGTCCAGCAGATCACCGACGACCACATCGACGCCGTACTGGCCGGCCCCCAGCCGGCCGATCTGGTCGAGCAATTGGCGCTGCCGGTGCCGTCGCTGGTGATCAGTCAGCTTCTGGGCGTGCCGTATTCGGACGCCGACTTCTTCCAGGAGCAGGCCAGCAGGGGGATGGGCCGCTACGCGAGCGCTGAGGAGTCGGCCGAAGGGGCGACCGCGTTGGCGCGGTATATCGCCAAGCTGGTACGCACCAGAATGGAAAGCCCCACCGAAGATCTGGTAGGCGATCTCGCCGAGCGGGTCAACGCCGAGGAACTCAGCGTCCGGGAGGCGGCCCAGTTGGCCACCGGCGTGTTGATCGCCGGACATGAGACCACCGCGAACATGATCAGCCTGGCGATCGTCGCGCTGTTGGAACACCCGGATCAATTGACGTTGCTGCGGGACACCGACGACCCCAAGGTAATCGCCACTGCCGTAGAGGAATTGATGCGTTACCTCAGCATCATCCAGACCGGGCAGCGTCGGATCGCGACCGAGGACATCGAGATCGACGGCGAAGTGATCCGCGCCGGCGAAGGCATCATCCTCGATGTGCCGCCGGCGAACTGGGACGAACGGCGCTATCCGAACCCGGACCAGCTGGACCTGCAGCGTGAGGACAACCCGCACGTCGGGTTCGGCTATGGGCGGCACCAATGCGTCGGGCAGCAGCTGGCCCGGATGGAGTTGCAGATCGTGCTGCACACGTTGTTTCGCCGCGTCCCGACGCTGCAGATTGCGGTCCCCGTGACGGAGTTGCCGTTCAAACACGACGCGCTGGCCTACGGAATATACGAGTTACCTGTCACATGGTGAATGGCGGTGATCTCATCCATCACCCGGGCGGGCGCCATTTCACGGCCGCTGTGCAGAAATCGCGACTCGCGATACCGCACGTTTCGCAAGGGCTAATCTGCAAGTATCTAACGGATTTGAAACTGATTGGTGCGCTGGAACAATGACCCAAGCCAATGCGCTCTACCCTGCTGGCGGCTTCGGCGCGCCAAAGAACCGGCACGGCCAGGCCCACGGAAACGTCGGGCTTCCGGCGGGCACGGAGGTGTTCTCCGCCGACACCCACATCTCGCTGGCCGCGGACATCTTCTACGAACGACTCCCCGATGAGCTCAAGGACAGTGCGCCGCGGATCTGGTACGAAGACGGCGCATACCAGATAGGCCACCAGGGGCAGTCGTTCCTGCCGGACGTCTTCAGCGCGGTGCTGATGCAATACGACGACCTTGCCGGGGCGGCCACCAACAACATCGAAGCGCGGATACGCGAACTGCGTGAAGACGGCGTGGACCGGGAACTCGCGTTTCCCAACGCGCTGCTGGCGATGTTCGGGTTTCCGGACAAGCCGCTGCGCGAGCGCGTCTTCCGGATCTACAACGAGTACATCGCCGATTTACAGGAACGATCCGACGGCCACTTCCTCGGTGTGGGCTTGATCAACTGGTGGGACCCCGATGGTGCCCGGCGGACACTGGACGAGTTGAAATCGCTTGGCCTCAAGACGTTCCTGTTGCCGCTCAACCCGGGCAACGGCGACGACGGCATCATGATGGACTACGCGTGCACCGCGATGCGGCCGGTCTGGGACGCGATCGAGCAATCCGGCCTGCCGGTGACACACCACATCGGTGAAACACCGCCCAAGGCGCCCTGCGAGGTCAACAACGTCGCGGTTGCGATGATGGTGAACATCGACGGGTTCCGGGAAATGTTCTCCAAGTACATCTTTGGCGGTATCCTCGACCGTCACCCCGGCCTTCGGATCGGCTGGTTCGAAGGTGGTATCGCCTGGATACCGCCGGCATTGCAGGACGCCGAACATGTGCTGGCGTCCTATCAGCACATGTTGGATCATCGTCTGGAGCACGACATTCGGTACTACTGGGACACCCACATGAGCGCCTCGTTCATCGTCGACCCGCTGGGCCTGAAGTTGATCGAGGAGATCGGTGTCGACAAGGTGATGTGGTCATCCGACTACCCGCACAACGAGAGCAGCTTCGGCTACTCGGAGAAATCGCTGGCCGCCGTCGTCGCCGCCGTCGGCCCGGACAACGCCGCCCGCATCGTCAGCGGCAACATCAAAAAATTCCTGGGCGTGTGAGATGACGGCTTCCTCCGCCGTGCAGAGCTTCGTCATCCCCGAGGAACCCGACTTTGCGCGGATGCATCGCGACACCGGTGCGCGGCTTCGGGCTGCGATGGCCGACCACGGCGTCGACGCGCTGATCCTGCTGATGAATGACAATGTGGTGTACGCCACCGGCGCCAGCTGGCCGGTGCTGGACGCCGGTCTGTCGCACGTCGAACGGCCGGTGGCGATCGTGCTGGCCGATGACGAACACCCACATCTGTTCATCCCATTCCGCCAGGGCGCCGCATCGGAATTCCAAGTGCCCGAGGACCATTTGCACGATCCGCTCTATCTCGAATTGGAGGAGGGCGTCGAGCAATTCGCCGGCGTGGTCGGCGAGCTGATTCCGCGGGGCGCCAGGGTCGCGGTCGACGAGATCACCGGAGCGATGCGTCGCGCCGCGGACCGGATCTTCCCCGTCGGGCCGCCATCGGACGCCGCGGTCGTGGTCGGGGCGGCGAACCTGGTCAAGACGCCGGATCAGATCGCGTGCCTGCGCACGGCGATTCGCATCACCGAGCACGCGATGGTGGACGTGCAACAACAGCTGGCACCCGGTGTGCGGCAGACCGATCTGTCGGCCAAGCTGGTGCGCCGGGCTTTCGAACTGGGTGCGACGGCCAACATGCTGGAGGCGATCTGGCAGGTGATGCCGCCCTCACGCGCCGAGGGAGTGTGGACCACGCACGGCGACCTCGCGCTGCCGTTGCTGACCAACGAACGCGAACTCGCCAGGGGCGACGTGCTGTGGACCGACATCAGCATCAGCTATGCCGGGTACTGTTCGGATTTCGGCCGCACCTGGATCGTCGGCGACAAGCCGTCGGCGCGTCAGCAGGCTCAGTACGAGCAGTGGCAACACATCCTCGACGCGGTGTTGAAGGTCACCAAAGCCGGTGCGACATCTGGTGATCTCGCGCGGGCGGCGATCTCCGCCAACGGTGGCAGCAAGCCATGGCTGCCGCATTTCTATCTCGGGCACGGCATCGGCACCTACCCGGCTGAACAGCCGATGATCGGCACCGACCTGGGTGAAGAGTACGACGACAACTTCGTCTTCCCGGTCGGCATGGCGCTGGTGCTCGAGCCGGTCGTGTGGGAGGACGGCACCGGCGGTTATCGAAGTGAGGAGATCGTGGTCATCACCGACGACGGCTGTATCCGGATCACCGACTACCCGTATGCGCCGTATGGATACTGAGATCCAGCCCGACGCAAGGGAATTGCGATCTGTTCGCCGCCAGCGGGCGCTGGCACAGATGGAAGCGCACGACCTCGACATCCTGGTGCTGGGCCGCCAGGCCAATGTCCGCTACGTCACCGGGGCGCCGCAGCTGTGGATCGGCGGGACCCGGCCGTTCGGACCGGTCTGCGTGATGCTGCGCGGCACCGGCGAGATCTACTTGATGAGCACCGATGACGAGGGAGTCCCCGAGGAGATCGGCCACGACCGACTTTACGGCCTGGCCTGGAATCCGATGACGTTCATCGAAGTGCTGAAGAACATCGACGGGGCGTCGACTGCCCGCCGCGTCGGCACCGATGCAATCTCACCGACTTTCGCCACGCTGCTGCCGATGGCTTTCCCGAACGCAGAATTCGTCGACGGCGAGCTGCCGATGCGAACCGCGCGGCGGACCAAGACGCCCGAAGAGATTGCGGCCATGTCAACTGCGGTGCGAGTTGCCGAAGCCGGGGTCGCCGCGGCGGTCGCGGAGTTGCGGCCCGGGCTGTCCGAGCAGGCTCTGGCGGGCGCGGTGTTGGAGGCGATGACCGCTGGCGGAGTCAGCACACCGGCCACCCAGGACGCCGCGTGGGTGACCTCGCGCGAACACCCGTGGCGACGCGCGGAGAGTGACGGCGGGCTGGTGCGCTCCGGTGACCTGATCGTGTTCAGCGCCGGGGCGCTGGCCGACGGATACGTCGCTGAGGTTGGCCGGACCTGGCCGGTGGGCGACGCAGCCGATGCGACCGGCAAGTTGTATCAACGCTCTAATCAGCTGTGGGACAAGCTGATCACGGCCTGCCAGCGCGGTGCTCCCGCCTCCGATTTGCTCGCGGCCTACGACCAGGCCGGCGAGCCGGCACCGCCGATGGCGGTTGCGCACGGACTGGGGCTCGGCTTCGATCCGCCGGTGGTCTCCCGGCAGCTGCCGGCCACCGCCCGTGCCGAGCGGCTGGACCCGGGGATGGTGCTGGCGCTGACCGGTTACGTATGGCAGGAGGGCCTTGGCGGGGTGTTGCGCCGCGACACCGTCGTCATCACCGATGACGGGCCGGAGGTGCTGACCGCCAGCCCGTCATGGGCCTAGCGCACCGTCGAGGATCTGGCCGAACTGCTTTCTCTCCCAGAGGTTCAGCGCGTTGGTCAGCATCTGCAACGGGGCTCGCACGCTCTCGTCGTCTTTGATGCGCGGGTCTTTTCTGGTCAGCGTGTGAGCGGCGTCGCCGAACCGGGCGCGGATCAACGCGGGGATATCGAGCAGCCAGGCCACCGCCATGATCCCGACGTAGAGCATCAGCTGGTTGTTCAGCTCGCTCACGCTGAGTTCGGGCCCGCCACAATCGCGTACCTCCGCAACGAACAGGCGCAGCAACTCGTCGAGGTGGTGATCCCACATGGCGGTCTCGGCCCCGGACATCGCTCCCCACAACGCCATGGCCACATTCATCTGGCCGGCGCAGCCCCAGTCCATCAGGCCGCAATGCAACGCATTGTCGCTGTCGCGCCAGAACCAGGCGTTGTCCACGTTGGCGTTCCAGTGGCACAGCGCGACGTAGTCCGGGTGATCGGCCAGATAGCTCCACACTGCGGGCTCGTGTGCCAAGAATCGGGGTGCGTCGTCGTGCAGTCGCGAAATAAATTGCGGTGAGCAGACGTTCGCGGGAATGAGCCGGGGGCTGGTCTCGGCGAAGTCGGCGAACTGGCCAAGCCGACGGGTCAGCTTCTCGGCGCTGATCGGTGCCCGTTCGCCGACCTGTGCCGCCTGGATGTCGGCCGGGAACTGGTCGGCAGAAATGCGTCCGGACCGGTGGCCGCCGACGAGTCGGCCCAGTGCCGTCACCAGCGCCCGGTAGTGCTCCAGCGGCTCGGGCATCTCGTAGTCGAGGCATTTGTGGTACTGACGCTCGATACCGTTGGCGCCAAGCTGGATTCGCTCCGAAATCAGTAGCCCCGTGCCGGTGTCGCGGTGGTAGTCGGCGAATTGGGTGGCCGGGACGGTGACCGGAAAGCCGGGTTCACGCGACAGCGTCGCGAAGAGGACTTCCGATTCCATCTGGGTCTTCCCACGGTCGCGGATGGGATCGTCGAAGTTGCGGGAGAACTTCACGAACAAGTCGGTGTGCGTGTCGGTTTTGTCGTACTCGACAGTCAAAAGCACTTTGCGGCCGGTACTCCCGCCGCGGACCTCGTCGAATTGGCTGATCCGCGTGACGGCGTTACCGGTACCCAGCGCACCCGAGAGGCGGAACGCGGTGGTGAGAAATGCTGCGCCGCCAGCACGCAACGCCGCGGGGTCAGCCGGGATCGCCAGACCGAAGTGGTCGCCCTTGACCCATCGGTCCGCTGACATCACCAGGTCTGTTCGGCCGCTCGGACCAGCATGTGGTTGACGGCCACGCGGCGATTGCGGGTGACGACGTACAGCACGGCGTCGGCGATGTCCTCGGCGGCCAGCTTGACCATGTCCGCGGTCTGCCGGTCGAACGCCGCACGAGATTCCGCGGGCAGGTGCTCGCTGATCTCGGTATCGACGGTGCCGGGCCCCACCACGCCGACCCGCACCCGCTTGCCGATCAGTTCCTGGCGGATGCCTTCGCTGAACGCGTTGATGCCGAACTTGGTCAGCGAGTAGACAGCGGTGCCCGGCCGGGCCACCCAGCCGGCGGTCGAACTGATGGTGACCAGATCGGCGACACCACGCGGCGAGTCCGCAGCGGCGCCGATCAGGTGGGGGATCGCGGCGCGGGTCACGTACAAGACGCCTTGGATGTTGACGCGCACCAGGTCGTCCCAATCCTGCAGTGGCGCTTCGGCGGCCGGCGACATCCGCATCAGGCCGGCATTGTTCACGACGGTGTCCAGGCGCCCCAACTCGTCGACGGTCTGCTGCACGGCGGCGGCGACCTGGCCGGCGTCGGTCACGTCGGTGGGCGCCGATAGCGCCGTGCCGCCCGACGATTCGATCTCGGCTTTGAGTTGGTCCAGCCGGTCGGCGCGGCGGGCCAGCAGCGCGACGGCGGCACCCTGGTCTGCGAGCGCACGTGCGGTCGCGGCGCC
>NZ_JBAPMI010000171.1:0-3549 GCF_049278535.1 Mycobacterium sp. | reverse complement strand
GGAGACGAACACGCCAGGGGCGTCTTTGCGTTGGTGGGCGTTGCCGGGGTAAGTAGCGCGCGCCTTGCTCGGGTTCGCGTCTCACCCGCCTGAAGCGCCGACCGCGCCCCCCGATGATGACCGGGGCCATCGGATCCGAGCGGGTGGTCTGTCCCGTCTGGTGGCGGTGCTGGCGATCGCAGGGGGAGCCGCCGGGTGTGGCAGGCAGTCAATCCTCACCACGCGCAGCAAACCCGCGCATGACATCGCGCTGCTGTGGTGGTGGATGCTGGCCGCGGCCACCATCGTGTTCGTGGGCGCAGTCGCGATGCTGGTCGTCGCCTGGATCCGGCGCGGCGCTCCGGGTCTGCCGTTCGTCGGCGAGCGCGAAGGGCTGACGCAGGGCCTCGTGCTCGTCTTCGGCATCGCCGTGCCGATCGTCGTGCTCGTCGTCCTGTTCGGATTCTCCGACGTCTACCTCGTCGGCCAGACCTCACCGCCGCTCCCGTCGCGCACGCGCATGACGATCGACGTGATCGGCCATCAGTGGTGGTGGGAGATCCGCTATCCCGGTGAGCCCGTAGGTCACACGGGCAGCCTGCCCGAGCGAGCCGTCACCGCGAACGAACTGCACATCCCCGTCGACACTCGCGTGAACATCGTGGCCACGTCCGCGGACGTGATCCACAGCTTCTGGGTCCCGGCGCTGAACCGGAAGATCGACATGATTCCCGGCCGCCGCAACCGGGTGCTGCTCTATGCCGACCGTCCGGGGGAGTACCGGGGCCAGTGCTCCCAGTTCTGCGGCCTGCAGCACGCGCACATGTCACTGTACGTGTTCGCCCAGACCCCGGCGAGGTTCCGGACGTGGCTGGCCAACCAGGCCACGCCGGCCGCCGCCCCCGCGTCCGCTGTCGCGCAGGCAGGTCAGCGCCAGTTCATGGCCGACCAGTGCGCGAGCTGTCACACGATTGACGGGACCGCGGCCCGCGGCACGGTCGGACCCAACCTGACCCACCTGGCCTCGCGGACCTCCCTGGCCGCGGCCGAGATCCCGAACACGCCCCGCCGTCTCACCTCCTGGATTCGCAATCCCCAGGCGATCAAGCCGGGCGACCGGATGCCGGATCTCGGTCTCGGCAGCCGACAGGTCTCAGAGCTGGTCACCTATCTGGACGGGCTCAGGTAGCGATGGCGACGAGCGTCGGAGTCAAGGGGCAGCGTTACGTCGAGGAGCTCGATCAGATCTGGGTCGAGCGGGACGGTGTGCTGGGGTGGCTGACCACCACCAACCACAAGCGGATCGGGATCCTGTACTTCTTCACCTCGCTCGCGTTCTTCGGCGTCGGCGGTGTGGAGGCGCTGCTGGTCCGGACGCAACTGGCCGCGCCCAACGGCCGCGTGTTGTCACCTCAGGCTTATGACGAGGTGTTCACGATGCACGGGATCACGATGATCTTCCTGTTCGTGATCCCGATGACGACCGGGGCTTTCGGCAACTACCTGGTCCCGCTGATGATCGGCGCCCGGGACATGGCCTTCCCGCGCCTGAACGCGCTCTCCTACTGGATCTTTCTCGGCTCCGGCCTGTTCATCTACGCGGCGCTGGTGCAGGGCCATGCGCCCAACGCCGGCTGGTTCGATTACGTGCCGCTGGCCGCCAAGCAGTTCGATCCCGGCAACAACATCGACTTCTACGGCTACGGTCTGATCTTCAACGGCATCTCGAGCACGATCGCCTCGATCAACTTCATCGTGACGATCTTCAAGCTGCGGGCTCCCGGCATGTCGCTGAACCGCATGCCGCTGTTCTGCTTTGCCTTTCTGGCCGTGTCACTGGCACTGCTGTTCGCGCTGCCCTCCCTGAGCGTCGCCGCCCTGTTCCTAGAGCTCGACCGCCAGTTGGGCTTTCACTTCTACGATGCCGCCAACGGCGGGGACCCGCTGCTGTGGCAGAACCTGTTCTGGATCTTCGGGCACCCCGAGGTGTACATCATCATCCTCCCGGCGTTCGGGATCGCCACCGCGATCATCCCCACGTTCGTGCATCGCAAGATGGTGTTATTCCCCCTGGTGGCGCTGGCCGAGATCCTCGTCGCCTTCATGGGCTTCGGCGTATGGGCGCACCACATGTTCACCGTCGGCCTGGCGACGGTGACGACCGTCTACTTCGCGGCCGCCAGCCTGATCATCACGATCCCATCAGCGATCCAGATCTTCTCGTGGATCGCGACGATCGTCACCGGCACGCCGGAGTTCAAGACGCCGCTGCTGTTCATCGTCGGTTTCATCATCTACTTCATTCTGGGCGGCCTGTCGGGCATCACGGTGGCGGCGATCCCCTTCGATCAACAGGTCCACGACAGTTACTACATCGTCGCGCATTTCCATTTCGTGATCTTCGGCGCGGCCGTGTTCCCGATCCTGGGTGGGATGTACTTCTGGTTTCCCAAGCTCACCGGGCGCATGTACTACGAGCGGACCGGCAAGATCAGCTTCTGGCTGACCTTCCTGGGCACGCTGGTCACTTTCTTTCCGATGCACATCGTCGGCATTCTCGGCATGCCGCGACGCGTCTATACCTATCCACCGGGCCTCGGCTGGTCGTTGCTCAACGCAATCGAGACCGGTGGCTCCTACCTGCTGGCCGCCGGACTGGTCCTGATCGTGGCCAACCTCGCGATCAGCCTGCGACGCGGAGCGCGCGTGGGAACCGATCCGTGGGAGGGCGACACCCTGGAATGGTCCACGACGTCGCCGCCGCCGCCCTACAACTATGTCGTGATCCCAACCGTTACCAGCCCGTATCCGATGTGGGATAAGGAGGATCGCCAACGCGACAACCAGCGGCTGGAGCGTGGCGAGGGCGTGCTCGAGCTGGGTCATGAGACGCCGGCCACGACCGTCCAGGACGCCGTCGCCGACGAGATCCTGTCGATGCCCGCGCACTCCGCCTGGCCTCCGGTCACGGCGCTCGCGCTCACCGGCATCTTCCTGATGCTGGTGATGGGCCACTACTGGATCGCGGTCGGCTTCCTGGCCGCCGGCGGGCTGACATTGCTCGGGTGGCATCGCCACGAGGTACAGCCGTGAGTTCCGGCCGGCCGCCACGCAGCCCCGCCGCCGGCACGGCGACACAGGCAGCGAGCGTGTCGCGCCGGCGTCGCGCCCAACCCAACGGCTGGTGGGGAATGGCGCTGTTTCTGTGCTCAGAGGCCACCGTGTTCGGGACCCTGATGTCCTCATACTTCTATCTCGACTTCGACGCCAAGCACTGGCCACCCGCGGGCATCACGCCTCCCGGGGTCACCGATCCGGTGGTCGCGACCGCGGCGCTGATCGTCACGGCCCCCCTGCTGCTGCTGGCGGTGCGCGCGGCTCGCGGCGCCCGGCGATGGCGCGCGGTGCAGTGGATCGGAGCGGCGACGGTCGTCCAGATGCTGTACCTGGCGGCACAGGTCCTCCTGTTCCGGCACGACCTGAACGACTTCACGCCGCAGGGCAGCGCGTACGGGTCGATCTACTTCACGCTCCTGGCGGCCCACCACGCCCATGTCCTGCTCGGGATCC
>NZ_JBAPMI010000170.1:0-31895 GCF_049278535.1 Mycobacterium sp. | reverse complement strand
GGACCGGGGTGTTCTACGGCATTGGCCGCTGACGAGTGCAGCCGATTGATCGCAAGGAAGGTCCCGCCGACGACGACGCCGGTCGCCAGAATAACGGCGATCAGGGCCCGCACCGCAGGCGAGCGCGAGCCCGACGACGAGTCGTGGTCGTCATTCATGGCTGAACGTGGGACGGGTTAACCGCCGTGGCGGGGTCAGCCCCCGAGTGCGGCGAGGAGTTCTTTGATCCGGGCCGCCTCTTCGTCGGTCGGAATCTCCTCGGCCTCGATCGCGTCCAGCAGCTCGGGCTTCAGCCCCGCGCCGTTGGCCGTTTCCTGCGCCGAGAGCTTCGCTCGCCGGCGGACGACATAGAGCTGTTGGCCCAACGTCGCGCCGGGAGCCTCGGACGCCATCGCCATCAAGTCGTCGTAGCGTGTCCGAACTCCGCTGAGGGACACGATGACTGACGGTGTGGCGCGACCGCGAGACGCCGCTTTGGTGAGTGCCGTCTGCAGCTTGCGCAGACCGGACAGGATCACGTTCGCGCGTCCGGAGAACTCCGGATCGCTGGTGTCGGGCAAGGCGTCGATTGCCGCGGAGAACATCTGCATCGCGGCTTCGACCAAGCTGACAATGACAGGCGCCTCGCCGTCGTCGAGTCCACCGTCGTTCTTGGACCGCTTTGTGCTGGGGAAGGAATCGTCGATGGTGATCACTCCGTCCGAGATCGTGATTGGAGACGTCGAAACGCTAGCGCGGATCGATCGTCTGTACAAGGTTGGCGCCAACGGGACGATCGGGCAGCGTATCGCCGGAGTCGAACGCGACCGCGTGAATTCCGACATTCGCCTGGCCGCCAATTTCGATGGCGCGTTCGTGCGCGCTTTTCGTATTTCCCGTGTGGCGCACAACGCAGGACTGACGCAAACATCCGCATTTCCGCTCACCGACCGCACACGAGCATGCTTGGATCGGCCCATGCAGGGTTCTGCGACGGTTCACATGGCGGCACCGGCGGACAAGATCTGGGACCTGGTCACCGACGTCCGCAAGATCGGGAGCTACTCCCCCGAAGTGTTTGAAGCCGAATGGCTCGACGGAGCGACGGGCCCCGCGCTCGGCGCGCGATTCCGCGGTCACGTCAAACGAAACGAGATCGGCCCGGTGTATTGGACCGTCTGCCGCGTCACCGCATGCGAGCCCGGCCGCGAATTCGGCTTCGCGGTGCTCATGGGCGACCGAGCGGTCAACAACTGGCACTACCGATTGGCGCCCTCTGGCGACGGGACCGACGTCACCGAGTCATTCCGGATGGCCTCCTCGCCGCTGGTCGGCCTCTACTACTACTTATTCGGCGGCTTCCTGCGTCAACGACGAAACGTTAGGGATATGACCAAGACTTTGCATCGCATCAAAGATGTGGCCGAAGCGTGAATGGGCAGTGGTCGCGCGACGAGATCGAATCGGCTTTTGAGCGCCACAAGCAAGTCGTGGTCGAGATTGGTTCCAGTTGGGATTGGTCACGGTTCGCCGACCAATTCACCGAGGACGCAACCTACGTCGAGCACACCTACGGAACGATGCACGGCCGCGAGCAGATCCGCGACTGGATCGTCTCGACCATGAATGTCTTTCCCGGCAGCGAGATGCCGCACTATCCGACGTCCTGGCACTCCATCGACGTCGATCGCGGGTGGGTGTTCTGCGAGTTCCAGAACCAGATGCGCGATCCCGGCGACGGCAGCATCCACCAGGCGGCCAACCTGTCCGTCATGAAGTACGCCGGTGACGATTTGTGGAGGTACGAGGAAGACGCCTACAACCCGATGAACTTCCTGCCGATGGTGCGCGAGTACGTCGAGCGCAGCTACGCGTTGGGCAACGCCAGCGACGACGCGCTCGCATTCGCGAAGAACATGAACTGGGAACTGGGCTGACAGCCGACGTCCGCAATGAGCCGTAGGCTTGCGATAGCACGGCGCGACGATGTGGAGGGCTCGGTTCGTGGCTATCGCACTGAAGCAGAGGTTGCACTGGTTGGCGCTGCACGGTTTCGTCCGCGGCGTCGCCTCGATCGGGGCACGACGCGGTGACCTGCAAGCCCGGTTAATCGCCGACCCCGCCGTGAAAGCGGATCCAGTGCCCTTCTTCGAGGAGGTGCGATCGCGTGGTCCGCTGGTGCGGGCCCGAATCGGCTACATCACCGCAGACCATGCGATCGGGCACGAATTGCTGCGATCAGACGACTTCCGGGTGCTTTCGATCGGATCGAACCTGCCTGCGCCGCTGCGGTGGCTCGAGCGTCGTGTTCGCGACGATCTGCTCCATCCGCTGCTTCCGCCGTCGCTGCTGGCCGTCGAACCGCCGGACCACACCCGCTACCGCAAGACGGTGTCGTCGGTTTTCACCCACCGAGCGGTTTCCGCGCTGCGGGACGGTGTCGAGCAGACCGCGACATCATTGCTGGATCAGCTTTCCCGCGAGCCCGGAGTCGTCGACATCGTCGACCGCTACTGCGCACAGCTTCCGGTGGCGATCATCAGCGACATCCTGGGCGTGCCGGAGAACGATCGTCAACGCATTCTCGAATTCGGCGAGCTCGCCGCGCCGAGTTTGGATTTCGGGCTGCCCTGGCCGCAGTACCGTCGGGTGCAACGCGGGATTGCCGGATTCAACTTCTGGCTGGATACGCATCTGGCGCAGCTGCGCCGCACGCCCGGCGACGATCTGATGAGCCAGCTGATCCAGAAAGCTGAAAGTGGTTCGCAGGAAACGTATCTCGATCACGATGAGCTTCGCGCGGTTGCCGGTCTGGTGTTGGCGGCCGGGTTCGAGACCACGGTTAATCTGCTGGGCAACGGGATACGCATGCTGCTGGACAATCCCGCGCATCTGCGCACGCTGAGTCAGCGTCCGCAGTTGTGGCCCAACGCAGTCGAGGAAATCTTGCGACTGGAGTCGCCGGTCCAGCTCACCGCCCGGATAGCGCAGAACGACACCGAAGTTGGGGGCCACCCGGTCAGCCAGGGTGAGCTGGTGATCGTGTACGTCGCCGCGGCAAACCGCGATCCGAACGTATTCGTCAACCCGAACACGTTCGACATCGAACGCGAGAACGCCGGAAAGCATTTGGCCTTCTCCGGGGGCCGGCACTTCTGCCTGGGTGCGGCTTTGGCCCGTGCCGAGGGCGAAGTTGGCTTGCGGTCGTTTTTCGATCGTTTTCCCGACGTGCGCTCCGCCGGTGCGGGCAGTCGCCGGGACACCCGGGTTCTGCACGGGTGGTTGACGCTGCCTGTCGCGCTGGGACCGGCCAGGTCGATGGTCGCCCGCTAACTGCTGGATTTGCCGCCGAAGTAACACTCCAGCGTCATCGTGCATACCAGCTGACCGGTGCGATTGAACATGGTGCCCTGTGCCAACCCGCGACCGCCGATGCCGCTGGGTGAATGCTGTTCGTAGAGTAGCCAATCCGACAGGTCCGGCGGGTGGTGAAACCACATCGCCAGGTCCATCAGTGCCGAGAAGCCCGGTCCAAGCGGAGTCGTGCGGCGGGCGATCATCGCCGACTCGAGCAGAGTGCGGCCTGCGACGAAGGCGGTCAGGCAGTCGGCGACGACCGGATCAATCGGCGCAGTACCGTTGGGGCGCCACCACATTCGAATCCCGGCGGGCGGCGGCTCGGCCATATCGGCTGCCAGCCTGGCCGACGGGTCCACGTAACGCCAGTCAATAGGCTGCTCGCGTACCCACCAGCCACCGCGTTCCTCCGCGTGATCGCTGTGCTGCTCAGCGAAACTCGGCACGGACTCGGGATCTGGTAGATACGGTGGAAGCGGCTGGTAGACAATGCTTTCGACGGGCTTGCTGAACGACGCGATGCCCTCCAGCAGTACCGAGCCGAACTGGCGGGCCGTCACGCGGCGGGCTGAAAAGGTGCCGCCGTCATGCAGTGTCGTCACCTCGAAGTCCACCGGATGCCGGGCGTCGCCGGGCCGCAGGAAATACATATGCGTGCTGTGCGGTAGGCGGTCGGCCACCGTGCGACTGGCCGCCATCAGAGCCTGGGCTGCGATGTGGCCGCCGGAGATGTGATGGCCGATTTCGTCGATCTGTTTTCCGACAAAGAACTCCGCGTTGACCTGTTCGAGGTCGAGCGTGTCGAGCAGCTGGCCCAGCGTGATGACAGACGGCGAATTGGTCACGGACGCATCATGCCGTCAAGCCAGGTAGCGGCCAAACCAATCCAGTACCCGCCGCCAGGCGTCCTCGGCGGCTGCCGCGCTGTAGCGGGGCCCGGTGTTGTTGAAAAACGCATGGTCGGCATTGGGTTCGATGACGATGTCGTGAATCAGCCCGGCGCGCTCGAGGGCGGCTTTGGCCGCCGGCTCCGAATCCGTGACGCGCTTGTCCATGCCCCCGTAAAACGCGAGCACCGCGGTGGCCTTGTCGCCGCTGAAGTCGGGATTGTCGGGAAGCGGACCGTAGAACGGGACCGCAGCCGACAGGCGCGCGGTGTGTGAGGCCAGCAGCTGCCACACCAGCCCGCCGCCGAAACAGAAACCGACCACCGCGATTTTCCCGCCTGGGACCCGGTTTTGCAGTTCCTCGATGCCGGAATTCAGGTCCATGATGAATCGGTCCTGCGGTGCGGCTGCCAGTGCGGCGGTGGCCTTGGCGGGGTCGTCAAACTTTCCGGTCCCGCCTTCCTCGGACAGCAGGTCGATGGCCAGCGCTGAATAGCCGGCTCCGGCGAAACGTTCGGCGACCGACCGGACCCAGTCGTTGAGCCCCTTGTTCTCGTGGATGATCAGCACGCCGCGACGGGCATTGTGGGCCTGTGCCCAGGCGCCTTGCAGTTCGCCGCGCGGGCTGCCCCACGCGATCGGCTCGGTGGGTAGCGCCTGCTTCGCGCCCGGCGGCTCCACTCCCTCGCCCGATTGCGAGTGAAGGTGTGGGCTTTGCTTCTCGTCGCAGGCCGCGATCAACGTGGCCGCAGCACCCGCGCCCACCCCGAGCAGGGCCAGCCGCCGGATGGCTTCACGTCTGGTCAGCAGTCCGTCGACATGGTCGGTGGCGATCTCCTCGGCGATGTATCGCTGTAGTGACGTCATTACCGCGAGTATGCGCCACTAAGTGTCGTCGTGTCCGGATGACGCTGCCGCACTGGCTCAATCGAAGCTGTTCGGGTCGGCCACCGGGATCAGCAGATGCGAAGGAGCGGGCCCGCCTTGGTGGAGCTGATAGGTGCCGCCGGCCAGGGCGCGGCGCGCGGGCACGGTGGGGACGAGGTGCGGGAAGTCGAACGTGGTCACCGTGAGTCGCAGCCGGTGACCTGACTCCAGCAGCGCGGCGGTCGGGAAGACTTCGATGTCGTAGCGCGTGAGCTCGCCCGGGACGACGGGCGTGACCGCCGCTCTAGTACTGAGGTGATGCGGCTTGAGTACCGTGCCGTCGGCCAGGTACCAGGTGCGCTCCGGGTCCAATGCGCGGTGCGAGCCGAGCAAAGCCCCCTGGGTCAGCGGTCGGCACGCGCCATCGGGCGCGACGTCGTCGACGTGGGCGACCCAGAGTGACTCGGTGGTGTCGGCGGTCGCATGCAGGGTCAGTGTGATCGGGCCGGCGATTAACGTCGGCGTGGCGAAGGCCTCGGTGGTGTAGGTGAGCGCGCCGCGCTGCACTCGCCGGTTGTCCTGGTCGTAGCGGGTGTTTCCGCCGCGTTGGGCGCGGATGAAGCTGGTCATCCCGAGCGTCCACTGCTCGACGCTTCGGCCGGCCACCGGACCGCGGCCGACGTATTTGACTGTGGCCATGGAGGTTTCGGGCGCACTGTCGGCGGTCAGCCGGCCGGCATCGGAGAGATAGAACCGGGTCGGTGTCGCGGCGGGGAGCGGATATTCCCGGGCATGGAACCACCGTGAGCTGCCGATGGGCTGAAAGGTCAGCGGCGCCCCGGAGATCTCCGCCTCGGCGTCGTCGTTCAGCCAGTAGTCGAACCAGCGCAGCTGCAGCGCGTGGATGTGCAGCCCGCTGTAGTCGGTGACGTGATACCACGGGCCCATCATCAGCCGCAGCTGCTCGGACACCGGCTGACCCGGTTGCATCGGCTGCTCGTCGGGCCGCCCCGCGTATGCGTTCTGCAGCGCGGCGTAATTCAGCGGAGCGCCGCGCTGGAAAGCGTCATGCCAGCCGCCGACCAGGAAGACCGCCACCTTGTTGGCGACGACGTCCGGGAGCACCGTGGCCGGCCGCAGCGCGTCCCAAAATTGTTCGTCGAAGGCGGTATCACCGCCGGCCACGGCGTCGGCGATCAATGGCCGGAAGTAGCTGCGCTGATCGCGCCCGCGCTTGCGCACCCCGGCTACCCCGCCGGCCCGTGGGCGTGGATGCTTGCCGCGATTGATCACCTCCAGCGCCGGGTTGACGACGTTGAGCAGCCGGTACACCCCGCCGTAGGCCCGCACGGTGCGTAGATGGGGCGCGCCGCCCATCGCCGCCGCGTCACGGTAGAAGTCGCGCGCGGCCATCACCGGGAAGATCGCCTTGAGCGGCGAGTTCGGCCCGACAGCGGCGGCGGTGAACAACTGGTTGATCGCCAGGTAGGACACCCCGAACATGCCGACCCGCCCGTTGGCGTTGGGCAGCTTGGACGCCCAGTCGACCAGCTCAACTCCGTCCTGTGCTTGCCGGGCGCCGAACATCTCAAAGGAACCACCGGAGACGCCGCACCCGCGGACGTCGACCATCACCTCGATGTAGCCCCGTTTGATCAGATACGGAGTGGGGCCGCCACCGATTTGGGCGGCCGGCGGCGGGGCCTTCTTGCCGTACGGCGTCAGCGACAGCAGCACCGGGAACGGCCCTGCGGCGGGCAGGTCGGTTCCAGGCTCGGTGGGGTGATGAATGTCGACCCGCAACTCCACGCCGTCGCTCATCGGCACCGCGACGTTGTGGTGAATGGCCGCCCCGTACTGCGCCGCTCTGGGCGTCCAGGGCGGCGAAAACGGCGATGGACTGGTCTCGCGGGCACGTCGGCCTCGTGATCGCAGCGTTGGCATCCCCACCTCCTACGCGCATGGTGCCTGGGCAGACTGTAAAGATCCGCTGATCCTTGCCCCGCACGGGGGTTGCCTGTAACCCTTGGTCCATGTCGGTTGAGAAAGCGGTGCTCGGACTGTGGCAGGCCTTGTCGGGCCGAGACTGGGAAGCCGTCAAAGCGTTCTTGTCCGCGGACTGCATCTACGTCGACATGCCGGTCGGCCCGACCCTGGCCGCGCGCGGGCCCGACGACATCGTCAAGCGGCTCAAGGTCGGACTCGAGCCGCTGGCGGGTTACGAGAATCACGATGGGGTGCTGGTGTCAAACGGCTCCGACGCGATGTACGAGCATTCCGAAACCTGGAATTGGAAAAGTGGCGAAACTGCTGTGCTGCAATTCGTTTCGGTCCACCGCGTCGAAGACGGCAAGGTGACGCTGTGGAAGGACTACTGGGACATGGGCGGCTTGACCGCGCACGCCCCGCCGACGTTGATGGAAGACTGGGCAAAAGCGGACACGTCATGGATATTCGACGCGACGGGATTGATCTAGTCCGCCGCCGCGTTCGGCAAGCTCGATAGAGCGCTGACCGGCGCCGTGCACCGCAAGTTTGATGAGGCTATGCATGCTGGCGAGAGAGACGACTATGAGCCAGGCTAGGCATCGTGGTCGAGGGACAGCGACAAGAACCAGCAGCCGCGCAGCCGAAGCGCCGGCGCGACGGTGAGGCGGCTGTTGGGCGACCGACTCATGTCGCGGAGCCGCATGCGGGTCATACGACTGGACGCCTCAACTGGTTACGCGCAGCGGTTTTGGGGACCAATGATGGCGTGGTTTCGGTGGCTGGAATCGTGGTCGGTGTCGCCGGAGCCACTCCGTACCGGGGTGCGATTTTCACCGCGGGGCTCGCGGCCATCGTGGCCGGAGCCGTGTCGATGGCCCTGGGAGAGTTCGTTTCGGTGTCGAGCCAGCGCGACTATGAGGTGCGCAACTGAAGAACGAGAAGCGGGAATTGCGTCAGATGCCCGACGCCGAACTTGCCGAACTGACCGGCATCTACGAGAGCAAAGAGCTGTCGGCGCAGACTGCGGCACAGGCGGCGCGTGAGTTGACCGCACACGATCCGCTGGCGGCGCACGCCAGTGCCGAACTCAAGATCGATCCTGAGAACTTGGCCAACCCTTGGCAGGCTCCAGCGGCGTCGGCGGCGCGTTGGGGTTGGCGTTCACCTATGGCGTGGGCCAGCTCTTCGGCACCGCAATCAGCTGACGGTCAACGCGACTCAGCCCAGGTCCATCCAGAGATGCGGGGGTCGTCTTCGCCGTGCTCGCGGGTGTAGCGGCGGGCGGCCAGGCGGGCATCAGCCATCCGCTGGCGCAGCACCGCAGCCCGGTCTGCCAGTCCGTCCACTCTGTCGATGACGTCCATGACCAGATGAAAACGGTCGAGGTCGTTGAGCATCACCATGTCGAACGGCGTTGTCGTCGTACCTCGCTCCTTGAAGCCGCGAACGTGCATGTGGTGGTGGTTAGCGCGACTGTAGGTGAGCCGGTGAATCAACCACGGGTAGCCGTGGTACGCGAAGATGACAGGTGTATCGGTGGTAAATATCGCGTCGAATTCGTTGTCCGGCAAGCCATGTGGGTGTGCGAAATCGGACTGGAGGCGCATTAGGTCAACGACGTTGACTACCCGCACCGCCAGGTCGGGCAGTTCGCGACGGAGAATATCGGCTGCGGCCAATGTCTCCTGGGTGGGGATATCGCCGGCGCAGGCCAACACCACGTCGGGCTCGGCTGTCGCGGTGCTGGCCCACTGCCAGATCCCCAGCCCGCGGGTGCAGTGCGCGATCGCGGATTCCATGTCGAGATAGGACAACGCGGGCTGCTTGCCGGCGACGATGACGTTGATGTAGTCGCGGCTGCGTAGGCAGTGGTCTGCCACCGACAGCAGCGTGTTGGCGTCCGGTGGTAGATAAGCCCGCACCACTTCGGCGCGCTTGTTGGCGACGAGGTCGATGAAGCCGGGATCCTGGTGCGTCGTCCCGTTGTGGTCCTGGCGCCAGACATGAGAGCTCAGCAGGTAGTTGAGCGACGCGATGGGCCGCCGCCACGGCAATTCGCGGCTGGTCGACAACCACTTTGCGTGCTGGTTGAACATCGAGTCGACGATGTGCACGAATGCCTCGTAGCAGTTGAACAATCCGTGGCGTCCGGTCAGCAGGTATCCCTCCAACCAGCCCTGGCAGAGATGCTCGGAAAGCACCTCCATCACGCGGCCGGACCGCGCGAGGTGTTCATCGACCGCAAGGGTTTCCGACTCCCACACCTTGTCAGTCGTCTCATAGACCGCGTCGAGACGATTCGAGGCGGTCTCGTCGGGACCCATCAGCCGGAATCGGTCGCGATTGCGTGCGATCACGTCCCGCAGGAAAGTGCCCAGCACCCGGGTAGCCTCGTGGGTTTCGGTGGCCGGTTGCGGCACGGCGACGGCGTAGTCGCGAAAGTCGGGTAAGTCCAGATCGTGCAGCAACAGACCGCCGTTGGCGTGCGGGTTGGCGCTCATCCGACGATCGCCGTCGGGTGAAAGCGCGCGCAATTCCGCGCGCAGCCTGCCATTCTCGTCGAACAATTCGTCGGGTGCGTAGCTGCGCATCCACGCTTCGAGCTGGGCGCGGTGAGCGGGGTTGTCCCGGGTCTCGGCGAGCGGCACCTGGTGTGCTCGCCACGTGCCCTCCACCTGCTTGCCGTCGACCTGTGCGGGCCCGGTCCATCCCTTCGGCGTGCGCAGCACGATCATCGGCCAAACTGGCCGTTCGGTTGTGGCGCCGCTGCGCGCGTCGCGCTGAATGCTCGCGATGTCGTCAAACGCGTCGTCGAGCGCAGCCGCAAGCTGTTGGTGCACATGGGTCGGCTCGTCGCCGGCGACGGTGATTGGCCGGTATCCATAGCCGCGCAGCAGCGATTCCAGCTCAGCGTGCGGGATGCGCGCTAGCACCGTCGGATTGGCGATCTTGTAGCCGTTGAGGTGCAGGATAGGCAGGACCGCCCCGTCGGCGTTCGGGTCGAGAAACTTGTTGGAGTGCCAGCCGGCCGCCAGCGGCCCGGTTTCGGCCTCGCCGTCGCCAACAACGCAGGCAACCACCAGATCGGGATTGTCGAACGCCGCGCCGTAAGCGTGCACCAGGGAATAACCGAGCTCGCCACCTTCGTGGATCGAGCCCGGCGTCTGCGGAGCAACGTGGCTGGGGATTCCACCGGGAAACGAGAACTGCCGGAACAGCTTTCGCATCCCGTCGGTGTCCCCGCCGATACCGGTGTAGACCTCGCCGTAGGTGCCCTCCAGGTAGGCGTTGGCGACGAGCCCCGGTCCGCCGTGGCCGGGTCCAGTGACGAAGATGACGTTGGCGTCACGGTTGCGGATGATCCGATTCAGGTGCGCGTAGAGCAGATTCAGCCCTGGGGTGGTGCCCCAGTGCCCCAGTAGCCGAGGCTTGACGTGCTCTGGTACCAGCGACTCACGCAACAAAGGGTTTTCCAGCAGGTAGATCTGACCGACCGACAGGTAGTTCGCCGCCCGCCAGTATGCATCGATCAGGCGTAACTGATCCTCCGAAAGAGGTCCCGCAGTGAGCGCTGCAGCGTTGGTGTGCTGGGTGTCGGTCATGGGGCGATTCTTTCTATTTCGGCCGGACACCGGTAGTCGTGACGATGAGAATTCATTGAAAAATTTTGATCCCGGGCAATGAGCACCGAGCAATTGGCGTGCGCGAGGATCGACACCGTGTGCGGGCCTACCAAGTCCATCACTCGATCGACGTTCTTACTGCTGATGACCACGAGTTGAAGTGCGCCGATGTAATCCTCGAGATACCGAACCGCGCTCATGCGCGTCGTCGCGACTTCCACCGTCACGTCCGGATACCGTTGCAACCAGTGGTCAAGCTTTCGATCAAACCGTTCGTAGTCGATATCGAAAAGCGGCCACGGCCAGGTCCCTAGCGCCAGCACCGGTGCGCGTCGCACGCGGGCTTCTTCCATGGCCCACTGCATAGCCTCGTCGTTGCCGGGTCGGCCGTCGAGGATTACGACGATGAAGCCGGTTTCAGGAAGTGGCCGGTCGTGATTGCGCCGGATGATAGCCACGGGACAACGAGCTCGTTCGGCTACCGTTACTGCAGTCGATCCGAGCATCGCGGCGGCCACTCGACCTATGCCTGTGGAGCCGAGGCACATGAGGGTGGCGCCTTTCGACTCCTCGATCAGAGTGGAATCGACCTCGCCGCGTAGCACTGCAGTCTCGACCTGGATAGGAACGCCGATCGCTTCCACCGCCGAACAAGCTGCATGCAAACATGTTTCGGCATACTCGGTCTCGATCGGATGCTCATCAGGCCGGTCCGTCGACTGGTCAGTGATGTGGATGACGTGAATGAGACGGAGCGGAACGTTCTGGTGGAGAGCTTCTTTGGCTGCCCACTCGGCGGCGCCGATCGCTGCGTGCGAACCGTCTATCGCGACGACGACCGGTCGGAGTGACGTTGGGGTATCCATGATGTGCTCCTCAGCCGATGTGAACTCCGATAACGCTATCCGCGCGGCCCACTTCTGAGCAGGAGGCGTTTGACCCATCGGTCGTGGACGTTGGGCCCTAGGGCTCGTCATGGTGTATTGCGAGTCTTGTGCATCGTCGCAAATTATCTGAGATGAGATCGACATGGACAGCTTTGCTATCCGGCCCACTACCTGGCCGGTTCTGCGTGTTTTTAGCCGAAATCCGCTGATGCGGAAAACAGACCGTATCGAAGCAGCAACTATCCCGTTGGCTGTCTTCCTGGTGATCGTGGCTGCCGCGTGCGCAGGCGTACTCGGCACGCTGGCCCACGATATTGAATCGCGCAAGTATCTCGAAGAGGCGAAAGCCCGACACACGGTCACGGCGAGAGCAGTCGAGGACAGCAGCACATCAGCAACCTTTCCCGGGCCGGGCACCTCGAAAGTGGTGGTCCGGTGGCGGGCGAATGATGTCGACCACACCAAATTACTCGACTGGGATCGTTCAGTAAAAAGTAATGCACCACTGCAGATTTGGATCGACACCAACGGAAATCAAGTGGGCGCACCGACACCGCCTGCCTTGGCCGGCGCAAATGCGGTCCTTGCAGGAGCTGTCGCCTGGTGGATCCTGTTCGTGATTGCATTACTGAGCCTCGGCGCTGTTCGAAGCCATCTGGCACGGATACGGGATGCTCAGTGGGAGAACGAGATTCGGTGTTTGATCGATGATTGGGACGGACGCACGAAGCGCTCGCAGTGATCAGCTGCCGGCCCTATATTTCACTCGGCGCAGCTTGACCAGTGCCCACGGCGTCGGTTCCACGTTTGGAGTCGTCGTCTTGGGCATTTGTGATCCGTCCTGGGCAGCCCACGAAAGCACCTGCTGTGCAGACGTCATGCGAAGGCCGATGCATCAAAGTACGTCGGCTCGGAGAGGTACGGCCCGATGGCCGCCGAATCGGGGACGAAAGGCCCTGCCCCGGCAGCTGGTGCCATAGCAGGCTTGGAACCACGAACAGAGAACGGGAGGTCGTCAAATGCCTGAAATCAAGGCGACAGACGAAGTCATTGAGGAGGCGGTGGGCGCGGCGTGCCGTGCCCCTTCACTGCATAACAGCCAACCCTGGCAGTGGGTGCTCGGTCGTGGGGAACTCCAATTGTTTCTCGACCCGAGTCGGGTGATGACCACCGATCAGTCGGCGCGAGAAGCGCTGATCGGGTGCGGAGCCGCCCTCGATCATCTGCGGGTAGCAATGGCGGCTGCCGGATGGGAGGCACACATCAAGAGATTTCCTAATCCCGCAAATCCCAACCATTTAGCGACGTTCGACTTCACCCCGGTGGCGTATCTGAGTGAGCGCGACCAACTTCGGGCAAAGGCGATCCGAACTCGTCACACCGACAGGCTGCCGTTCAGCGCCGTGACAGACTGGGGAGCCCTCGAACCGATAGTGGCCAATTGTGGCAACCGCGATACGGTCCACCTGGAAGTCCTTTCGGAGGAGGTGCGCCCACAACTTATCGAAGCGGCTGAGATCGCCGAATCGCTGCGGTTCTATAACACTGCCTATAATGATGAATTAAGTTGGTGGACTGCACCTTTCGAACCATCCGAGGGTATCCCTTATAGCGCGCTTGTCTCAGCGGCTGAGGGTGACAGAGTCGGTGTCGGACGAGTGTTTCCCGCCTTCCGCCGGCCAGAACGGCGCCTGGAGATCCCTGAAGACCGCGCCAAAGTTCTATTGCTGTCCACTGATGACGACGGGCACAGCGACGCGCTGTCGTCCGGGGAAGTGCTGTCCGCGGTCTTGCTGGAATGCACCATGGCGGGCCTGGCGACTTGCCCGGTGACGCATGTAACCGAGGTAAGCGTTGCTCGTGAACTCATCCAATCGTTGATGAATCACGATGCCATTCCACAAGTGCTGATCCGTGTGGGCGTCGTACCAGTCACCGAAAAGACGCCGCCGCCCACCCCGCGACGGAAGCTGTCGGAAGTTCTAAGGGTGCGACGATGAAACACATTGCGAAAAATAATTCGGACAAACAGCAATCGTCGGTGATCGTCGGTATCGACGGATCGCAAGCCGCGATCCAGGCCGCGATGTGGGCAGTCGATGAAGCTATCAGCCGCGAGCTCCCGCTGCGACTGATCTTCGTGATCCCAGAAGACATCGAACCGGCACCGTTCGCCTCGGTTGGCAACGAGCGGATGGAGCACGAATACGGCGAGACCGCGCTGAGAATAGCCTCTGCTGCGGTTGAAGCCAGCGGCAAAATCGTCAAAGTCGAAACCGCGATATTGCGCGGTGATCCAGCGGCTCAGCTTGTCGCGAGATCCGGCAGTGCCGCCATGATCTGCATAGGATCTACAGGCATCGGACGTGTCGCAAAGCTGTTCCTGGGTTCCACCGCAACAGAACTCGCCGAAGCCGCGCTCTGCTCCGTCGCGATTATCCGTAGCCACCAAAGCCAGCATAAGCCGGGGCGCTCCTTCATCGCGGTCGCCGTTGAAGACTCACCTGACAACGACGACGTCGTCGAACAGGCAATGGACGAGGCCCAGCAGCGCCACGCCCCCGTCTTGGCTCTAGGGGCCTGGCGAAGCGATGTAGGCGAAATTCCCGCGGACGAGCTGGACCGGCGGATGCAGATTTGGGGCAGTCGCTATCCTGGCGTCGAAGTCCACACTGCGCGCACCGGCAGCGATATCGCCGACTTCCTTGCCATGATCGATAGACAGATTCAGCTCACGGTACTGGGCTGCGACGATGTGGACCAACTCGCTCGTCTCGTCGGGCCACGTCGTCACCCCATTCTCGGAAACGCTGAGTGCTCGGCGCTCATCGTCCGCACGCCGAACTCCTGAGAGTGACACATCATGCCGACGGCCATGCGCGAAAAGGACATTACTAAGCGGGCGTTCGCCCTAAAGCTTGCAGACGGCGCTTGGATAGTGCTCCGGCGCCTTGAGCCGGTCGACGCAGACGCCGTCTTAGCGCTGCACGACACATTGAGTCAGCGCGAACGCTACCTGAGGTTCTTCACAATGCACCCGGTACATCTGAGAGCTTTAGCCAGCAAACTGGCTGACGGACATGGTGATGACTACGCGTTGGGCGCCTTTGAGTCCGGCACGTTGATCGGCGTTGCTAACTACATCATGTGCGGTAAGACGGCGACCGCGGAGGTCGCCGTCGTGGTGGCGCACGAGAATCACATGCGCGGGGTGGGTACGGCTCTGTTGCGGCGACTCGCTCAGATAGCCCGGGCCAACGGAATTCGGCACATGGTCGCAGATGTCTTGACAACGAACCATCTACTGCTGAAGGTGCTTCGCGATGCGGGTTTGCGGCCACACCGGGTGCGCGCCGTTAGCGGCGTCGTGCATCTCGACGTCGATCTGCCCGAGGTCTCGACTTAGCTAAGCGAAAGCTGAGCCATCCAAGTACTCGACAACGTCTCTCAGTGCTCGGCGGGGCGTCGTGGGCAACGGGTCCGCGTTGACAGGTGCCCAGCCGACTCGCAATAGCATCTGAGGAAAGCCGCTCTTTCCGAACACGTCGGCCCGCACTGCGTCACGCGTATCGACGATTTCCAGCGGTTCGGTAATCGGGCAACTAGCCAGGCCGAGTGCAGTTGCGGTGAGCAGCACCAGGCTGGTGGCTTCGCCGGCGCGTAGCCGCGGCACGATGCCGTCATACCTGGTACCGAGCGCCAGTACGACTGCGTTGTCGTTGACCGACTCGGTCGCAGGTGACTGCACCAACGCGGGACCAGCGAATTCTCGATGCGACACCGGCGCGGCAAGTCGGGCCCGAGGTGTATTGCGGGCCGGAACACCGGCCACCGATGCATACCGCCCACTCCAGGTGGTTAGTTCGGTCAAGTAGTCGTGGTCTACCGCGTGTCGCCACGCCGCTTGCGCCACTATTTCTTGCAGTCGTGGCAATGATTCGAGCTGGCGCAGCATCACCCCGGCACGCGCTGCACGCGCACCCATCTGGGCGATGTAGCCGGCTGGGACGTCCCAGGCGCTGTAACGGCGTCGGTCTGTCTGCCGGTGCGGGATCGCGGCCGCCAAGCTGACATCAACTTCATTGGGCGGCTGGGGGTAAACCTCAATGGCGGCAAGGTGTTCGGAGTCATCAAGATTTGGCCGACGATGAACCTTCGTTTGCCACCCGAGCGCGGCTAACGCGACGACACAGTGATGCAACGCAATCCCGCAGCTCAAAATCAGATCACGACCATCAGGGTCAGCACTGGACAACTGTAAGCTGCGGTCGGCGTACAGGTGCAGGCTGTCTAAGCCCACCCGCCAGCGCCACGGTTGGGTGTTGTGAACCGATGGAGCTCGGGTGGCCAGCGACAGCACAGCGCGGACAATGTCGTGATCCGGGAAATGAGCGCTCATAGGGGCCACCGCTTTCTGTACTAGATACCCACATCCACCATGGCCCGGCACCGTCAACGGTCTATAGAGCCAAAAGGCTCCGCTTTGTGGGACTTTCACTCAGCCGCGGGCGCTTAGCCCTCGGTTACCGGACGAACCGCTTCCGCCTATAAGAGCGGTGCCGACCAGCGCAACACAGTGCCCCCGGTTTCGAGGGTTTCAATGCTGAAGGAACCGTTCGCTTTTCGAGCGCGATAACGCATATTCATCAGACCGCTCTGTTTGGTGCGTTCGGAGATGCCTCGACCGTCATCCCGAACCTCGATGGACAGGTCATTCTCGACCTTCACGGCAACGTGGAGCTTGCTAGCGTGTGCATGTTGGGCAGCGTTGCTGACCGCCTCGCGCACAACGGCTTCGGCGTGCCCTGCCAAACTGGTTCCCACCACCGAAAGCGGCCCCGCGAATTGCGTCGTGATGTGCAAAGACTCGTTTGAATACTCGGCAATCGCCTGGTCAAGCCGCTGGCGCAACCGAGTCATCCCGGTCGCCGGCCCATGGAGATCGAAAATCGTCGTCCGGATTTCGCCGATAATGCTTTGAAGGTCGTCGACGTATTCCGAAAGCCGTTGCTGAACATCGGATGATCGCGTTCGTGAGATCGTTGCCTGCAGTGCCAACCCGACGGCGAATAAGCGTTGAATGACATGGTCGTGCAAGTCGCGAGCGATACGGTCACGGTCTGCTAAGACGTCCAGTTCCCGCGCCACGCGCTGCGAAGTGGCCAGTTGCCAGGCGAGCGCCGCTTGGTCGGCAAAGGCGGTCATCATCTCTTCGTCGTCTCGGCTGAATGGCGTTGCATGCGTTGGACGTAGCGTGACGAGCACACCGGCGACGCTGTCGGTGGCTCGCAGAGGGAGCACCAATGCGGGGCCGGGTTCGACCTCCAGGTCACCGATCGTGAGCTCGAGATTGTCGAAACGCCGCGGGGTGCGCTCCTGGTAGGCGTCGCCGACTGGCGTCCCGCGAACCGCCAGCGTCGCTGGCTGGGCGAACTCGGGCAGCTTCCCGGCCATGTCGGTCACGAGCAGTTCATCTACATCGGATGGCTGCGTGTCCCCTTCGACCGGTACCGCAACCAAAGTCAGTTGAGCCTCAGATAGTTTCAGAGCTTCGTCGGCAACCATCCGGAATACGGTTGCTGGGTCGGTGCCGGCCAGCAGCTCAGTAGCGATGTCGCGCGTCGCTTCAATCCAAGCCTGCCGCGTCCTCGATTGCTCGTAGAGGCGGGCATTCTGGATCGCGATCCCAGCGGCCGCAGCCAGTGCTTCGACAAGTAGCTCGTCATCTTCGCTGAACGGATTTCCGTCGGCTTTTTCGGTCAGATACAGGTTCCCGAACACCTCGTTGCGGATCCGGACGGGAACACCCAAGAACGCCCGCATTGGCGGATGGTTCGGCGGAAACCCCACAGAGCTTGGGTGCTGGGCTATGTCGTTCAATCGGATCGGCCTTGGATCGTCGATCAAGACGCCGAGAACACCGCGTCCCTCGGGGAGATGCCCTATCTGCTCGCGTGTCTCGTCGCCGATCCCCTCGTAGATGAACGCCGTGAGTTCGGGTCCACTCCCCCGCACGCCGAGCGCGCCGTAACGGGCGTCGACGAGGTCGATTGCAGTACGCACGATCGTGCGCAGCGTAGTGTCCAGATCGAGATTCGATGTGACCACCAGCATGGCTTCGACTAAGCCGTCGAGTCGGTCACGCCCTTCGACGACTTGGGTGATTCGGTCTTGGACTTCGGCCAGCAGCTCTCGCAACCGCAGCTGCGACAATGTATCTCGTAGCGGGTGAGCCGCGCCGCGCGCGTTAGCTGCTTCGGTCACAGCGCTGGACAGGCATTGCAGAGGTCTTGACGTCGCTCATCGGTTCGGTCGATCGGTTGTGTTGAGTTTGGACGCGAAAACCGCTGCCTGCGTTCGCCGTTCCATCCCCAGCTTGGCCAGCAAGCGGGACACATAGTTTTTGACGGTTTTCTCGGCGAGGAACATGCGTGCGGCGATCTGCTTGTTGGTCAGTCCTTCGCTAAGCAGGCTTAGCAACGTGCGCTCCTGGTCGGTTAGCCCGTCCAGTGGATCGGCGCGTTCGGCCGCACCGCGAAGTTTCGCCATCAGTGCCGCGGCAGCCCGGTTGTCCAGTAGCGATTTGCCGGCGCCGACATCTTTGATCGCCTGCGCTAGCTGCATTCCTTTGATGTCTTTGACGACGTAACCGCTCGCACCGGCCAATATCGCGTCAAGCATCGCTTCATCAGACGTAAACGACGTCAGCATCAAGCAACGCAAATCGCCGAGGTCTGACAGCAGATCCCGGCATAACTCGATGCCACTGCCATCCGGCAACCGGACGTCTAAGACGGCGACGTCGGGCCGGACCGCTGCTATCCGGGTCATCGCCTCGGCAACCGAACCTGCTTCACCAACGACTTCCAGTTCTGGATCAGCGCCAAGCAAATCCACAATCCCGCGGCGGACGACCTCATGGTCATCGACAAGGAAGACTTTCACAACCATGGTGAACCCTCCAATCAGTTCGACGTTGTGGTTATCATGCTCGCCGTCTGTCACAGATGCTGGTGATCGACGACCAAGACCGTGCAGTCGGAAGAACGCAGCGCAGCGTTGCCCGCAGGGCCGACGACCTCACGAACGTGACCCGGACCGCGAGCGCTCACAATCAGCATCTGCAGCTGGGCAGCCTGCGCCGTTAAGTACCCGAAAAGATTGCCGTGCACGGCAACCGGCTCCACAAGAACTTCGGGATAGAGGCGCCGCCACCGCGCCAATCGGCGATCGAGCTGCGCAAGTATGCGTTGATCACCCTCTTGCGTAGCCTCGGGATCCCAGTGCGGGGGTTGCCAGCAGGTGATCACTCGTAACGGTGCGTTGCGCAGTGCGGCCTCGTGCGCTGCGGTCTGCAAGAGAACTCCATCATCTGGCGAGTCGTCGGTAGCGACCAGAATGACCTTGGCTCGGTTTTGGATTGGCGGTGTCGTCCCACGGATAATGGCGACCGCGCAGTGTGCCGAGCCGGCAACAGCTGCGGTGGTTGAACCGACCTGTCCGTGGCGGATGGGATTTGATCCGACCACTCCGAGACAAAGCATCGCGGCCTGATGCGATAGCCGGACAAGGGTGCCGGCGGCTCGGCCCTTGACGATATCGGTTTCGACTTTTATCGGCTTGTCAGTGGCTTCAACTGCGCTCCCGACGCGACCGATGGCGTTCTGGGCATCGGCTAGTCTTTGAGCAGTGCCGATGGGTCCGGAATCTTCCGTCTCCAACACGTGAACGAGCCGCAGCGGTATGTCCCGACTGACGGCTTCGTCGACAGCCCATAGGGCCGCGTGCATGGCCGCCGCCGAACTGTCGACGCCAACCACGACTGCAGGTTGTACCTGCACACCGCTCATCGGCAACTCCCCGGTTCTACGCGTGCCGGGCGATTCGCGCCGACACTTGTGCGGTAACGCTATCGATTACCTGCAGCATCGTCAGGGGCCATAAGTCACTGACATGGCATCCTTTGGTCCCGGTGACCCCCTACGCTCTTTTGCCGGGCCCAACCGCTCGTGACGAGGACACGAGTAGAAGAAATCACCTGCCTGTTGCCTCTCCTCCGGAGAAGCTGGAGGCCGATGGTCCCCGCGAAAGTGGTCCTTGTGCTCCAGCTTTCAGCAGGTCATCGCAAATACGCTTCGCTCTATGACCTACGTGATCGGCAGTGCCTGTGTCGATGTGATGGACAAATCTTGCGTCCAGGAGTGCCCAGTCGATTGCATCTATGAAGGGGCACGATCGCTGTACATCAATCCAAACGAGTGCGTGGATTGCGGTGCCTGCAAATCCATCTGCCGCATGGACGCGATCTACTACGAAACGGATCTGCCAGACGACCAGCAGCAGCATCTCGCCGACAACGATGCCTTCTTCTGCACAACCCTGCCAGGTCGCGATCGCCCTTTGGGTCTACCTGGTTGCGCTTTTGCGCTCGGCCCGGTGGGAGCCGACACACCACTGGTCGCTGCATTACCACGCAAGAGCTGTGATCAAACGGCCCACGACGGGCTCTAATCGAATGGGTGGCAAGATGTCTTCGCCTGCAACGAAATCCGGAATATTGGTTGGAGTCGACGGGTCGGCTCAATCGGATGCTGCTATCCGCTTCGCGACCCGCGAATCGGTGATGCGTGACGTACCCGTCACCTTGATGCATGTCATCGAGCCGCTCCCCGACTGGGCTACGCGTGCTGAGCAAGACAGGATCGCGCAGGTATGGCAAGACAACGCTCGTGACGTCATCGAATCAGCCCGTAAGACCGCCGTGGCGTGCGTGACGACGTCGGCGTCGCTGGATCTGCACACCGAAATCGCCTGCTCGCCGGTGGCCGCCATGTTCGTCCTCGCTTCGGCACAGGCTCACATGGTTGTGGTGGGTAGCCGCGGCATGACGCCGCCGGGACGGTTTCTACTGGGCTCCGTCAGCAACAGTCTGGTGCATCACGCGCAGTGTCCGGTCGCGGTGATCCACTACGACCCCGAAGACGAAACAGGCTCAGTGTTGGTGGGTGTCGATGGATCCCCGGCGTCTGACGGGGCTATCGCTTTCGCATTCGAGGAGGCGTCACGTCGTGGGGTGGACTTGCTCGCCTTGCACGCCTGGAGTGACGTTGCGGTGTTCCCCATCCTTGGGATGGATTGGCGGGACTATGAAACCCGAGGCGCGGAAATCCTGGCCGAACGCCTGGCTGGCTACCAGCAGGAATATCCAGGCGTGCAGGTGCGCCGACGGCTCGTATGCGACAAGCCGGCTCATTGGCTGATCGAGGAGTCGCGACATGCTCAGCTCGTGGTGGTCGGTAGCCGTGGACGTGGCGGTTTTCCCCATATGCGGTTGGGCTCGGTCAGCTCTGCTCTGACCCAGTCCTCGAAAGCACCCCTGGTCGTTGTTCGCTGAGCCTGTTGTCGGACTTGGTGAATTAGGCAAATGTGGATTCCGGCTCGGGTTTAGGGCCGAATCGGAAGCGGCGGCCCGTGATTGAGACCGGCAGAATGCGGACGAAATGCTGCTTCAGTGTGGCTGTCCACGGCAGGAGCTGCGCGCGTCCGGCCTCCTCCAGCTCTTCATTGGTTCGCAGCATCCGCGCTGTGCCTTTCACCACGACGCTCCACCCTTCGCCGGCATCGTGGTCGTCGGCTTCGAAGAGCACATGATTATTGACGGCGGCGCTGACCAATTTCGTGCCTTCGGCAGTGCGGAAAAGCACTGTGCGCCTTTGGGTAACGAAATTTATTGGAAATATTTCGGGCTGGCCCAGGGCACTGGTCACGAGACGCCCGAGCGACACGCCTGCCAGCAGGTCCCAGCTTTCACTCGTCGAAAGAACAGTGATAGGTTCGAATGTCTTCATATCACCACGATAGGACGGCTCTGAGCACCCTATCAGCGGCAATTGTCCTTGGAGCAAAGGACTTCCGACTCTGCGATTTGCAATACCGCATCAAGCGGCAGTCGTGGCGTCGCAGCGGGCAGAACTTCCATCGGCGGCGCTATGCCGACTCGAATCAGCACTTGCGGTTCGCCGCGCTGGCCGATGAGACGCCGCACAATGTTACGGCTCTCCTCCAACTCGATCAGATGTGTCAACGTGCAGGTCGCCATTCCGGCCATTGTGCACTCCAACAGGACCCTGGACAGGGCTTCGCCGCAACGTAGTACATCCACTCGCGTATCGCCTGAGGTGGAGAGCACAAGGATCCTCGACCAGTCGAGCGCGACGCCTGTGCGCCGTTCGGAATGGCTGGTAGTGGGGAAATCCCGCCCTATGTCGATGCGGCGAAGTTCCGATGCGGAGGCCAGCGTTTCAGGTGGAATGCCGTCGGATAGCGCGAATGACGATGTCCACCACTGCAGTTCGGCTTGATAAGTCGCGTCATTGCCGCGCACGATCTTGGTGGAGTGAGAAGCTGAGGCCAGCTGGGGTCGTACTTCGTCGGAGAGCTCATTCAGCATGACGGCAGTGTCGCCGACTTCTTTCTGTAGGCCGGGCAGAAACCATGTCCATAAGGTGGGGCGGCAGAGGGGCAGTCGATCGGTGCGACGTTCCAGAATCGCTGCGGCGCGTTTGTGTTGGATCTCGGTGACGAACTCGACGGGACGGAATGCGATTGTTGCCAATAAATCCGGGTTATCCGGCTCGGGGAATCGGCTAATCTGCGCTTTCCAACCGGCTGACGTCATGGCAACGCGGAGGTGATCAAGGACACTGCCGCAGCTGAGGATTGCTTCTCGACCGGATTGATCCGCAATGTCCACCCGTCGAATGCGATCGACAAACAATTGCAGTTCAGGCTCATTGAGCACCCAATGCCACGGCTGGCTGTTGTGTATCGACGGTGCTCGGCATGCCACCTTAAGTGCGTTCCTGATGACCGCAATGCCTGGTCTCGTCTGCAGCATGACTGATCCTTCACGTCCGACCTGTCCTTCGACGTTACTGGCCGCCTTGTCCGCTACTAGGGCCATTGGTCCCGGCGGTGCCGCAATCCGCCGAATCGCACGCCGGGACCTTTGACCGGCAGTTGAGTTTGCGCGACGACTCATGGGATACCGCACATCTCATTGACACCACACCGGTACTACTCGACTGGATCGATCATGCCGAGAAAAACGGCGAGATGTGTTGCGTACGTGAGTCCTACGACCCTTGACCTGAGGACCAATGCATCACGATTATCAATCCGGCATCTCCTATCGTCTGTTAATGAGCGAAGGAGCGCAATATGTCAGAATTCGCCTGCAATGGCATCGTGGTTGGAGTCGATGGCTCACCAGCATCATATTCGGCAGTCGAGTGGGCGGCTCGTGACGCGGTGATGCGTCATCTGCGGCTAACCCTGGTCCATGCTGAAAACCTCTTCGCCGCGACGTGGCCTGAGTCGCCAGAGGTGGAAGAGGTCGCGATATGGCAAGAAGACGCAGGCAAGCGAATTCTCAATGATGCTTTGAAAATTGCGGATGACAGCATCCGGGGCCGTCGTGCGATTCCCATCGAATGTGAATTGATCTTCTCGCCCGCTGCCGCAACGCTGGTCGATCTGTCCAGACACGCCGAGCTTGTAGTGGTGGGTGACCGCGGGCGTGGCGCGCTCGCGCGCAGCTTGCTTGGATCGGTCAGTACGAGCGTGGTCCGGCATGCGCACTGCCCGGTCGCTGTCGTTCGTAACGCAGGCGGACCGAGGCCCGATTTGCAGGGTCCCGTGCTGCTTGGAATTGATGGGTCGCCGGCCTCGGAACTGGCGACCGTTATCGCCTTCGATGAAGCATCACGGCGCAAGGCCGCCCTGGTTGCGGTTCATGCCTGGAGTGACATCGCCATTCTGGAGTTGCCGGGTTTGGACTGGTCGGCTGTGAAGGCCGAAGAAGATCGCAGCTTGGCGGAACGTCTGGCTGGCTGGCAAGAGCGCTACCCCGATGTAGAACTCCGCAGGCATTTGGTGTGCGACCGAGCAGCCGATGTGATTGCCCAAATGGCGAAATCCGCTCAGCTGGTTGTGCTGGGCAGTCACGGGCGAGGTGCTTTAGGCCGGACGTTCTTGGGCTCGGTAAGCAACGCTGTCTTGCAGGTTGTCCAAGTACCGATCATCGTTGCGCGTTCGTCGACAGCGACGTCAAAGCTCTAGGCGAGATGGGTCTTCGGGCCTGGATCGACAGCACCTACAACAGGCTCATCCATCTCGGTGGTTTTCTGATTGCGATGGTCTCAAGGCTCAAAGGTGTTGGCCACGAACTGCGATGACCGAAAAGTCGTTATAGGCCGCTGCCCTCGATCTGATTAACTCGATCAATTTCGCGATTTCACCCCGACGGCTCGCGCCCAGGACCATCGATCTGATCGACACCTCGTGTTCAGCGACGTACCGCAGCAGTTGATCGGTGTGCACGACACTCAAGTCCATGTGGGGATATTTTTGCGTCCAGCTGATCAGCAACTCATCGACCGCTGCAGTAGCGGGGGTCGCCATCACGGCATGCAACGGGAGCCGGCGAAGTTCCGCTTCTTCCATCGCCTGTTGGAGGACGTCGTAGTCGATCGTCGAGGGCTCCAACAACGTGGCAACCCAGCCGGTTCCCTCCGCTGAGGCGTCTATTGCCGGCACGACAGCTACGGTGCAGCGAGCGTGGGCAGCCATGTCGGTGGCCAGCGAATCGAAAGGCCCGTTAGGATTTGCTTTCGGAGCTCCGACGCACAGCAGCGCAGCGGATCGGGACTCCTCAATTAGTACGGTGCCTGGATCGCCGCAGATGGTGTCTAACTCGATTTTGATCGGCCTCTGCATTGCTTCCACAGCGGCGTTCGCATCTCGCAAAGCGGCACCTGCTACGAGGTGCTGCGCTTTGACGACACCCGGCGTGACGGACCGATGGGAGTCAATCACGTAGAGCAACTTGAGCGCGATATCGCGCTGAAGCGCTTCGGCGGCACCCCACACGGCCGCCCTCACCGCCGCCTTCGAGCCGTCGATACCTACCACAACCGGCCTCGCGCCACGATCTGCAATCATGTTGTCTCCCTGAATCTTAGGTGCAAGTTTCCGGCGACGTTCCGAGCGTTCTCATCAACACCAGGCACGGGCCATATGTTCGTCACGAGAACTTGGGTGGCGGTCGGCAAGTCGACAGTTGGTCGCATAACTCCTTACTACTGCCGCGACCGACTGGGTTCGTAGGGCCCAAAGTCACCCTCACGAGGGCCTACCGTCAAGCGAGGCGCGCGCGCCGGCTAACCGTGAAATGCCATTGAGCAGCGGCGCACTTGAGTGGTTCCTCGATCAAGCCGTCGCGTTAAGAATCCTCCGTGGACGGTCGCGTGGAGCTTGTTCGGGCGTACGCTAACGACGAGCGACGGGGGCCGCGGAGGTTGCGCGCCAGTGAGTAGTAGTGAGAACGAGTCGCCTTTTGCCCGCACGGACGAGCGGGCGTTGATCGGCCGTTTCCCTGCAGAGATCGGCAAGCTGCTCGGGGCCCGCGACCTGACAGAGCGTCTGCTGCGCGCCATCGCGACAATCGGGTCCGACCACGACCTCGACTCGACACTGCATCGCGCAGCCACCGAGGCGCTGGAGTTGACCGGGTGTCGATACGGTGCACTGGGGACGTTTGACGCGGACGGCAACTTGATGTCTTTCGTGCATGCAGGAAAGCCGGCTGATGCGCACAGCGGTGACCCGCCGAAAGTCTACGGTGTCCTACGGGCTGTGTCGGATCAGGCTTTGCCGCTCCGCCTGGACGATCTCACTAAGCACCTCGCAGCACTCGGGTTTCCGGAGAGCTACCCTCCGATGCGCGCATTTCTGGGCGTGCCGATCATGGTCCGCGGCAACATATTCGGTGGCCTGTACCTTACCGACGACAGGCCGGCATGGAGCTTCACCGAATCCGACGAGATCGCGGTTCAGGTATTCGCGTCCGCGGCGGCAGTTGCGATCGACAATGCGCAGCTCTTCGAACGCGTTGAGCGGCGGGCCGACTGGATGAAAGCCAGCCGGGAGATCACCACCGAATTGCTTTTGGGTAGCGACTCAGCTCATCGGCCGCTGCGATTGATCGCCGAACAAGTGCAGAAGCTAACGGAGGCGGAACAAGCGATCGTTCTCATTCCCGATGACGCAGATATGCCTCCTGAGGAAATCGAGAATCTGGTCGTATCGGCCGCGGTCGGCGTACATGCCGACGAAGTCGTCGGCCAAGAGGTTCCTGTCGACGGTTCGACGACAGGCCACGTTTTTCGCGCCGGGGCACCCCTAATCACCGAATCGTTCCGATATCCCATCCAAGCGTTCACTGACGCAGGCGAACGGTCCGCCATCGTGATGCCGCTTCGCTACGAACGAACGGTTACCGGCGTCATCGCCGTGGCCCGCGGCAGTGATCAAACGCCGTTCGACGCCAGCTATCTCGACTTGGTAGGTGACTTCGCCAGCCAGGCCGCTTTGGCGCTTGCTCTCGCCGCCAGCGGTGAAAACGCCCGCGAATTGTCGATTCTGGCCGACCGAGAACGTATCGCTCACGATCTACACGATTACGTCATTCAACGGCTGTTTGCCGTGGGATTGGATGTGCAGGGAACCATTGCACGCGCGCGCAACCCTGACCTCGTCGCGCGACTCAACCGCACCATTGACGATCTGCAGAACACCATCGAAGAGATCAGGAACACCATTTTCGCCCTGCAGACCTCAACTACGGGCGGCGGCGGATTCCGCAGGCGTATCCAAGACGCGGTCGCCAATCTCACAGAGAACCGGAACGTCATCACCACGGTGCACGTGTCCGGACCGACGACCGCCGTCGGTCCCGAATTGGCTCAGCACGCCGAGGCTGCTGTGACGGAGGCTGTCAGCAACGCCGTCCGGCACTCCGGCGCAACACATTTGAGTATCGAAGTGACGGTAGCCGATGAACTCCGGATCGACGTGACCGACAACGGTTGCGGAATTCCGGCAGACAATCAGCGGCACAGCGGATTGTCGAACATGCGACATCGAGCCGAACAAGTTGGCGGCACCTGCGACATCACCTCATCAGCGGCGGGTGGAACCGTTGTTCGCTGGACCGCGCCCCTTATCGATCTCTAGGCACCTCCGCCACGAAAGGCCCTGTGGCTCAGTTATTGAGGACCAAAGCCTTTATCCGCCTGGACTCTGCACACCTAGCGTCAAGACCAAGCCTGCACTCGCTTGTACAGAAGTTCTCGACGGGCGGAAGGACAGACGCATGAACGGCTCAGAGAAGCACTTCGGTGTCGTCGTAGGCGTCGACGGATCGGGGTATGCCGACGTCGCGGTGCGTTGGGCCGCGCACGAGGCAGTCATGCGTCGAACTTGCCTCACGCTTGTCCAAGCCATCGCGATGCCCAATCCGCTTTGGCCCATGTCGGAGGTACGCGAGCTTTACGAAGCCGACGCAAAGGCCATCCTCGACGACGCGGTTCAGAATCTCGATAGCTACTCAATGGCCGAGCGACCGCGCGAGCTTCGGCGAGAACTGTTCTATTCCCGGCCGGCATCGGCACTGGTCGACATGTCCAAAGACGCGACCATGGTCGTTGTTGGCGCTCGCGGCCTCGGCGCTGTTCGCCGAGTGTTGCTCGGCTCGGTCGGCAGCGCCTTGGTCCATCACGCGCACTGCCCGGTGGCCGTGGTCCACGAGGACGCGTCACTCGAGGCGCAGGCCGAGCACTCGCCGGTGTTGCTGGGCACCGACGGATCGGCGGCTTCCGACCTCGCGACCGAAATCGCATTCGAAGAAGCCTCGATGCGAGGCGCCGAGTTGGTAGTGCTTCACGCGGCGAGCGATACGGAGATGTCGAAGTATTTGGGCACGGAATACTTGGCTGGGCTGTCCGACGTCGGCGCAATGCTTGACGGGTGCTTGGCCGGCTACCAGGAGCGCTACCCCGACGTCCACGTACACCGGACCGTGATGGACGACCGGCCAGCGGCTCGCCTGCTCAGCCTGTCCGCAACCACGCAGCTTGTCGTGGTCGGTAGCCACGGTCGCGGTGGATTCGCGGGCATGGCACTCGGATCGGTCAGCAGCGCGGTGGCGCATGCTGCTCGTACGCCAGTTATCGTTGCCCGGCGTGCATGACCTGATACACACGTCATGGATATTCGACGCGACGGGATTGAGCTAGTCAGCCGCCGCGTTCGGCAAGCTGCTTGAGGCGCTTGAGGGTGTCCGCCGTGGTGCGACCCACCTGACTTACCGCGACCCGGTCGGCGATGTAGCCCAAGATCCCGCCCGGAGCCTGATAGGACAGCCGGAAGGTCACCTTGGTTTGGCCCTTCTCCGTGTCGCGCAACCGGATCCGGCCGCGCAGGTTGACACCGGTGATTCCGACCCAGGCCAGGTCGCGCAGGTCGTCGAACTCGACCAATTCGATCAGTCCACCCACCGGCACCGAGCCGATCTTCCAATGCACGAAGTAGCGGGCACCGACGCCCGCCGGCTGGTCATTAGCGGTCTCCCAGCGTTCCAGGTTCGTCATGAACGACGGGTAGCGGTCCGGATCGCCGACGATCTTCCAGACCGCGTCGCGGTCGGCATCGATTATGCAGCGGCGTTCGACGCGCATCAGCCGATCACCGGGAATCGACGCTTGGCGGCGAGGCGGTCGACACCGGCCTGCAGGCTGGCCACCACCTTGTCATGCACGGCCTGGTCATCGCCGTCCACCTCGATGGGTTCCTGTACCTCGATCGCGATCTTGGTCGGCAGGGGTATGTGACCGGCCAGGTCGCTGATGTTCAGGCCCCACGGCAACGCCAACGAGATCGGAATACTCTTAAGTCGCAGCAGTTTATCGGCGAAAAGCAGCTTCGCTAGCCATTGGCCGCGGTCGAGGAACAACGCAGCCTCTTGGCCGCCCACACTGGCGACGGGCACGATCGGCACGCCCGCTTCGCGCGCCAGCCCGACATATCCCATGCGGCCACCGAAGTCCACCTTGTGTCGCTCCCAGGAAGGTCTAAAGACCTCATAGTCTCCGCCGGGGTAGACCAGCAGCGCCGCGCCGGATTCCAATGCTAGCCGGGCGTTTTCGTGGTTGGCCGCGACTGTGCCGAACTTGCGCAGCCAGCCCAACGGAGGTGCGGAGACGACGAGGTTGTGGGCCAGTTGGTAGAAGGGCCGTTCCACACCGAAGTAGGAGCAGAATGCCAGGGTGAAAACGAAAGTGTCCGGAGGCACGTTGCCGCCGCTGTGGTTCCCCACGAGCAGTACCGGACCCTCGGCAGGAATTCGGTCCAGGTGCTGCACGTCAGCTCGAAAATACAGCGAGGCCAGCAGCCACGTTCCGGGCAATTGGTCGCGGATGTAGTCGGGGTCGCGTTGATCCAGATCGGCCTTGGGAACACGCGACGCGACTTGCTCCCGCACCCAATCCTTGAGGTCACCCAGCGTCGCCATAGCCGCCATATACCCGTCTGGGACGGCGTTTATGCCTGATTCAGGCGTCGCTCAGCCGATAGATGCGCGCAGAGTTGTCGCGGGCGATCAGGCTGACCACCCGCATCGCGTCGTGAAGGCTCCAGTCGCCGTCGTCGACAAATCCGCTCAGCACTCGATGAATGCCGTTGCGCCATAACGTCGCAGAGAGATAGTGCAACTCCGCGGGACCGAACCCGTCCGATGAATAGACGATCTTTCGGAACGGCGCCAGCTCCAACAATCGGCCGATGAACGCCGGCGCTCGGGCGCCCAGGTAATTGATGCTCAGCCCACCGTCCACATAGACGTTGTTGAACGCCTGGGCCAGATAGCCGGCCTCACGCTCGTAGGGGTAGCAGTGCAGCAGCACGATCGGGGTGTCGCCGGACTGGCGCAGAAAGTCCAGGAGCTGCAGCGGGTTGGCTTTGTGCAGGTCGCACTCCCGGTCGCCGAAGCCGACGTGGAATTGCAGCGGCTTGCCGACTCGCAGTGCCTGATGCAGCCCGAACCGCAGCAGCACCCGATCGGTGAGCCGCCGGCCGCCGTCGTCGCGCCACCGTGCTGCCGCGGTCGCCACCTCGGCCGCCGACGGCTTGCTCAGGTCGCCGTCGAATCCGCCGCGGTACGCCAGGACGGATTTGGTCCCTACCGCCGCTTCCATGCGGTGTCTCAGGATCGGTTCGAATGCCGATGCGTAATAACCTGGGGAATCGGCGGCTTGTTCGGCCACCTGTTCGAGACGAACGACTTCGTGCGCACGATTTCCGGACAGCTCGGCGACGTGTGCCAAGTCGGTGACACCCTCGGCGTAACCGGTGTCGATCAGCCAGTCGCTGACGCCGGCTGCGCGCAGAAAAATCCGCGCCAGCTCCGCTTCGGTGTGCCGGCTGCGGCGTTGCCAATAGTCCCGCGGCTCAGCATGTTCAGCGAGACCGAGCAACGGTGCGCAGTGAGCACGGATGGCGAAGCCGAGCTGCGTGTCGAATCCCGAGTCGAAGTCGGCGAGCGGATCGGTGTTGGCCTCGTTGAGGGCGTTCTCAAACCGCCGCCGGTCCCCCGCCGCCAGCCAGCAACCGTGCGCATGCTGATCGATCAGGAGCACGCCGGCGATGTGCTCCATCAGGGCCGACACGTCATACGCTCCAGGCCATCCGGAATTTGTCGGCCAACTGTTCGCGGTTGAGATGGGCGTAGTGCTCGTGCTCGAAACGCCGGACCGCGACAACGACATCGACGGCAGGATCGCCGAGAATGCTGCGCACTAGTTGCGAATTGTCGAGTGCCGCAATGGTGTGCGCCTGCGATGTGGACAGTCGGGTGATTCCTGCGCGGCTGCGCTCAGAGTCACTCAGCGCTGTCGGGTCGACTTTTGTCTCGGCGGGCAACACCGCATTTTGCGTGACGCCGTCCAGCGCCAGGCCGAGGATGGTTGCCGTCGCGAAATACGGGTTGGCTGACGGATCGACGACCTTGACTTCGAGGTTGCCGCCGTAGGGGTTCCCGGGGCCGCCTGCGACGAAGCGCAATGCAGCTTCTCGATTCTCGGTGCCCCAGCAGACATAGGCGCCCGCCCAGTTGCCGGGTTGCAATCGCAATCCGGACACGATCGAACCGCACAACATTCCTTGGGCCTCCGGTAGCCCTCGGAGCAGACCCGCGACAGCGCTTTCGCCCTTGCTCGTCATACCGTGCACACCCGCTCCGTCGGAGAACAGCGGGCCGGTCGAATTCGTCAACGAAAAGTGTTGGTGGGCACCGCATCCGACACTGCCGACGAACGGCGCCGGCGACATGCTGACGCGCAACCCGTAGCGTCGGGCGATACGGCCGACGATGATTCGGGTCAGCACCATCTGGTCGACCGCGGCGACCGGTGATTGCGGCGTCAGCGAGATCTCGAACTGATTGGTCCCGTATTCAGGGTGTAATTGCTCGATCGCAACGCCGGACACCGATGTCGCCGCGATGACGTCGCGAACAAAATTTTCGTGTTCGAGGACACCGGCCAGTCCATACTGCGCCCACACGGTGGAGGGCAGCTGGTGACCGTCCGGTGCAACCAGCAGAAATTCGATCTCATGGCCGACCAAAGCCTGGATTCCAGCCTCGGCGAGAGCCGCCTCGACCCGTGCCAGCGTTCCGCGGCTGCAGGCCGGCACCGGTGTGCCGTCCTGCTCGAAGAATGAGCCGGGCGCCCACGCCAACCCGTCACCCACAATTCGCAAGGCGGACAGGTCAATCCGGATGCGCTCATCCCCCACCACTCCAATGTGATCGGTGAACGCGATGCCGGTCTGATCGATGGCGAAGCCGTGCCACACCCGACTGGCGCCAAGGCCTGGATCGGCGAAGGCGTTGGTCCTGCGTATCGGCACGGTCTTGGCCTGGGTCAGCCCGGCCGGGTTGATCACCGTGCCGATGACCGCGTCCACCCCTTCGGCCTCGAGTTGGGCGATGGCCGCGGCGGCCAGCGGTGTGGTGGTCATGTGCCGGGAAGCGGGAGTGGGCTCGGGCTACCGGGCTCGGTGGGTCATACCCGGCTTGGCAGGGTGAGCTTGCAGGACTGCGCGATGTCCAGGGTGCGCAGCACGCGTCCCATGCCCACCCACAGCGCACACGACAAGGCCAGATCGGCGAGCAACTCATCGGAAAAGTGCTCGCTGCAGCGGGTCCAGAAGTCTTCGTCGTCGCGCAGCACGGTGTGTTCGGTGGCGAACCGGTAGGCGAACTCGGCGGCCAGCCTCTCCTGGTCGTTGTATCCGGGCCAGGTGCGCCACTGGTCGGCGTGCTGGTACAGATCTTCGTCCACATCATTGGCGACTCCGTCGCCATCACGCGTGTTGACGCAGATTTCGCATTCGTTGCTGTGTGCGAT
>NZ_JBAPMI010000169.1:0-10371 GCF_049278535.1 Mycobacterium sp. | reverse complement strand
TGAACGAGATTGAGAATCAGCCCGGCACCAAGGTGACCGTGCTACTTCCGCGCCGCACGCATGCACCGCTGGTAGGGCGGCTGCTGCATGACCGCACCGCCGACAAGATGGCCGAGGCTATCAGCCGGGTCGAGGAGGCGACCGCGCAGATCGTCGTCTACGACGTCGGATCTCGCATCGCTCAGGCGACGGCAGCGGCGCGCTCGGGTAGACGGGATGCCTCCGGAACACGCTGAGCGAGTTCGTCGTTGGCCACAACCGGCGCGTAGGTGAACATCACCCGAGGAAGCGCCGCTTCTGCGCGCTGACCTCCTCGGTGGTCATCAGCCCGGATTCGGCCAGCTTGGCCAGCAGCGATTGCGCCTTGGCGGCGAGTTCCTGCAATTCGGTCGCGATCGCGGTCACCGCCTCGCTCGGCGGCTGTTGCGTGGGCTTGGGGCTGGGCACCGGCGCCGTCCGTACTCGTTCGTTGCCGCGTCCGAAGGACGTCGTGCTCCCGAGGGCGCCGCCCGCCGCGCCGGCCATACCCATGCTGCTGAACAGATTTCCCGCCCCGCCGATCTCCGGGGCTGCGGCGGCGCTGGTGATGGGCATGGTGAAGGCAGCCGGGCGGATTTCGGGTGCCGCGACCGTCCAGGACGACGGCACCGACAGCCGGCCGACTTTCTGTGCCTGGCCCATTCGGGATGGCCCCTCCGAATCCGGAACCGCATCCGAGGGTGCGCCAATACCGCCGACGCCGTTGATGATCCACTGCGGCAGCATCGTCCCGCCGACACCGTTGCCGGTGAATGGGCCTTTGCCGTTGTCGTAGTCACGGTCGGCGTTGATCAGCAGACCTCGCACCGTTGTGCCGAACGACGTGAAGGACGACGTGACGCCGAGTGTGCCGACGGTTACGGCGGTCGCCGTTAGCGGGGCCGTCAGCAGTGGCAGCAGCGCTATCGGATCCACCGCGGCCGGAGCGGCTGCGGCCGCGAGCCCCTGCAGCGCCTGGGGGACAGCGCTGATCACCCGCGATCCGGCCGCCATCAGCGGCTGCACGACTGCCGCCGGCTGGCCGGCCGGATTGGTGGTCGGCGGCGGCGGGGTGAACGGCGTCAGCACCGACGCCGCCGCCGACGAGCCGGCATAGCCGAACATCGCCGCGGCGTCCTGCGCCCACATCTCGGCGTAGTCGAGTTCGGTGGCCGCGATCGCTGCGGTGTTCTGGCCCAGCACATTGGTCGCGATCAACGCCGCCAACAGGCTGCGATTGGCCGCGATCACCGCGGGCGGCACCGTCATGGCGAACGCTGCCTCATAGGCCGCCGCCGCGGATCTGGCCTGCGCGGCGGTCTGCTCCGCCTGCCCGGCGGCCGCGCTCATCCACTCCAGATACGGTGCGGTTGCGGCAGCCATCGACGCCGACGACGGGCCCAGCCAGGGTCCGCCGGTCAGCTCGGAGATCTCCGCTCGATAGGACGCCGCGGTCGATTGCAGTTCGGCGGCAAGCCGGTCCCACGCAGCGGCCGCGGTCAGCATCGGTCCCGTCCCGGGGCCGGCGTACATCCTGCCGGAGTTAACCTCTGGCGGTAGCATCGCGAAATCCATTACCGTAACCTGTCTTAACCTGTTGCCGCGGCGTTGGCGGCTTCGGTCACCGCATACGAATTGGCGCCGGCTGCCAGCGCGCTGACCAGTTGCTGATGAATTGACTCGGCCTGGGCGCTGACCGCCTGGTACATCTGGGCGTGGACAGCGAACTGGGTGGCGGTCAGTGCTGAGACTTCATCTGCAGCAGCCGGCAGCACGCCGGTGGTGGGTGCCGCGGCCGCGGTGTTCTCGGCGCCCATTGCGCTGCCGATACCCGCCAAGCTGATTGCGGCGGCGCTCAGCGCCTCCGGTTGGGTCGTGACGTATGACATCGGTGTTCCTTCCATAGGTGTCGCATGGGTCCAATGATCCGCGCAGAACGGCAAACAGCGATGCGAAAACCGCACGCTGCAAAGGGAATTCATGTAATACGCCGCGATGCGGAGGTCTCGACTCACAGGTCTCACCCGCCTTCTAACCCAAAGCGCCTCGGGTAGAAGCCATCAGCCGGTACGGCGGTTAAAGGCGAGCTTCATCGCCTGGAGGCGATGCTAATGACGGTTTGACGGCAGATGCAACGCGACGCGCACATCGAGTGTGGATTGCTGCGTAACTGGGGATAACTGGCCGTTGTTCGGCGGCGATCGCGGGGCGGTGGATATTCCCGTCGGCGCTCTGGCCCAGGGTGGCCGCATGACGATGTTGACGCGAGCGGAAATCGGAGCGCTGGGCGAGCGATTGGCCGCCGATCACCTGATCGGGCTCGGACTGCAAATCGTGACCCGCAACTGGCGTTGCCGTTACGGCGAACTGGACGTCGTGGCGGCCGACCCGAGCACTGACACCGTGATATTCGTCGAGGTCAAGACGAGAACCGGGGACGGATTTGGCGGGTGGGAGCAGGCGGTGACCCCCCAGAAGGCGCGCCGACTGCGTCGGCTGGCCGGGCTCTGGCTGGCTGCTCAGGATCGGCGTTGGGCGGGTGTCCGCATCGACGTGATCGGTGTGCGGATCGGCCGGCGGCGCACCCCAGAACTCACCCACCTGCCGGGCGTGAGCTGATGGCGCTCGGGCGCGCGTTCTCCGTCGCGGTGCTGGGATTGGACGGCCAGATCGTCGAGATCGAAGCCGACATCACCTCCGGCTTGCCCGGTGTGCACCTGGTCGGCCTGCCTGACGCCGCGCTGCAAGAGTCACGTGACCGCGTTCGCGCCGCGATCACCAACTGCAACAACAAATGGCCGATGTCGCGCCTGACATTGGCGCTGTCACCGGCAACGCTGCCGAAAATGGGATCCGTATACGACCTGGCGCTCGCGGCCGCGGTCTTGTCGGCCCAGCGGAAAACGCCATGGCGTCAATTGGAAACCGCGGTGGTACTCGGTGAACTCGCGTTGGACGGCCGCGTCCGGCCGGTGCGTGGGGTGCTGCCGGCCGTTCTGGCGGCCAAGGGCGCGGGCTGGGGAGCTGCGGTGGTGCCGGTCGAGAATCTCCCCGAGGCCAGCCTGGTCGATGGCATCCAGATCTGGGGTGTGCGCACGCTGGCGCAGCTGCAGGGCTGGCTCAGTGGCTCGGCGCGCCTCGACGAACGGATCGGCGAGGTGGTTACGGAGGCAGATCCACCCGCTGATCTGGCCGAGGTGGTGGGGCAGGCCCAGGCGCGCTTCGCCGTCGAGGTCGCCGCCGCCGGATCGCATCACCTGATGCTGACCGGGCCGCCGGGTGTGGGTAAAACCATGCTGGCGCAACGTCTTCCGGGTCTGCTTCCGCCGTTGTCGGACGGCGAGTCGTTGGAGGTTACCGCGATCCACTCGGTGGCCGGTCTGTTGTCGGATGCCACGCCGCTGATCACTCGGCCGCCATTCGTGGCGCCGCATCACAGCTCCAGCGTCGCGGCACTGGTCGGCGGTGGGTCGGGTATGGCCCGTCCCGGCGCGGTCAGCCGTGCGCACCGTGGCGTGCTGTTTCTCGACGAGTGCGCCGAGATCGGTGTCAGCGCGTTGGAGGCGTTGCGAACGCCGTTGGAAGAGGGCGAGATTCGCCTGGCCCGCCGAGACGGTGTGGCCTGCTATCCCGCCCGCTTTCAACTCGTGCTGGCGGCCAACCCCTGTCCGTGTGCGCCGGCTGATCCTCAAGACTGCATCTGCGCAGCGGCGGTCAAACGACGGTATCTCGGCCGCCTGTCCGGACCGCTGCTCGACCGCGTCGACTTGCGGGTCCAGATGCATCCGGTACGGATGAGTGCGTTCGCGAACTCCGAACCCGAGTCGACCGGGCAGGTCCGTCGTCGGGTGACGGCGGCCCGCGACGCGGCGGCCCAGCGCTGGCGTGCACACGGTGTCCGCACCAACGCCGAGGTCAGCGGAACACTATTGCGGCGCCGGTTCCGGCCGGGCAATGCTGCCATGGAGCCGCTGCGCACCGCGCTTGACCGCGGGCTGCTCAGCATTCGGGGCCTCGACCGCACGCTGCGAGTCGCGTGGACGCTGAGTGACTTGGCCGGTCGCACGTCGCCGGGGCGCGACGAGGTGGCAACCGCACTGAGCTTCCGCCAGCCAGGAACGTCGCGGTGACCGATCCAACACAGCGGGCATGGGCTTATCTGTCGCGGGTCGTCGAGCCGCCGTGCGAGGAGCTTGGAGAGCTGGTTGCCCGGGTAGGGCCGGTCGAGGCCGCCGACCGGGTGCGCCGAGGCCAGGTTGACGACATTCTGACCCGACGAACCGAAGCACGGCGTGAAATCGACTGCGCTGTTGAAGATCTCGAGTTGCTGAACCGCCGAGGTGGTCGCCTGGTCACCCCGGAGGACGACGAATGGCCGACGTTGGCCTTCGCCGCCTTCAACGGTGCCGCCGCGGCGAAACCTCAGGGTCGGCGACCGTTGGCACTGTGGGCACTGGGCCCGGTGCGACTCGACGAGACAACACAGCGATCCGCCGCGGTGGTCGGCACCCGCGCCGCGTCCAGTTACGGCGAGCAGGTGGCGGCGGATCTGGCGGGCGGGCTTGCCGAGCACGATGTCGCGGTCATTTCCGGCGGGGCCTACGGCATCGATGGCGCGGCTCACCGCGCGGCGTTGGCTGCCGACGGTGTCACCGTGGCAGTCCTGGCGGGCGGGCTTGATATTCCTTATCCCGCAGGACATTCCGCACTGCTGCACCGTATCGGCACTGACGGGTTGCTGGTCACCGAGTATCCGCCGGGGGTACGGCCGGCCCGACACCGGTTCTTGACCCGCAACCGCTTGGTCGCCGCATTTGCCGGCGCTGCAGTGGTTGTGGAGGCCGGTTTGCGCAGCGGCGCGGCCAACACCGCCGCTTGGGCGCGGGCATTGGGCAGGGTGGTCGGCGCCGTGCCCGGGCCGGTGACGTCGTCGGCGTCGAGCGGATGCCACGCGTTGTTGCGCTCGGGGGCCGAGGTGATAACCCGTGCCGAGGATGTCGTCGAGTTGGTCGGTCGCATCGGAGAGTTGGCGCCCGAGCAGTCGCGTCCGGCCACCCCACTCGACGGGCTCAGTGACGAGGAGCGGCGGGTGTACGAGGCGCTCCCCGGGAGCGGCGTCGCTACCGTCGACCAGATCGCGGTAGCCGCCGCGGTGGAGCCGGCTCGGATCCTGGGGCCGCTGGCGATGCTGGAGATCGCCGGTTTGGCCGAGCGCCACAGCGGTTGCTGGCGAATCGTCCGGAATCGCGCCGGGCCGTGAAATCTGTCGAGGCGGACCGGCGATCTTGATCCTCAAAATTGGATCAAAACGTCGGAAAACGAGATAACGTTCGGCTGCCTCCCAGCTAAGGGTCGGTTTGCGGTCGCGTGCACGTCCGTCGTGTCTCGGAGGTGGCCAGGCCTGCTCTCGACGCACCTCATCTGGTACTAGTCGAGGCGGCGCCCCGCCCGGGCCCCCAGCGCAGCCAGCCGACACCAGCGGTCGCGTGGCCGACATTCGCCCTGGCATTGGGTGCTTTGGCGGTGTTTACTGCAGCGGCAATCGCGGCGATCGGCGGCTACGCCCCGGTCTGGATCACGATCCCACTCAATTCCGTGGCCGTGCTCACGTCCAACTACCACCTGGTGCACCATCTGCACCCGCGGTTGCCCTTTTACCCGACTGCTCCAGGCGTGGTGGCGCAACGAGGACCTCTACTTGGGCAACGACGCTGTTGTAACAACCGTCTTCGGCAAGACGCTGACACCCGATGAGTATCGGGACTGGAAGCATGGAAAACGCGGCGTAGATTCCGAAAACGCCCATTTATCAGAGCTTTTCGTTGCAGCCTGACGCCGGCTAACCAGCCTGGTTCGACTCTGATCTGGCGCTGGCCTCGGTCGTGGGACCGAAGGTGTGACGGCCCCGGTTCGTATACTGGTCACAGTCAGCGCTCAACGAGAGGAATCAGGTGCCCGGTCGACCAGTGCACACCTTCGAAGTGGTTCGCACCGAGCAGGTGACGTCGCACATGATCCGGGTTATCTTGGGCGGCAGCGGTTTCGACACCTTCACGCCCAGCGACTTCACCGACTCCTACGTCAAGCTGGTGTTCGTCCCCGACGACGTCGACGTGGCCCGGTTACCGCAGCCGTTGACGCTGGAGTCTTTTGCCGACCTGCCCACCGCCAAGCAGCCGGTGGTGCGGACGATCACAGTTCGTCGCGCTGACCCCGTCGTCGGTGAGATAGCTGTCGATATCGCGGTGCACGGGGAGCACGGGGCTGCCGGGCCGTGGGCTGCATCGGCTAAGCCGGGCCAGCCGATGTATCTGATGGGTCCCAGTGGCGCCTACGCCCCCGATCCCTCGGCCGACTGGCACTTGATGGTCGGCGATGAGACCGCGCTACCGGCGATCAGCGTTGCGTTGGAAGCGTTGCCTGCCAACGCAATCGGCCAAGTGTTCATCGAAGTCGCCGAGCCGGAGGACGAAGTGCCGTTGGCCGCGCCGGAAGGCGTGCAGGTCAACTGGATTCTGCGTGGCGGCCGGGCTGATCTGGTCGGCGAGGATCGCGCCGGCGACCATTCGCCGCTCGTCCAAGCGGTCAAGACCGCCCACTGGCTGCCCGGTCAGGTGCACGCCTTCGTGCACGGTGAAGCCCAGGCGGTGATGCACAACCTGCGGCCCTATATCCGCAAAGAGCGTGGTGTCGACGCGAAGTGGGCGTCGATCTCCGGGTACTGGCGGCGCGGTCGCACCGAAGAGACGTTCCGGCAGTGGAAGAAGGAACTCGCCGCCGCGGAGGCCGCCACCCAGTAGGGCCTCGTCAGCCCGAACGCCGGCTGGCATGCTCATCGCATGGCATTCGGCGACTACCAGAACGAGATCTATCTCCAAGGCTTGGCCGGGATCGTGCCGAAGCTGCCGATGATTTTCGCGGAGCTCGAGGCGAAGGCCGAAAAGGCTTTGCCGCCGTCGATCTGGTCATACGTCGCGGGCGGGGCGGGCGACGAGCGCACCCAACGGGCCAACTGCGAGGTTTTCCAGCGCTGGGGCCTGATGCCTCGGATGTTCGTCGGCGCCGCACAACGTGATCTATCCGTCGACTTGTTCGGGCTGAAACTGCCGAGCCCGCTGTTCATGGCACCGATCGGAGTGATCGCGTTATGCGCCCAGGACGGCCACGGCGATCTGGCCACCGCGCGCGCCGCAGCCCGCACCGGTGTCCCGATGGTGATGTCGACGCTGACCGAAGACCCGCTCGAAGACGTCGCCGCCGAGTTCGGTGACACACCCGGGTTCTTCCAGCTCTACACGCCGACCGACCGCGAGCTGGCCGCCAGCCTCGTGCATCGCGCGGAAGCCGCCGGCTTCAAGGGCATCGTCGTCACCCTGGACACCTGGGTCACCGGCTGGCGTCCGCGCGACCTGGGCAAGTCGAACTTTCCGCAGCTCCGCGGAAAATGTTTGAGCAACTACACCAGCGACCCGGTTTTCCGCGCGAGCCTGGCGCAAAGCCCCGAAGAGAACCCCCAAGGTGCGGTGCTGCGCTGGATACAGATCTTCGGCAACCCGTTGACGTGGGATGACCTGCCGTGGCTGCGCTCGCTGACCAAACTGCCGTTGCTCGTCAAAGGCATCTGCCACCCCGACGATGCGCGTCGCGCCAAAGACGGTGGTGTAGACGGCATCTACTGCTCCAACCACGGCGGCCGGCAAGCCAACGGCGGGCTGCCCGCGCTGGATTGCCTGCCGGGTGTGGTGGAGGCCGCCGACGGGCTGCCGGTGCTGTTCGACTCGGGCGTTCGCAGCGGCGCCGACATCGTCAAAGCCCTCGCGCTCGGCGCGACCGCGGTGGGCGTCGGGCGGCCCTACGCGTACGGCCTGGCGCTGGACGGCGTTGACGGGATCGTGCACGTACTGCGCTCGCTGCTGGCCGAAGCCGACTTGACCATGGCCGTCGACGGCTATCCGACGCTGAAAGATCTCACTCCGGACACCCTGCGGCGCGTCACCTGAGCCACGCCGCCCGTCTCTGCGACCGTGAGGTGGTGGAGGCGATCCTCGACGAGTTCGACAACTACCTGGAACTGCAGTGCCTTCGCTCGGCCCACACCCGCCGCGCGTATCTGGGCGATCTGCGTTCACTGTTCGCGTTTCTCGACGAACGCGCCCCGGACCGGGGCTTGCAGGCATTGAGCCTGCCGATTCTGCGGTCTTGGCTTGCCGCCGGGGCCGGAGCCGGGGCGGCTCGCACCACGCTGGCTCGCCGTACATCGGCGATCAAGACGTTCACCGCCTGGGCGGTGCGACGCGGGCTGCTAGCCGGTGACCCTGCGAGTCGGCTGCAAGTGCCAAAGGCGCGACGGGCGTTGCCGGCGGTATTGCGGCAGGATCAGGCACTCGCAGCGATGTCGGCGGCCAAATCCGGTTCACAGCAAGGTGATCCGATGGCATTGCGCGACCGTCTGATCGTTGAGCTGTTGTATGCCACTGGGATTCGGGTCAGCGAGCTGTGCGGCCTGGACATCGACGACATCGACAACTCACACCGGATACTGCGCGTGCTCGGCAAGGGCAACAAGCAGCGCAGCGTTCCGTTCGGCGAGCCCGCCGCCGAGGCGTTGCGCGCCTGGCTGGCCGACGGGCGACCGGCGCTGGTCACCGCGGAGTCCGGACCGGCGTTGCTGCTGGGGGCTCGGGGCCGGCGGCTCGATGTGCGGCAGGCGCGCACCGTGGTGCACCAGACCGTCGCCGCCGTCGACGGCGCACCGGACATGGGTCCGCACGGTCTGCGGCACAGCGCGGCCACTCACCTGCTCGAGGGTGGGGCCGATCTGCGGGTCGTGCAGGAGCTGCTGGGCCATGCCAGCCTGGCGACCACCCAGCTCTACACCCATGTGACGGTGGCCCGGCTGCGCGCGGTGCACGACCAAGCGCACCCGCGGGCCTGACGGCGACTATCGGTGCAGGGGTTTGAGCCGAATCGGTGTGGACGCCAGCAGTCCCAGCGGATCGACATAGTCGGCGCGGGCGGCTGGGCCCCACATCGCTCCCCAGTGCAGGCACGCCGCGGTCGGACAGCCCGCATGCCCCGCCAGCAATTCCCCGACCGCCGTCCCGGCGGCCACCGACTGCCCGACCCGGACGCCGGCCCGCACGGGCTCGTAGCTGGTGTGTAGACCGCCCGGGTGGGCCAGCGACACCAGCTGACGGCCGGCCAGCGTCCCGGCGTACACCACCGTTGCGGCACCCGCGGAATAGACCGGCTGGCCCGGGGTGCCCGCCAGGTCCACCCCGCGGTGGCCCCGGTTCCAGTTCGGCGACGGGGCGTCGAAACCTCGCACCACCGCCGGAACCGGGCGTAGCGGCCACCGCAGGCGAGCCACATCACCACGCGCCGGCAATGCGCAGACCAGCATCGCAGCCAGGATCATCGCGGCCCATCGCACAACGTCAGTTCACCGCGGCGCCGACGAAGCGGCCAGCCAGCGCTGTGGACAAAGCACCTGGCCGAACGGTGTAAACTGCTCTGCGCAGCACGTAATAACGAGCTGACTTCGCGCGTCTGTACCGCGTCTCTCGTTCCACTGGGAGTTCGCACCGCATGCCGGGCGGTCCCGTCCAACGACGGGTCCGGCATCGCAGCAGCCGCCAGGGCCCGGCTTCACCCGTCGCTGGGCGACAACCGACACAAAGGAATGGCCGACAATGGCTGTTGTAACCATGAAGCAGCTGCTTGACAGCGGCACTCACTTCGGGCATCAGACCCGTCGCTGGAACCCCAAGATGAAGCGGTTCATCTTCACCGACCGCAACGGCATCTACATCATCGACCTGCAGCAGACGCTGACCTTCATCGACAAGGCGTACGAGTTCGTCAAGGAGACCGTCGCTCACGGCGGCAGCGTGATGTTCGTCGGCACCAAGAAGCAGGCGCAGGAGTCGATCGCAGACGAGGCGACCCGCGTCGGCATGCCAAACGTCAACCAGCGCTGGCTGGGCGGCATGCTCACCAACTTCCAGACCGTGCACAAGCGGCTGCAGCGCCTCAAGGAGCTCGAGGCGATGGAGCAGACCGGCGGCTTCGAGGGTCGCACCAAGAAGGAAATCCTGATGCTGACGCGCGAGAAGAACAAGCTCGAGCGCAGCCTCGGCGGTATCAGGGACATGCAGAAGGTGCCGTCGGCCGTTTGGGTCGTCGACACCAACAAGGAGCACATCGCCGTCGGCGAAGCCCGCAAGCTGGGCATCCCGGTCATCGCGATCCTGGACACCAACTGCGATCCCGATCAGGTGAACTACCCGATCCCGGGTAACGACGACGCGATCCGCTCGGCAGCCCTGCTGACCAAGGTCATCGCTTCCGCAG
>NZ_JBAPMI010000168.1:0-2445 GCF_049278535.1 Mycobacterium sp. | reverse complement strand
CGTGTGCCTTGGCGGCCAGATTCAGCAGTGACGCATCGGCTTTCGCTCGCACGGCGTCTTGGACCATGTCGGTGACCGCGTCCGGCGTCATGGCCGCCAGTCGCACGAAGGTGGCATTCGCGCGTTGCAGCACTGACAGCGTCTCCTGTATCGCCGGACCGCCGGCCCCGGTGCGGGCGGTCAATACCCAGAGCACCGCCACGTCCGGGCGCGCGGTGGCCAGTGACCGCAGTGCCAACAGCGTGCCGTTATCAGCCCAGTGAATGTCCTCCAACACAATCACCAGCGGCTCCTGCAGGGCCGCGGCATGAATCGCGTCGGCCAGATCGTGCACCACCCAGTAGCGCAGATCTGCCGAGCCGCCAAGTTTGCGCAGCGCCTCGGCGTCTCCCACCGGGGGATCGGCGTTGAGTGTGGCCATGAACAGCGAGAAAAACGGCACGGTTTGCTGATACTCGAACGCCTCACCGAACAACGTGCGCACCCCGGATTTGTCGGCCAGCGCCAACACCTCAGTCAACAGGCGGCTCTTGCCGATGCCGGGTGGGCCCTCGATGACCAGCACGTCCCCGCGCCCCTGGCCCACCGCGGCAACCATGGCGCCGATCACCTTCAGCTCGTCTGCCCGCCCGCGAATCGGCGGAGTGACCAGCCGCTGGCCGCCGACGTCAAAAAGGCCGGTTGAAGGGCGCACCGGGTGTCCTGTTCACGATGTACCGGATGCTACTGAACTGCACGTCATTGTAGGCCGGGCCACGTCATCTATTTGGTTTTGCTTCGATCAATCCGAGTGGCGCATGAGTTGCGTCAATTGAGCGCGGGAAGCGACGCCCAGCTTGGCAAACGCATTGCGTACGTGGGTTTTCACCGTGTGAGGGGACAGCTGCAGTTGCTGCGCGACGGAGCGGTTGGTCAACCCTTCAGCGATCAGATTGATCACCGTGAGTTCGGAGTCGGTGAGGCTGTCCCAGCCCGATTTTGCCCGTGGGTGGGTGATGATGCGCCGTTCGACGCCTAATCGGCGCAGCGTGCGGCCGACCCGGCGGGCATCGGCGAGGGCTTCGCATTCCACGAAAGTGTCGAATGCCTTATTGAGGTTCTCGATTGCCTCCGGATCGCGCCCTGCACGCGCTAATTCGCCCGCAGCGTCCTCGGCGGCACCGGCATAAAGAAGCGGACGCCACGGACTCAACGCGTCGGCCGCTTCCAGCAGCGCATCGGCGTCGCGTTCCAGGATTCCGCGAGCTTCCTGTGCGACCGCCGCGAACAACGCCACCCCGGGGCGCTCGCGTTCGAGCACCTCGATGCTCTGCAGCACTCGCGCGCGCAACCCGGCATCACCGGCAGCTGACGCCACCCGCGACATCAAGATGACCTGGTCTAACACGTTCGGCCACAGCGGTGTGATGACACGCGTGTTCTGGCCCATGAGCCAGCGCACCGCATCGTGCACGTCGCCACGCTGCCACGCGGCAAGCGCGGCCACGTAAGCCGCGCCGCAGGACATTAACGGCGAGGTGCTGGAATATAGCCCCAGCGCCTCAGACACCAAGTCTTGCAATAACTTTCGGTCATCTGTCCGTGCGGCTACATCAGCCAGAACGAGTATCCGCTCAATGTTGACTTCGGTACTGTTCGCCCATTCACGCCGGGGCAGTGCCTCGATGGTGTCACGCGCCGTGGCTAAACGACCCGCCGCCGCATGAACCATCCCGCCCAGGTGGGTCCAACCGGGAAGCGCCATCGCGTTGCGCTCGCGATGCGCTTTCTGGGTACCCAGGGCAACCTGCGCGCCGGCTTCCTCCAAGCTGCCAGTGCAAACGATCAGGCCTGCGCGGCGCTTGGCCGCGTATATGCCGCCGAAGGTCGCCTCGCCGCTGCGGGTCAACGCTTCTACCTCGTCCATGCGCCGAAGCGCGCGCACCGCATAACCGTCCTGATAGTCAATCAGGGCAAGCGCGGTGTCGCTGATGATCCGGGCTTCTAAATCACCGGTCGCCGTGGCCGCAGCCGCCGCCACGTTCGCGGCCGAGGCGTCCGCCTGGAAGCCGTTGACCACCTCGAAGTAGACCAACCATGCCTGATGGCGCGCCCTGGTGATGTCGTTGATGCCGACCAACCGCAGTGCGCGACGGATCTCGGCAATGCGTTGCTCCGGGTCCTCGATTCCCGCGGCCATCCCCAGCCGAATCTCGGCTTCGTCGTCTTGTGACAGCTCCGTGGCGAGCGCGCTGTCGGCAAGGTCTTGGGCCTCGTCATATCGGGTGGCCCGATTCAGCCACTCCACCGTTTCGGAGACGAGTGACCCGTAGTCAAGGTCGTCGGTGGGCAATAGCTCCAACGCGCGCCTGCTCAATTCGGCGGCCGCGCTCGCGTCGCCGCGGCCGACCGATTGGGCGGCTTGGCGCAGCGCGTCGATCGCCTCTCGGTCTCCCGGCTCGGCGC
>NZ_JBAPMI010000167.1:0-24614 GCF_049278535.1 Mycobacterium sp. | reverse complement strand
GGCGATCGCCACCACGCCGGGGAAGGTGCGCCGCGTACGGCTGCTGCCCGGCGATCCGCCGGCGACCCGGCAGGCCGTCGACGCGATCATGTCCGCCGATCTGGTGGTGCTGGGTCCCGGCTCGTGGTTCACCAGTGTGATCCCGCACGTCCTGGTGCCCGGGCTGGCCGCAGCGCTGCAGGCTACGACGGCCCGGCGCGCGCTGGTGCTCAATCTGGTCGCCGAGCCGGGCGAGACCGCCGGATTCTCGGTAGAACGCCATCTGCACGTACTTGCCCAGCACGCGCCGAGTTTCACCGTGCACGACGTGATCATCGACGCGGAGCGGGTGCCCAGTGAACGGGAACGCGAGCAGCTACGGCGCACGGCAACTCTGCTTCATGCCCAGGTTCAATTCGCAGACGTGGCCCGGCCTGGTACACCTTTACATGACCCGGGCAAGCTGGCCGCGGCGCTGGATGGGGTGAGCGTGCGCGACACGGGTCCGACGCCGACTGCAACGTCGACCGACGCGGTGGCGATCGAGGAACAAACCGGCGCAGATGGACCGGGTCGCAACGGACCGAGGGGTGACGACGCGTGGCGATGACGGCCGAAGTCAAGGACGAGTTGAGCCGCCTGGTGGTCAGCGCGGTAAGCGCGAGGCGCGCCGAGGTGACCTCACTGCTGCGGTTCGCCGGTGGTCTGCACATCGTGGCCGGCCGCGTGGTCGTCGAAGCCGAAGTCGACTTGGGCAGCATCGCGCGACGGCTGCGCAAGGACATCTTCGACCTGTATGGCTACAACGCGGTGGTGCATGTGTTGTCCGCCAGCGGAATCCGCAAGTCGACGCGATACGTGTTGCGGGTCGCCAACGACGGCGAGGCGCTGGCCCGACAGACCGGATTGCTCGACCTGCGTGGCAGGCCGGTGCGGGGCTTGCCCGCCCAGGTCGTCGGGGGCAGCATCGCCGACTCTGAAGCTGCTTGGCGCGGGGCGTTCTTGGCACACGGTTCGCTGACCGAGCCGGGCCGCTCCTCGGCGCTGGAAGTCAGCTGCCCCGGCCCGGAGGCAGCGCTGGCGCTGGTCGGTGCGGCACGCCGACTCGGGATCAGCGCGAAAGCGCGCGAGGTGCGCGGTGCCGACCGAGTGGTCGTGCGTGACGGTGAGGCCATTGGAGCGCTGCTGACCCGGATGGGCGCCCAGGACACCCGGTTGATCTGGGAGGAGCGGCGGATGCGCCGCGAGGTCCGGGCGACGGCGAACCGGCTGGCGAATTTCGACGATGCCAATCTGCGACGCTCGGCTCGTGCCGCGGTGGCCGCTGCCGCCCGCGTCGAACGGGCGCTGGAAATACTCGGTGACGGTGTGCCCGACCATTTGGCCGCGGCCGGCAAGTTGCGCATCGAACACCGGCAGGCCTCGTTGGAAGAGCTGGGCCGGTTGGCTGACCCGGCGATGACCAAAGATGCTGTAGCAGGGCGGATTCGGCGACTGCTGTCGATGGCCGACCGCAAGGCGAAGGTGGACGGTATCCCGGACACCGAATCCGCAGTGACCCCCGACCTGCTGGAAGACGCCTGAGCCTACTGCGCTAGTTGCACACGCCGGCCTGATGATGCCGCTAGATTGTTTTCGCCAACGGTGGCACACCTGAAACGAGGCCGTCATGGGATTCATCTCCCCGGACCTTCCTGACGTCGACCACGAAACCTGGCATACCCGCCCGGCGGCAGAGCGAATGCAGGTGGTGACCCGGCATTGGGTGGAGCATGGCTTTGGAACGCCGTCGGCGATCTACCTGCTGTACGTGTTCAAGATGGCCGCCTACGCCGCAGGCGCCGCCGCGGTCATTTCACTGACCCCGGGCCTGGGCGGGCTGGGCCGGATCGAGGCGTGGTGGACGCAACCCATCGTGTACCAGAAGCTGATTGTCTTCACGCTGCTGTTCGAGGTGCTGGGGTTGGGGTGTGGCTCGGGTCCGCTCACCGCACGGTTCTGGCCGCCGATCGGCGGATTCCTGTATTGGTTGCGGCCGAAGACAATTCGCCTGCCGCCGTGGCCGCAGGAGGTTCCGTTCACCAGTGGCGACACTCGTAACCTTTTTGACGTTGGTCTGTACGCGACCGTCCTGGCGTCCGGCGTGTGGGCGTTGCTTGCGCCCGGCCATGGCGGATCGGTAACGGGGAGCGGCGATGTCGGGTTGATCGACCCCATGCTGGTCGTGCCGACGATCGTCGCCTTGGCGCTGTTGGGACTTCGCGACAAAACGATCTTCCTTGCCGCGCGTGGTGAACACTATTGGCTGAAACTTTTGATATTTTTCTTCCCTTTCACCGACCAGATCGCCGCCTTCAAGATCGTCATGCTCGGACTTTGGTGGGGCGCAGCGACTTCCAAGTTGAATCACCATTTTCCATATGTGGTGGCGGCAATGACGAGTAACCATGCTCTGCTGCGCGGCCGGGCGTTCAACTGGTTGAAGCGCAGGCTGTACCGGGATCCTGTCGACGACATACGGCCAACGTGGATACCAAAAGTGATGGCCCATGTCGGCGGAACCACGGCGGAATTGATCGTGCCGGCTGTGCTGGTCTTTTTCGCTGACAGTCACCCGTGGCGGTGGGCCTTGATCGCCTTCATGGTGATCTTCCACCTCAACATCATTTCCAATCTCCCGATGGGAGTTCCGCTGGAGTGGAACATCTTCTTCATCTTCTCGCTGTTCTACCTGTTCGGGCACTACAGCAATATCTCGATCTACGATCTCAGTTCACCGTTGTTGCTGGCCATGCTGATGGCGGCCCTCGCAGTGGTTCCGATCGTCGGAAATATGTTCCCGCAACAGATTTCATTCCTTCCGGCGTTGCGTTATTACGCGGGCAACTGGGCGTCGAGTGTCTGGTGCTTCCGTGCCGGGATCGAGGACAAGATCGACGCCGACGTCGTCAAGAGCTCGGCGCTGACGGCCAAACAGATTGCCAAGCTCTACGACCCGGCCACCGCCGAGATCATCAGCGACAAAGCCCGCGCGTTCCGGTCCATGCATGTGCACGGCCGCGCGCTCAACGGACTGCTGGCGCGTGCTCTGGACAATGAAGCGGACTACGTGATGCGGGAAGGCGAAACGGTTGCCGGTCCACTCATCGGCTGGAATTTCGGCGAAGGCCATCTGCACAATGAGCAGTTGGTGGAGGCGGTGCAGAAGCGCTGCCAATTGGAAGAGGGCGATCTGCGGGTGATCATCCTGGAAGGCCAGCCGATTCAGACGAAAAAACAGTGGTACCGCATCGTCGACGCGAAGACCGGTTTGATCGAGGCGGGCTACATCGCCGTCGACGACATGCTGGCACGTCAGCCGTGGCCCGAGGATGACGACGAGTTGCCTGTCCACCTGTTATGAACCGCGCGGTCGTCGTCGGTGCCGGACCCAACGGTTTGGCTGCCGGAATCCATCTGGCGCGCAACGGCATTGACGTGCATGTTTTGGAGGCCTCTGACACCATCGGCGGTGGAGCTCAGTCGGGGGAGTTGACCCTGCCCGGCGTCATCCATGACTACTGCTCGGCCGCTCATCCGATGGGGGTGGGCTCACGGGTCTGGAAGGACATCGACCTGGCCCGCTACGGGCTGACCTGGCGGTGGGCCGAGGTTGACTGCGCGCATCCGCTCGACGACGGCACGGCCGGTGTCCAGTACCAGTCGATCGAGCGAACCGTCGCGGCCATGGGCTCGGACGGCCGACGGTGGCGGATGGCGGTCGGTGACCTCGCCAGCGGTTTCGACGAGCTGGGTGAGGATCTGATGCGCCCGATCCTTCATGTGCCGAGTCATCCCTTTCGGCTGGCCGCGTTCGGACCGCGGGGACTGCTGCCGGCGACGGTGATCGCGCGGTGGTTTCGCACCGAACAGGCCCGCGCCCTGTACGGCGGTGCCGCCGCCCACGCGTTCACCCGGTTGGACCGGCCGCTGATCGGGGCGATGGGCCTGATGTTCTTGGCCAGCGGCCACCGCTACGGCTGGCCGGTGGCCGTGGGTGGATCGGGGTCGATCACCGCCGCACTGGGTGAGGCGCTGCGCACCCACGGCGGCGCGATCACCACCGGGGTCACCGTCACCAGCCGTCGCGACGTCCCTGACACCGACATTGTGATGCTGGACCTGAATCCGGCTGCGGCACTGCGGATCTACGGCGATGCGATGCCCGCGCGGATCAAGCGGTCGTATCGGCGATACCGGCAGGGATCGTCGGCCTTCAAGGTCGACTTCGCCATCGACGGCCACATCCCCTGGACCAACCCCGATTGCCGACGCGCCGGGACCGTCCACCTGGCCGGCACATTCGCCGAAACCGCGGATACCGAGCGGCAGCGCGCGGAGGGCCGGATGCCGCAGCGCCCCTTCACCCTGGTGGGCCAGCAATATTTGGCCGACCCGTCCCGATCTGCCGGCAACATCAACCCGATCTGGTCCTACGCTCATGTGCCGTTCGGTTACACCGGCGACGCGACGGCGGCGGTCATCGGGCAGATCGAGCGGTTCGCACCCGGGTTCCGGGACCGGATTGTCGCCACCGTATCCAAGAGCACCGCCGAGCTGGAGGCCTACAACCACAACTATGTCGGCGGCGACATTATCGGCGGCGCCAACGACGGGCTGCAGTCGCTGTTTCGGCCGCGGATTGCCGTCGACCCCTACTTCACCGGCGTACCCGGGGTCTACCTGTGCTCGCAGTCCACGCCACCGGGTGCCGGCATCCATGGGCTGTGCGGCTATCACGCCGCGGAATCGGCGCTGCGGCGGCTGCACTGACGAGTCAGCGGCCCGATCGACGTGACCTAAACCACCGAATTCGCCCCCCATTCTCGCAGCTACTAGGCTGGCGGCGAGCATTTCGTCAGCATCGAAGGAGAGACACGTGACGGTCCGGGTAGGTATTAACGGGTTCGGCCGAATCGGACGCAACTTCTATCGCGCCCTGCTGGCGCAGCAGGCCGCAGGAGCCGACACCGACATCGAGGTGATCGCGGCCAACGACCTGACCGACAACGCGTCGCTGGCGCATCTGCTGAAATTCGACTCGATCCTCGGCCGGCTGCCCTACGACGTCAGCCTTGAAGGCGAGGACACCATCGTCGTCGGCAACGCGAAGATCAAGGCGCTGGAGGTGAAGGAAGGCCCGGCCGCGTTGCCGTGGGGCGACATCGGCGTCGACGTCGTCGTCGAGTCCACCGGCATCTTCACCAACGCCGCCAAGGCCAAGGGTCACCTGGACGCCGGGGCCAAGAAGGTGATCATCTCCGCGCCGGCCACCGACGAGGACATCACCATCGTGCTGGGCGTCAACGACGACAAGTACGACGGCAGCCAGAACATCATCTCCAACGCGTCGTGCACGACGAACTGCCTCGGCCCGCTCGCCAAGGTGCTCAACGACGAGTTCGGCATCGTCAAGGGTCTGATGACCACCATCCACGCCTACACCCAGGACCAGAACCTGCAGGACGGCCCGCACAGCGACCTGCGCCGGGCCCGGGCGGCGGCGCTGAACATCGTGCCGACCTCCACCGGTGCCGCCAAGGCGATCGGTCTGGTGTTGCCCGAACTCAAGGGCAAGCTGGACGGCTACGCGCTGCGGGTGCCGATCCCGACCGGCTCGGTCACCTACTTGACCGCCGAGCTGTCCAAGTCGGCCACCGCGGAGCAGATCAACGCCGCGATGAAGGCCGCCGCCGACGGCCCGATGAAGGGCATTCTCAAGTACTACGACGCCCCGATCGTGTCCAGCGACATCGTCACCGACCCGCACAGCTCGATCTTCGACTCCGGCCTGACCAAGGTGATCGACAACCAGGCCAAGGTGGTGTCCTGGTACGACAACGAGTGGGGCTACTCCAACCGCCTGGTCGATCTGGTAGCGCTGGTCGGCAAGTCGCTGTAGCCGTGGCTATTCAAAACCTGGACGATCTTCTCGCGCAAGGAGTTTCGGGCCGAGGCGTGCTGGTTCGATCCGATCTGAACGTGCCGCTGAACGACGGCGTCATCACCGATCCGGGCCGTATCACCGCGTCGGTGCCCACGATCAAGGCGCTGGCCGACGCCGGCGCCAAAGTCGTGGTGGCTGCGCACCTGGGGCGGCCCACTGGTGAACCCGATCCGAAACTGTCGCTGGCCCCGGTCGCCGCGGCGCTGGGTGAGCAATTGGGCAACGACGTGCAATTGGCCGACGATGTCGTGGGCAATGACGCTCGGGCCCGAGCCGGACGCCTGGCCGACGGGGACGTCCTGCTGCTGCAGAACATCCGCTTCGATGCACGGGAAACCAGCAAGGACGACACCGAACGGCTGGCGCTGGCCGAAGAGCTCGTCGAATTAGTCGGGCGGACAGGCGCTTTCGTATCCGACGGGTTCGGGGTGGTGCACCGTAAGCAGGCTTCCGTCTACGACGTCGCGACGCTGCTGCCGCACTACGCGGGCAAGCTGGTGGCCGAAGAGGTCGGGGTATTGGAGCGGCTGACCGGGTCGACGAGGCGCCCGTACGCGGTGGTGCTCGGCGGTTCGAAGGTGTCCGACAAGCTCGGGGTGATCGAGCAGCTTGCTACCAAGGCCGACAGCATCGTGATCGGCGGCGGCATGTGCTACACATTCCTTGCCGCAATGGGCCTTTCAGTGGGGACGTCGCTGCTGCAGACCGAGATGATCGACACCTGCAAGCAACTGCTCGACACCTACGCCGACGTGATCCGGCTGCCGGTAGACATCGTGGTCGCCGATCGGTTCGAGGCTGATTCGCCATCCGAAGTCGTTGCCGCCGATGCGATTCCGGAAGGCAAGATGGGCCTGGACATCGGCCCGGGATCGGTCATCCGCTTCACCAAATTGTTGTCCAACGCGGAGACCATCTTCTGGAACGGCCCGATGGGGGTTTTCGAGTTCCCGGCCTTCGCCGCGGGCACCAAAGGCGTCGCCGAAGTGATCGCCGCCGCCACCGGCAAAGGCGCGTTCAGCGTGGTGGGCGGGGGCGACTCGGCTGCCGCGGTTCGGGCGCTGGGACTGCCTGACGACGACTTCTCGCACATTTCCACCGGCGGCGGCGCATCGCTGGAATACCTTGAGGGCAAGACGCTGCCCGGTCTCGAAGTGCTGACCACCTGAGCAAAGGACGACGATGAGTCGCAAGCCGTTGATTGCCGGCAACTGGAAGATGAACCTCAACCACTTCGAGGCGATCGCGCTGGTACAGAAGATCGCTTTCTCGTTGCCGGACAAGTACTTCGACAAGGTCGACGTCGCGGTCATTCCGCCGTTCACCGACCTGCGCAGCGTGCAGACCCTGGTCGACGGCGACAAGCTGCGGCTCACCTACGGCGCCCAGGATGTGTCGCAGCACGATTCCGGCGCGTACACCGGCGAGATCAGCGGGGCTTTTCTGGCCAAGTTGGGTTGCCACTACGCCGTCGTCGGCCACTCCGAGCGCCGTACTTTTCACAACGAGGACGACGCGCTGGTGGCCGCCAAAGCCGCTGCCGCGCTCAAGCACGAACTGACGCCGATCGTGTGCATCGGTGAACACCTGGAAGTCCGCGAAGCCGGTGACCACGTCGGGCACTGCCAGGATCAGCTGCGTGGATCGCTGGCCGGGCTGTCGGCCGAACAGATCGGCCAGACCGTCATCGCATACGAGCCGGTGTGGGCGATCGGTACCGGGCGGGTGGCCAGCGCCACCGACGCTCAGGAGGTGTGCGCTGCGGTGCGCGAGGAACTGGGTTCGTTGGCCTCACCCCAAATCGCCGAGACCGTGCGGGTGCTCTACGGCGGCTCGGTCAATGCCAAAAACATCGGCGACCTCATCGCCCAGGAGGACGTTGACGGCGCGCTGGTCGGGGGCGCGTCCTTGGACGGCGAGCAGTTCGCGACGCTTTCTGCAATAGCAGCCGGGGGCCCGCTGCCGTAACCGGTCCGCAGCTGTTGCGGTTGAGATTTCTGCGTTGACTGCCTTGCGGCGAGCGTTTACCTTAACGTGAACTGAGAAAATCACCGGCTCGTTAAGGTTGCGGGTCACGCCACTCAGATCACGTACCGAGAAGGCATCACATGACCGATCGCGACGGCATCAACAGCGACACACCGTTGCAGGACGCGAGAGCGCGCCGGCCCCGGTTGGCGATTCTGGCGGGAGCCGCCGGCGCGTGCCTGGCCGCGGCCGCGATCGGTTCGGTTGTCACCGCGGCGCCGGCGAGCGCGGATTTTGACGATCTGGTCGACCCGATCATCCAGCCCCTGCTGACTCACGTGGCCGACTCGTTTTCCGGCATTGACACGGCCTTCGGCGCAGATGTGACTGCGTGGGCCGACCACGCGCTAGCTCACCTGGGTTCACTCGACTCGGCCGCCGCGCTGTCATCGACCGCAGCGACGGCGGACTCCACAACAACGACATCAGAAGCCGCGACGGGGACTGCCTATATCCCCATCACCGTCCAGGAGGACACCGAGCCGAGCATTCAGGCGACCGTAAACGGGTCGGACACGTCGTTGCTGGTGGACACGGGCTCGGGCGGCCTCGTCATACCCTGGCAAGACCTCGGGTCCTCACACTGGGAGGTACTGCGGGAGCTGCACCAGGCCGGCGCCCACCTGGAAAAGTTTGGCCACAGCGGCTACAGCGGTGGGGTCCAATACTCCTACCGCGAGTACGACGGTTTGACGGTGGACTACGGCAACGGCCAGCTGATCACCACGAATACCCCGGTCGATATTGTCTGGAACTCGCACGGGGTATTCGGCAGCGGCGGCCCACGCAACTTCGAGGAGTTCCTCAAAGACAACGATGTCACCGGCATTCTCGGTATCGGCGCCAACACGGCGGGCCCGACCGAGAGCCCGTTCGAGGCGACGGGCTATACCGGGGTAACCGTCGACCTGCCGCAAAACGAATTGATCGTCGGCGACTCTAACCCCGGTACTGCCATCTACACCGTGCACGGTGCCCCGATCAGCAACCTGTATGAAACCGTGACGACCAACGGTGTGACAAAGGGTTTGACGGTGTCCGACGACGTCGACTCCGGCGGCGTCTACGGAACCATTCCTTCGAGTCTGGGTGCGGTACAGGGCAGCACGATCACGGTCTACAGCAGCAACGGCGGCACAGAGTTGTACTCCTACACCGTCGGCCATGATGCCAACGGCGCCAACGAGTTGCCAGTGTCGACGTCCGGTACGTCGATCGACAGCGGCGAGATCCCATTCCGGGAACACCCGATCTACATCGACTACACCAACAACACCATGAGCTTCGACGAGTTGTTGTCCTAACCCACGCCGGGCGGCTCACGTCGAGCAAGTTTGTTCAGGTTGACGATCCGGGCGGCGGCGTTTAGCTTAACGAAACCTGATAGAAACACAGGGTCGCTAAGTTTTGCTGGTCCAAAAGCTGCACCAACTCGTCGGGGGAATGAATGACTGGTCGCGACGGTAACAAGCCTGCGCCATCAGGCCGCCGCCTGCTGGTCGGTATCGGCGCCGGCGCCGGTGCGTTTCTCGCCGCCGCCATGGCGACCGGATCCGCGGTCACCGCGGCACCGGCGCATGCCGACTTCGAAGACCTGATCGACCCGATCATCCAGCCGCTGCTGACTCACGTGGCCGACTCGATCGGAGCTTTCGACCCGGCCGCCGCCTTGGATCTGACTAACTGGACCGATCACTTGCTCGCGGGCTTGGGTTCGATCGACCTGGCGGTGCCGTCAGTGGCTGAGCCCGCTGCGTCGGCTCTCGCGCCGACGGCGGATGCCGCGGCGGCGACCGGCGGCACGATTCCGCTGACTGTCCTGGAGGGGACCGAGCCGGCCGTCTACGCCACAATCGGCGACGGCAGCAGCAGCGTGCCGCTGCTCGTCGACACCGGATCCAGCGGCCTGGTCGTTCCCGAGAGCGACCTCGGCGCGAACAACCTGTGGCAGCTGCTGCTGGACTACGGGTTTCCCTCTCATATCGGCGAGAGCGGCTACAGCGGCGGTGTGGACTACCTCTACATGACCTTCAACAACGTGCCAGTCGATTACGGCGACGGTGCGCTGTCGACTACTGGGCCCGTCGACGTCGAGTTTTACTCGTGGGAGCCGGGGAACTTCGGAAGTCTGTTCACCAACGATGCCTTCCAGAACTTCCTCAGCGGTAACGATGTGAGCGGCATCCTGGGCATCGGGGAAAACACCGCTGGTCCGACCACCAGCCCGTTTGAGAGCTTCGGCGGCGTGACCGTGGACATTCCCGGCAAGGAATTGATCGTCGGCTCCGACGCCCCGATTATCGGTACCACGGTGAACGGTGCACCGATCGCCAGCCTGTATGAAACCGTGACGAACGGCGGCACGGTATCTGGTGGGTCAGCGGTTTCCGACGATGTCGACTCTGGCGGTGTCTATGGAACCATCCCGTCATCCCTGGCATCCGATGTTGCGCCGGGGTCGGTGATTTCGGTTTACACCAGCGAGGGCGGGACGTTGCTGTACCAGTACACGGTTCAGAGCGGCGAGCTGCCGACTGCGACCTCGGGCACCTCGATCGACAGTGGTGTCGAGCCGTTCTTGACCCACGCGATCTATATCAACTACGCCGACAACACCATGACCATCGGCCCGAGCATCAACTAGCGCCGGTCTGAGGCGCTCGTCTGCCGGCCGGTATGGTGTTCGACATGGAATTGGCTCTGCAGATCACCCTGGTGGTCACCAGCCTTTTGGTGGTCTTGTTGGTGCTGTTGCACCGCGCCAAGGGTGGCGGCCTGTCGACCCTGTTCGGTGGTGGTGTGCAGTCAAGCCTGTCCGGGTCGACGGTGGTGGAGAAGAACCTCGACCGACTGACGTTGTTTGTGGTCGGCATCTGGCTGGTCGCCATCATCGGCGTGGCGCTGCGCATTAAATACAACGCCTGACCCCACGAAAGGCAAAGACAGCCAACCGCCCTGATACTGGTAGGTATGGCTGACGCACCCGACTCTCTGGAGCCCTTCGGCGCGGTACAGCGCACTCGAATAGGCCGCGAAGCCACCGAGCCAATGCGCGAAGACATTCGGCTGCTCGGCACGATCCTTGGCGACACCGTCCGCGAGCAGAACGGTGACGAGGTGTTCGACTTGGTCGAACGAGCCCGGATCGCATCCTTCCGGGTACGCCGTTCGGAGATCGAGCGGGCCGAGGTGGCGCAGATGTTCGACGGCATCGAGATCCGCAAGGCGCTCCCGGTGATTCGTGCGTTCAGCCACTTCGCGTTGCTGGCCAACGTGGCCGAAGACATTCACCGCGAACGCCGTCGCGCCATCCACGTCGCCGCCGGCGACAAGCCTCAAGACAGCACCCTGGCCGCCACGTATCAGAAGCTGGACTCCGCGCAGCTGGACGCCGCTGCTGTCGCCGAAGCGCTGACCGGCGCGCTGGTCTCCCCGGTCATCACCGCCCATCCGACCGAGACCCGGCGCCGGACGGTGTTCGACGCGCAGCACCGCATCACCCAGCTGATGCGGCTGCATTCCCACGGCGTGACCGAGACCGATGATGGCGACGACATCGACACCGAGCTGCGGCGCCAAGTCCTCACGCTGTGGCAGACCGCGCTGGTACGGCTGTCACGGCTGCAGATCTCCGACGAGATCGCCGTTGGCCTGCGCTATTACCAGGCAGCGTTTTTCGACGTGATGCCGAAGGTCAACGCCGAGGTCCGCGAAGCACTGCGCAGCCGCTGGCCCGACGCCGACCTGCTCACCGAACCGATCCTGCGACCGGGTTCATGGATCGGCGGCGACCGCGATGGCAACCCGAATGTCACCGCCGATGTGGTCCGATTGGCCACCGGCAGCGCGGCTTTCACCGCGCTGGGCAATCATCTGGCCCAGCTGACCGCGCTGGAGCAAGAACTGTCGATGTCGGCGCGACTGGTCTCGGTGACCGACGAACTGAGCGAGCTGGCCGAGCGCTGCGAAGAGCCGGCCCGCGCCGACGAGCCCTACCGCCGCGCGCTGCGTGTCATCCATGCTCGGCTCACCGCCACTGCCGAGCAGATCCTCGATGAACAGCCGGCCAACTTGCTCGACCTCGACTTGCCGCCCTACCAGACTCCGGGGGAGTTGCTTGCCGATCTCGACATCGTCGACGCCTCGCTACGGGCCAACGGCAGCACCCTGTTGGCCAATGACCGGCTGGCCCAACTGCGAGAGGCCGTGCACGTCTTCGGTTTTCACCTGTCCGGCCTTGACATGCGACAGAACTCCGACGTCCACGAGGAAGTGGTCGCCGAGTTGCTCGCCTGGGCCGGTGTGCATCCCGACTACGGCTCATTGAGCGAAGACGAACGGGTAAACGTACTCGCCGACGAACTGGGCACCCGACGACCATTGGTCGGCGACCGCGAGCAGCTATCTGACTTGGCCCGCAAGGAACTCGCGATCATCAACGCCGCGGCACGTGCTGTCGCCATCTACGGCCCGCCCGCGGTGCCCAACTACATCATCTCGATGTGTCGCTCCGTCTCCGACCTGCTGGAAGCCGGCATCCTGCTGAAGGAATGCGGGCTGCTCGACGCCTCCGGCGATGACCCGTACTGCCCGGTGGGCATCGTCCCGCTGTTCGAGACGATCGACGACCTGCACCGCGGCGCATCGATTCTCGAAGCAGCACTTGACCTTCCGGTCTACCAGCGCATCGTGCGCTCCCGTGCCGACAGCCAAGAGATCATGCTCGGCTACTCCGACTCCAACAAAGACGGCGGCTACCTGACCGCCAACTGGGCGCTCTACCGGGCGGAACTCGACCTTGTCGAATCGGCACGCAAAACCCGAATTCGGTTGCGGCTCTTCCACGGTCGCGGTGGCACCGTGGGCCGGGGTGGAGGGCCAAGCTATGAAGCCATCCTCGCTCAACCACCAGGAGCGGTGAACGGTTCGCTGCGCCTGACTGAACAAGGAGAGGTGATCGCCGCCAAATATGCAGAGCCGCAAATGGCTCAGCGCAACTTGGAAACCTTGCTGGCAGCCACCCTGGAGTCGACCCTGCTCGACGTCGAGGGGCTCGGTGATGCGGCCGACCCGGCCTACGAGATCCTGGATGATCTTGCTGATCGGGCACAGCGCACCTACTCCGAATTAGTGCACGACACTGAGGGGTTCGTTGATTACTTTCTGCAGTCCACCCCGGTCAGTGAGATCGGTTCGCTGAATGTGGGCAGTAGGCCGACGTCACGCAAACCGACGTCGTCGATCTCAGATCTGCGGGCGATCCCGTGGGTGATGGCTTGGAGCCAGTCACGGGTGATGCTGCCCGGGTGGTACGGGACCGGGTCGGCGATCGAGGACTGGATCGCCGGCGGCAAAGGACGCCTCGAAACACTGCGCGACCTGTACCAGCGCTGGCCGTTCTTCCAGACCGTGCTCTCGAACATGGCGCAGGTTCTGGCGAAAACCGATCTCGGCTTAGCCGCCCGCTATGCCGAGCTCGTCGAAGACGAATCGCTGCGGCGGCGGGTGTTCGACAAGATCGCCGCCGAGCATCAGCGATGTATCAACGCGCACAAGCTGATTACCGGCCAGGACAACTTGCTCGCCGACAACCCGGCACTGGCCCGATCGGTGTTCAACCGATTCCCGTATCTGGAGCCGCTGAATCACCTGCAGGTCGAATTGCTGCGGCGTTACCGCTCCGGCGACGACGACGAGCTGGTGCAGCGCGGAATCCTGTTGACGATGAACGGCCTGGCCAGCGCGTTGCGAAACAGCGGTTAGGTCACTTCAGTCGGCGGCTTCAGCGAAGCGCGTAGTCGAGGCGACATTGCCCGTCGGCCCGTGCCACGCCGCCGATCTGAGCCGGAACCGGTCGCGGGTGCGTCGTCCAATTCGGTGTCATCTGATAGAAGCCGAGCAGTCGGGTCATCGTCGCCGTCATGGCTGACAGCGAAAACGGCTGTGCCGGACACGAATGCCGTCCGTGGCCGAACGCCGTCACCAGCATCGGCGAGGGCAGCGACTTCTCATCGGTCAGCCGGTGCCGCGTCCATCGGTCCGGCTCCCAGCGCTCGAGTCCGGGTGCGACGGAAGTGTTCAGCAGGGGCAGCAATGTCGCGATGGTCCAACCGGGCGGCACCTGATAGCTGACCTCACCGGTGTCCAGAACGACAGGGGACAGCACGGCGCGGGACATGATGGACCGCTGTGCCAGCCGTGTCGACTCCAGCGCGCACCGTTGCGCCAAGTCTCCATCGCCGGCGACGACCTGCGCCAGCTGCGCCGGATGCTCGAGGAGATCGACCAATGCCCAACCCAGCGCGGCCGCCAGGTTGGACATCGAGGCGATGTGGATCAGCGCGACGTCGTGAGCGATGCCGCGAATCCTGTTGTCGCCCGGCTCGGTATGCCACGCATCGACGATCCTGTCGAACAGGGTCTGATCGCCGGAGTCACCTTTTTCCCGGCGGCGCACGGCGTCGGCGACGATGTCAATGATCTCGTCCAGGGCAGCGCGCTCGGCCCGCTTCTGGGAGGCCGCGACCACCGCCATCGCGTCGGGGTGCACGAAAGCGTCTGAGCCGTCGAGAGTGTCGAACGCCCGAACCAGATTCTCGAAGGCTTCGCCGCGGGCTGAACCCGGGCCCGCCCAGGAGGCCAGCCCCATCCGGTGGCCCAGTCGGCGGGTCAGCTCGAAAACATCCTCCGATCCGGTCGACCCCAATTCGGCGGTGGTGTCATCGAGTGCCCGATCGAGATTCGACAGATACCCGGCGACGTCGTCGCGGCGAAACAGGGTGCTCGGCAGCAGGCGGCGTCCCTCGAAGATCTCGTCGGGAAGTTTCCGGCGCAGCATCAGGTAGTCGGCGACACCCTTGCTGGCTTTCTGCTCGGGTAGCGCGTAGAACGACTCGACGCCGACAGGGGAGAAAGTGAACAGGTAATGGTCGCGCCCGCTGCGTACGGTGAAGGTGTCGCCGTACTCGGCGCGGGCTGCTGCGATTGCCGCGACGGCATCGGTGACCGAGACATCCCACGGCAGGCCGGTGCCCTCGGCGTATGGGGGATCGGGAACCGGCTGAGGATGCGGCACGGCCTAACGGCTACCGCGATTGCGTAAGGCGTTGAAAGCGTTGCGAACTGCCTGCTCGGTCACCGACAGCGGCGACATCACGGTCTCGCCGACCCCGACCATATAGTCGATGCGCTCGACGATGGCCTCAACTGGCGCGACCAGCGTGACCAGTCGCCTCATCAGGTCGTCAATCCGGCCGAGGGTGGCCTCGAAATGGTCGAGGCCGTCGTCCAGACGGCCCACAGCACTGTTCAGATTCGACAGCGACGTGTTCAGGTCGCCCAGGGTGTCGCCCAGGCCGCCCAACACGTCTTCCAACTGGTTCACCGTGACGTCGGCGTTCATCGCCGCCTGGGTGAGCGTCTTGATCCGCTGCCGCGCTGGACGATCACCGGCGCTTTTATCTGCCATGCCGCTCATTATGGCGGTCGCGGGAACCGCCGGGACCAGATACCCGTCTGATCGGGTATGCAACGGCGAGATTCGGACAAGTACTGTGCTGCGGCGATCAGGCGCTCCCCATCGCCCGACATCGTTCAGCGGCTGCAGGACTATCGGCGCGGTTATGCGGACGGGCGGGCCGAGCGGCGGAGCTAGGCAGGCAGCTGGCTGGCGGCCCCGGAGTCGAGGAACCATATGGTGTTCTCGCGGCCGATCGCGCCGGCCGCCGGTATCGACACCGGGGCGGCACCCTCGACGGCTGCGGCTACCGCTTCGGCTTTCTCGGCGCCTGAGACCAGCAGCCAAACCTCACGGGAACGCTGGATAGCTGGGAGCGTCAACGTAATTCGTTGGGGTGGTGGCTTTGGTGAATCCTCGACGTCGACCACCATCCGGGTTGTCTCGCGCACTGCCGGTGTGTCGGGGAACAGCGAATTGATGTGTCCTTCGGGCCCCACCCCGAGCAGATGAATGTCGAAATTCGGTGCGGGATCGCCGGGTTCGGCATTCCCGGCAAGGATTTGCTCGTACGCCAGCGCAGCGGCGCCCAAATCGCTGCCGAATTCGCCGTCGGCGGCCGGCATGGGGTGCACGTTGCGGGCTGGAATGTCGACGTGATCCAGCAATGCCTCGCGGGCCTGCTTGTAGTTACGTTCGTCGTCATCGTCGGCGACGTAACGATCATCGCCCCAGAACACATGCACCTTGGTCCAGTCGACTCGGCGTGACTGGCTGCTCAGGAAGCGCAGCAGCCGGTTCCCGTTGCCACCGCCGGTCAGCACGATCAGGGCCCGTCCGCGTGCGGCAATGGCGGCCCCGACGACGTCGATCAATCGCTCGCCGGCCGCAGCAACCAGCAGGTCGCTGTCCGTGAACGTTTCTACTGACGGGCTCATGCGTACTCCACCCGATCGATGCCCTCCAACGCTGCGAAGTAGATCGTGTCCGCATCCAACCGCCGGAGATCTTCGGCCAGGCATTCGGGCACGTCTCGGCGTTGCAGCGGGACGAGCGCGTCGGGCTTGCCGGTGCGGCTCAACGTCGCGGTGTGTCCTTGCTGCGGTCTGCGGAGTGTGACGGTCTCGGTCGGACGCACCAGTTCGACTTTGAGCTCGCCGACGACGCGCCGGACGGGCCCGTCGACGCGGGCGGCCAACCAGCCGGCGAGGATGTCGAGTGCGGGTTCGGTCTTCAGCCCAGACACGACCGCCGAGGTGATCGGCTCATGCGGTGGCTGGTCGATGGCCGAAGCGAGCAGCGCACGCCAGTAGGTGATGCGGCTCCAGGCCAGATCGGTGTCGCCGGGGGTGTAGCCCGGCAGCCTGCTTTTGATCGCGCTCAACGGGTCGGCCCCATTGGTGGCATCGGTGATGCGCCGAATCGCTAACTGCCCCAACGGGTCCTGTGCGGGAGCGGCGGGGGCGACATCGGGCCACCAAGCCACCACCGGGATGTCAGGCAACAGGAACGGCACTACAACACTGCTGTTGTGCCCTGCCAGCGGGCCCGAAAGCCGAAGGACCACAACCTCTCCGACCGCGTCCTCGCCACCGACCCGTAGTTGAGCGTCCAGGCGTGCGTCGGCGGCATCGGTGTCGCCGGCCATCACCACGATTACCCTGCTGGGGTGCTCGTGGCTGGCCGCATTGGCGGCCGCGATGGATTCCTCTAGCAGCGCATCGGTGTCGGGTGCGATCACCAGCGTCAGTACCCGGCCGAGGGTCACCGCGCCGGTCTTCTCGCGAAGCTCATTGAGCTTTTTGTTGATCTCGGTGGTGCTGGTGTCGGGCAATTCCACAATCACAAGCGCCGCTCCTCGCTGCCTTTTCCGGTCGCACTGAGCTGGTTATCGTCGCCGGCGGTCACGGTCGCCGCCATTCCCGGCCGGTGCGGCGCAACATCTCGAACGCTGATGCCGGGCCCCAGGTGCCCGATTCGTAGGGGTCGGGTTTGCCGCGTTCGGCCCAACGGTCGAGCACAGGATCCAATATCTCCCAAGACAATTCGACTTCGGCGTTCACCGGAAATAGTGACGGCTCACCGAGTAGCACATCGAGGATCAGCCGCTCATAGGCCTCGGGAGACTCCTCGGCGAATGCCGAGCCGTAGGAGAAGTCCATGTTGACGTCGCGGACTTCCATGCTGCCGGGCACCTTGGACCCGAATCGTAACGTCACACCTTCGTCGGGCTGCACTCGAATCACCAGGGCGTTGGCCCCCAACTCCTCGGTCATGGTCGCGTCGAACGGCAGATGCGGCGCCTTCTTGAACACCAGCGCGATCTCGGTAACCCGGCGGCCCAACCGTTTTCCGGTTCGCAAGTAGAACGGCACCCCCGCCCAGCGGCGGGTGTTCACCTCGAGCGTGATGGCGGCGAAGGTCTCGGTGGTCGAGTCTTTGGAGAAGCCCGCCTCGTCGAGTAACCCGATGACGTGCTCGCCGCCCTGCCAGCCCGCGCTGTACTGGCCACGCGAGCTGGTCTCGTCCAACGGCTCCGCCAATTGGATCGAGGAGAGCACCTTGATCTTCTCGGTCTGCAACTCGGCGGGAAGAAAGCTGACCGGTTCTTCCATCGCGGTCAAGGCCAGCAACTGCATCAGGTGGTTCTGGATCACGTCACGCGCGGCACCGATGCCGTCGTAGTAGCCGCCCCGACCTCCCAGACCGATGTCTTCGGCCATAGTGATCTGGACGTGGTCGACGTAGTGCGCGTTCCAGATCGGGTCGAACAACTGGTTGGCGAAGCGCAGCGCCAAGATATTCTGCACCGTCTCCTTACCCAGGTAGTGGTCGATGCGAAAGACCGAATCCTCGGGAAAGACGCTGTTGACCACCTTGTTGAGCTCGCGGGCACTGTCCAGGTCATGCCCGAATGGCTTCTCGATGACCACCCGGCTCCAGCTGTCGTCGTGCGCCTCGGCCAACCCGGCCTTGTTCAACTGCTCACAGACGATCGGGAAACTCTTCGGCGGGATCGCGTAATAGAAGGCGTGGTTGCCGCCGATGCCTCGTTCCGCGTCCAGCTTGTCCAGGACCTCGGCGAGCCGGCTGAACGCGGCGTCATCGTCGAAAGTACCTTCTACGAAACGGCATCCGTCGGCGAGCCGATCCCAGATCGCTTGGCGGAACGGTGTGCGGGAATGCTCCTTGACGACCTGGAGAACCTCCTGGGCGAAGGCGGCGTCGTCCCAGTCGCGCCGGGCAAAGCCCACCAGCGCGAAGTTGGGCGGCAACAGACCACGGTTGGCCAGGTCGTAGATCGCCGGAACCACCTTTTTGCGGGCCAAGTCGCCGGTCACGCCGAAGATCACTAGCGCGCACGGCGGGGCAATTCGCGGCAAGCGCTTATCGCACTTGTCCCGCAACGGGTTTTGCCATTGCCCAGAATTGTTCCGGGTTCCGGCTGGGCTCATTTGTCGGCGGACTGCAGCTGAGCCTGGGTCTCGTCCAGCAGCTCTTTCCACGAGGCCTCGAACTTCTCGACACCTTCGTTCTCCAGAACGAGGAACACGTCGGTCAGGTCGATGCCGACCGCTTCGAGCTTGTCGAACACTTCCTGCGCAGCTGATGCGGTACCGGTGACCGTGTCGCCGGTGACGACGCCATGGTCGGCGACGGCGTCAATGGTCGCCTCCGGCATGGTGTTCACGGTGTTCGGCGCCACCAACTCGGTCACGTACAGCGTGTCGGAATAGTCGGGATTCTTCACGCCCGTCGATGCCCACAGCGGCCGCTGCACCCGCGCCCCGTCGGCCCCGAGTTGCGCGAAGCGATCGCCGCCGACGAAGACCTCCTGGTAAGCCGCGTACGCCAGCCGGGCGTTGGCAACGCCGGCCTCGCCGCGCAACGCGAGCGCGTCGGCCGAGCCGAGCTTTTCGAGGCGTTTGTCGATCTCGGTGTCGACGCGTGACACGAAAAACGATGCCACGGAGTGGATCTTGGACAAGTCATGCCCTGCCGACTTGGCGGCCTCGAGCCCTCCGAGGTAGGCGTCCATCACCTCGCGGTGACGCTCCACTGAGAAGATCAGCGTGACGTTGACCGAAATCCCTTCGGCCAGAGTCGACGTGATGGCAGGCAGACCGGCCTTGGTGGCCGGGATCTTGATGAACAGGTTTGGCCGGTCGACGATCTTCCACAGCTCGACGGCCTGTTTGACCGTCTTGTCGGTGTCGTGCGCCATTCGCGGGTCGACTTCGATCGACACCCGGCCGTCAACGCCGTCGGAGGCCTCCCACTGCGGCCGCAGCACGTCGCAGGCGTTGCGGACGTCGTCGGTGGTCGCCGTACGGATGGTGGCGTCCACGTCAGCGCCACGCTCGGCGAGCTCGGCGATCTGAGCGTCGTAGGCGTCGCCCTCGGCCAACGCCTTCTGGAAAATCGACGGGTTGGTGGTAACCCCGACGATGCTCTTGGTGTCGATCAGCTCTTGCAGATTGCCGGACTGCAAACGCTGCCGGGACAGGTCGTCCAGCCAGACCGATACGCCGGCGGAGCTCAGAGCGGCGAGATTGGGATTCTGAGTCATGGCTTTTCCCTTCGCTTAGTTGTCGATTGTTCGTTCGGCGGCGTCGACGACGGCTTCGGGGGTGAACCCGAATTCGCGGAACAAAGTCTTCTCATCGGCGGATTCCCCGTAGTGCTCGATCGAAACGATCTCGCCGGTATCGCCGACCAGCTTGTGCCAACTTTGCGCGATGCCGGCCTCGACGGCGACCCGTGCCGACACCGAGGGGGGCAGCACGCTGTTGCGGTACTGGTCCGACTGGGACTCGAACCATTCGACACATGGCATTGACACCACGCGCGCGACAATGTCCTTGTCTGCCAACAACTTTTGCGCCTCGACGGCCAGCTGGACCTCGGAGCCGGTGGCGATCAAAACCACGTCGGGCGCTTGACCTTCCCGGCCGTCGGCCTCTTTGCCCAGGATGTATCCACCCTTTGCCACGCCTTCGTAGCTGGTGCCTTCGAGAATCGGCACACCCTGGCGGGTCAGGATGAGGCCGACCGGGCCGCTGCCGTTGCCGCGGGCCAGGATGGTCCGCCAGGCGTAGGCGGTCTCGTTAGCGTCCGCGGGACGAACCACCGACAGCTTCGGAATGGCGCGCAGTGCTGCGAGGTGCTCGATGGGCTGATGGGTCGGGCCGTCTTCGCCGAGACCGATCGAGTCGTGCGTCCAGACGTAGATGGTGTCGATGTCCATCAGGGCGGCAAGTCGCACCGCGGGGCGCATGTAATCGGAGAACTGCAGGAATGTTCCGCCATAGGCGCGAGTCGGGCCGTGCAAGACAATGCCGGACAAGATCGAGCCCATCGCGTGTTCGCGGACGCCGAAGTGCAGTGTGCGGCCGTACCAGTCCGCGGTGTAATCCTTCGTCGTAATCGACGGCGGGCCAAAGGATTTCACGTTGTCCATGGTGGTGTTGTTGCTGCCCGCCAAGTCGGCTGAGCCGCCCCACAGCTCGGGCAGGTGCGGGCCGACCGCGTTCAACACCTTGCCGGACGCAGCGCGGGTGGCCAGCGCCTTGTCGCCCGGCTCCCAGTGCGGGATGTCGGCGTCCCAACCGTCGGGCAGCTCCTCGGCGGTCAACCGGTCCAGCAGCTTCTTTCGCTCGGGCTCGCGCTTGGCCCACTCCTCGAAATCGGCGTTCCACTTCTCGTGGGCTTCCTTGCCGCGCTGCACCAGCTCGCGCGTGTGGGAGATGACCTCGTCGCTGACCTCAAACTTCTTGTCCGGGTCGAATCCGAGAGCCTTCTTGACCGCCGCGACCTCTTCGTCGCCGAGGGCGGAGCCGTGCGCCTTGCCGGTGTTCATCAACTTCGGCGCCGGATAGCCGATGATCGTCCGGACCGAAATGAACGACGGCTTGTCGGTGACCGCCTTGGCCTTGGCTATGGCCTCTTCGATGTCGGCGACGTTCTCCCCGCCCTCGACGTGCTGGACATGCCAGCCATAAGCCTCGTAGCGGGCGGCGGTGTCCTCGCACAACGCGATGTTGGTGTCGTCCTCGATCGAGATCTCGTTGTGGTCGTAGAACACAATGAGGTTGCCCAGCTGCTGTACGGCTGCCAGCGACGAGGCCTCCGACGTCACACCCTCTTCGATGTCGCCGTCGGAGGCGATGACGAAGATGTGGTGATCGAACGGGCTTGTCCCGGCTGCGGCATCGGGATCGAACAGGCCGCGTTCGTAGCGTGCCGCCATCGCGAAACCAACCGCGGACGCCAGGCCCTGGCCCAGGGGGCCGGTGGTGATCTCCACACCTTTGGTGTGCCGGAACTCGGTGTGCCCGGGTGTCTTCGACCCCCAGGTGCGCAGCGCCTCGATGTCGGACAGCTCAAGCCCGAACCCACCCAGATAGAGCTGGATGTACAGCGTCAGGCTGCTGTGGCCGCAGGACAGCACGAACCGGTCGCGGCCCAGCCAGTGCGGGTCGCTGGGGTCGTGGCGCATCGCGCGCTGAAACAGCGTGTAAGCAAGGGGCGCAAGGCTCATCGCCGTCCCGGGATGGCCATTGCCCACTTTTTGGACCGCGTCAGCGGCGAGTACCCGGACGGTGTCGACGGCGGCCGAATCGACCTCGGTCCAGTCATCGGGGTGGTGCGGTTGGGTGAGGGTCGAGATGTCTTCGAGTGTGGTCACGTACTGAAGTCCTCGGGGTCGGCAGAATGATCCTGCTTCCACCCTAATGCCGGAACGTTCCGGGCGTGTCAAAGCCCATTTCGCCGGCCGATTGTTCAGGCGCCGTCAACGGGGTGGCGTGCAGCTATGCCCGCCGATTGGCTGTCAATAGGACCTGCGGTGCATGCTGGGCAGTCGGTGCGGTCTACCATCGTGCGTAGTAGAAGCTGCGCGCTGCTGTGATCCGAGGAGTCAATGCGTGAGCATTCGCGAGCGCGTTGCGCCGAGTCGAGTCAGCACGATATTGCTGGCTTATTTGGCGCTGACCAAGCCGCGAGTCATCGAGCTGTTGCTGGTCACCGCGATTCCGGCGATGCTGCTCGCGCACCGCGGCAGCGTCAATCCGCTGCTCATCCTCAACACGTTGATCGGCGGGATGCTGGCCGCCGGTGGCGCGAACACGCTGAACTGCGTGGCCGACGCCGACATCGACAAGAAGATGAAGCGGACCGCGCGACGCCCGCTGGCACGTGCGGTCGTGCCCACCCGAAGCGCCTTGGTGTTCGGGCTGGTGCTAAGTGTCGCTTCGTTCGTCTGGCTGTGGTGGACGACCAACCTGCTGTCGGGTCTGCTGGCGGTGGGCACCATCTTGTTCTACGTGTTCGTCTACACCCTGCTGCTCAAGCGCCGGACCTCACAGAACGTGGTGTGGGGCGGCGCCGCCGGTTGCATGCCGGTGATGATCGCCTGGTCGGCTGTCACCGGCACGATCGCGTGGCCGGCTCTGGTGATGTTCGCGATCATCTTCTTCTGGACACCGCCGCACACCTGGGCGCTGGCGATGCGTTACAAGGACGACTACAAGGCGGCGGGTGTGCCGATGCTGCCGGCCGTCGCGACGGAACGTCAGGTCACTAAGCAGATCCTGATCTACACCTGGCTGACCGTGGCCGCGACGCTGACGCTGGCCCTGGCCGCCGGATGGCTCTATACCGCGGTTGCCGCGGTCGCGGGGGTGTGGTTCCTGACGATGGCGCATCAGCTCTACGCGGGTGTGCGGCGCGGTGAGCCGGTCAAGCCGCTGCGATTGTTCCTGAAATCGAACAACTACCTTGCGGTGGTTTTCTGCGCGCTTGCGGTCGATTCGGCGTTGGCGCTGCCGACGCTTTTGCGGGTCTAAGCACCGCTCCCAGGTCCTGGACCTGCGAATACCCCATACCCCGACGGGGTCTTGCGGCTACGACACGGCGTAGTTTTCAATGCCGTCGTGACCTCATCGACAGCTGATTACGAGCACAGTTCGGTTAGCGCGGTATGACCGCGCCGGTGTGTATGGCGTTGCCGCCGGAGGTGCATTTGACGTTGCTCAGCAGCGGTCCCGGGCCGGGGTCACCGCTGACCGCGGCCGCACAGCACGAGATTGGCCCCGCGGCCTGTACCGGGGCGCTGGCGGCCGAAGCAGTGACGGCTCCCAGCGGCCCATACCCCCTACCCGCATCGGGTCTTGTACTACGACGGCGCGTCGTATTGAATGCCGTCGTGATCTCACCGGTTCGTGTCGGCGCGCCCGCGGGCTTATGACGGCGCCGGTGTGGATGGCGTCGCCGCCCGAGGTCCATTCGGCGATGCTGAGCAGCGGCCCTGGCCCCGGGGCGTTGCTGGCGGCGGCGAGCGCGTGGAGTTCGCTGAGTACGGAGTACGCCGACGTCGCTGACGAACTCAGCGACGTGCTCGCGGCGGTGCAGGCCGGGGCTTGGCAGGGCCCGAGCGCCGAGCGCTACGTGGCCGCCCATGTGCCCTACTTGGCCTGGCTGATGCAGGCCAGCGCGAAAAGCGCCGCCGAGGCCGTCCAGCACGAGACGGCGGCGGCGGCCTACACGGCGGCGGTGGCCGCGATGCCGACCATGCCGGAACTGGCCACCAACCACGTGGTGCATGGGGTGCTGCTGGCGACGAATTTCTTTGGCATCAACACGATTCCGATTGCACTCAACGAGGCCGACTACGTGCGGATGTGGATCCAGGCGGCCACCACGATGACGACATATCAGGCGGTGTCCAGCAGCGCACTGGCGGCCTCGCCGCCGACCGATGCGGCGCCGCAGATTGTCAACGCCGAGCCCGCCGATGGTGATACCGGCGGTTCGACTCTGCCGCCCATCGACAACGATGGCGGCAACCCCTACAACCTGTTTTGGTACCTCAACCGAATTACTGAAGTCACTCAGACCTTGCGGCGGGACATCGGCCTGATCGAACAGAATCCGGTGCAAGGGTTCACCCAGTTGGTGTCTGACGTCGGGGCACTCGCGGCAGACGAATTCGGCCACGCAATCGAGTTTGTTCAGGCATTCCCGGAAGTTTTCGCTTTTCCGCTCATCGCGCCTGCCGCGGCAGCGGGAGGTCTGGCTGGCCTGGGTGCGCTGGCCGCGATTCAGGCCGACACCCAGATTCCCGTCGGCCCTGCTGCGCCGACGCCCCACACCTCGACTCTGCCT
>NZ_JBAPMI010000166.1:0-7209 GCF_049278535.1 Mycobacterium sp. | reverse complement strand
GGCCTGGGCTGCGGCGGGACGAGCGGCTCGTCGGGCGCAAACGGCAGGCCGCCCAGGCCCCCGGGGCCGGTTCCGGAAGGGGATCCGGGCCCGCCGCCGGGCGACGGGGCTTTCGGGATCAGGCCGCGAGGACCAGGCGCAGGCGCGCCAGGAGCGGCTCCGCCGGGTCCGGGTGCGCCCGGTACCTGACCATTAGGCAGCCTCGGAGTGCCGCGCGGTGCGGGCAACCGCGGTCCGCCCTGCATCCCGGTGCTGTCGACGGGAAGAGCGTTGATGACCGGACGGATGAACAGCCGCGCGGTCTGGCCGAGGTTGCGTGCCTCGTTGCCGTCGGTTCCCGGGACGGTGATGACCAGGTTGTCACCGTCGACGATGACCTCAGAACCCGAGACACCCAGACCGTTGACGCGCGAGCCGATGATCTGCTGCGCCTGCGAAAGCGCCTCCCGGGTCGGCCGCGACCCGTCCGGCGTCCGTGCCGTCAACGTGACCCGGGTGCCACCTTGCAAGTCGATCCCGAGCTTCGGGTCGGCATGCTTGTTGCCGGTGAGGAACACCAGCAGGTAGACGCCGATGAGCAGAACCAGGAACACCGCCAGGTAGCGGCTAGGGTGCACCGGCGCCGAGGGCGATGCCACGTGTTGAGTCTCCTCCGCTCATGCGCGATGTGCGTCCCCGCAGGTCGTCACCCCGCCGTTCGCATCTCGCGCGCCGATCAGTCGACCGCACCGAAAAGGGTACGTGGCGAGCCGCCGACCTCAGTCGTTGGGCAGTCGCCCCGGGTCGTCAGCCAGATCGCCGGCCTCGTGGGCCTCGCTGTCCAGATCCTCCGGTTCGACCCGATCCCTGATCGCCAGCTTGACCCAAGTGGTCACGACGCCGGTGGCGATCTCGAGGTCCACCGTGTCGTCGGTGATGCGCCGGATAGTGCCGTGCAATCCGGAGGTGGTTTGCACCCGCTCCCCGATCCGCAGCGATTCGTGCAGGTCGATGGTGGCTTGCATCGCGCGCTTCTGCCGGCGCGACGCGAAGAACATGAACACCCCCAAGACGGCGAGCATCGGCAAGAAGGTCAACGCTTGGTTCATGAGGACAGAGATTCTTTCCGGTTGGTCGGGTGACGGTCACCAGTGTGCCATCAGCCCGTCGCGATGCTGGACCATTGACCAATGGAGCTAATCGACGCGTTGCGCACCACCGGCGCCGTTCGCGACTTCACCGACCAAGCCGTCGACGATGCCGTGCTGGCCCGGGTGCTCGATAACGCCCGCTTCGCACCCAGCGGAAGCAACGCGCAGGCCTGGCGCGTCGTCGTCGTCAAGGATGCCGCGAACCGCCGCCGGCTGCGGGACTGCTACCTGCGAGGTTCCCGGGACTACCTGGCGTTGGCCGCCGCCGGTCTGCGGCCGTGGTCACCGACCAACGACCGCGATGCTGAAGCCCGCGCGCTGGCTGCCGAAAACACCGAAACGCCGGGCGGCTTCGCGGCGCGGTTCGACGAGACCCCGGTATTGCTGGCCTTGTTCGCCGACCTGTCGAAGTTGGCGGCGATCGACCGTGACGCGGATCGGTACACCTTCGCCGCGGGGGCCTCTATTTATCCGTTCGCGTGGAACGTACTGCTGGCGGCGCGCGACGAAGGTCTGGGTGGCGTCATCACGACCATCGCGATCCGAGAGGAAGCGCAGGTGAAAGCCATTTTAGGAGCGCCCGATCCGCTGGCGCTGGCCGCGATCATCGCGTTGGGGTATCCGGTTCGGCAGCCTCGCCGACTTCGCCGCGAACCTTTGACCTCCTTTGTTACGGTCGATTCGATCGACGGCTCGGTTTTCGAGGTTTAGACCGAGCCGGAACGTGCTAAGAGTGACTTACTGCCTTCAGCGGTTTCACAGTTAGTTATCGAGGAGGTCCGAAGTGAGAAACCTTATTGGCCGGTTGGCCAGCTCAGTAGTCCTTGCAGGAGCGGCCGTCGCGTTCGCAACGCCGGCTACCAGCTGGGCCGACCCGCCCGGAAACTGCACGCCAGGCCAGTACTGGGACGGCTACAGCAATATCTGCCGACCGGTGGGTCAGGGCCCGGCACTCAACTGTCCTGCCGGCCAGTGGTGGGACCCGAACGGGAATGTCTGCCGGGACTTGGGGCACACCGCAGCGGGCTGATTTCGGTCTCGTAGCAGGGGCTCGACGCAGATAGGCTGCTGTCGTGTCTGACGTCGAACAGAGCCGTTACCTCGCCACCGAAATTCCCGGTCCGACATCACTCGCGCTGACCAACCGCCGCGCCGCGGCGGTGTCGGCCAGCGTGGGCAAGACCATGCCGGTGTTCGCCGTTCGCGCGTCGGGCGGAATCGTCGAGGACGTCGACGGCAACCGGTTCATCGACCTTGGCTCCGGCATCGCGGTCACCACGATCGGCAGCTCCGCGCCGCGGGTGGTCGACGCCGTGCGCGCACAGGTCGCCGACTTCACTCACACCTGCTTCATGGTCACCCCATACGAGCAGTACGTGGCCGTCGCCGAACAGCTCAACCGGCTCGCCCCGGGCTCGGGTGAGAAGCGCTCAGTGCTGTTCAACTCCGGCGCCGAAGCCGTCGAGAACGCCGTCAAGATCGCGCGCGCCTACACGGGTAAAGACGCGGTGGTGGCGTTCGACCACGCGTATCACGGCCGGACCAACATGACCATGGCGCTGACCGCGAAATCCATGCCGTACAAGAGTGGATTCGGCCCCTTCGCTCCGGAGATCTACCGGGCGCCGTTGTCCTACCCGTTCCGCGACGGGCTGATCGACAAAGAGATGGCGACCGACGGCGAACTGGCCGCCCGGCGCGCCGTCGACGTCATCTCCAAACAAGTCGGTGCCGACAACCTGGCTGCCATCGTCATCGAGCCCATCCAGGGCGAAGGCGGCTTTATCGTGCCGGCCGAAGGATTCCTGCCCGCGCTGCTTGCCTGGTGCCGGGAGAACAACGTGGTCTTCGTTGCCGATGAGGTGCAGACCGGCATCGCCCGGACCGGGGCAATGTTCGCCTGCGAGCACGAAGGCATCGAACCCGACCTGATCTGCATCGCCAAGGGCATCGCCGACGGGCTGCCGCTGTCGGCCGTGACCGGCCTTGCCGAGATCATGGACGCACCGCATGCCGGCGGCATCGGAGGCACCTTCGGCGGCAACCCGCTGGCCTGCGCGGCGGCGCTGGCCACCATCGAGACGATCGAAGCCGACGGGCTCATCGAACGCGCCCGCCAGATCGAACGACTGATGAAAGACCGGCTGCTGGTCCTGCAAGCCGGCGACGAGCGCATCGGCGACGTACGCGGCCGCGGCGCGATGATCGCCGTCGAGTTCGTCAAGCCCGACACCGCCGAACCCGACGCGGCGTTGACCAACGCGCTGGCCACTGCGGCCCATGCCGACGGGGTCATCGTGTTGACGGCGGGCACCTTCGGCAACGTGGTGCGCTTCCTGCCCCCGCTGACGATCAGCGACGAGTTGCTCACCGAGGGCCTCGATGTGGTGGCCGGTCTGCTGGCCGACCTCTAGATACTGACCGCTCAGCGGTCCGGTGCAATTAGTCACAGTCGTCGCTTTTCCGGCCGACGGGGAATATCGTTACCTTGGCTAACGTAGTACGCATCAGGTGCAGCGTCGCACCCACAAATTTCCCGCTTCGCACAGTTTTGAGGTTCTGATATGTCGAGTGAGGTTCAAGAAGACCAGGAACGCCGCGCCGCAGAATTGACCGCCAACGACCCGGAGTTCGCCGCCGCGCGACCCGATGCAACCGTTGCCGCCGCAATCGATTCAGCTGGCACACGATTCGCCCAGGTGACCAAGGCCGTGCTGGAAGGCTACTCCGACCGGCCCGCGCTGGCGCAGCGGGCGTATGAGCTGATCAAAGACCCGCAGACCGGGCGCACGTCCGCCAAGCTGCTCCCCTGGTTCTCCCATGTCAGCTACGGCGAGTTGGCCCACCGCGTCGGTGACGTGTCCCGTGCGTTTGCCGACGGCTTGCTGTCGGCCGGTGATCGAGTCACCGTCTTGGGGTTCACCAGCGTCGACTACACCACGATCGACGTCGCGCTAGGCGTCGTCGGCGCCGTTTCGGTTCCTCTGCAGACCAGCGCGGCGATCGCGCAACTGCAGCCGATCATCCTCGAAACCGAGCCCGCCGCCTTCGCGGCCAGCGTCGACTACCTCTCGGATGCGGTCGACCTAATCCTTGCGGCCGCCGAAGCCGGCCACACGCCAGGACGGCTGATGGTCTTCGACTACCGCAGCGAGCTTGACGAGAACCGTGAGGCTTTGCAGAGCGCCCACGAGCGGTTGGCTGATCTGTCGCTGACCATCGAGACTCTCAACGAGGTCCGCGAGCGCGGTGCGAAGCTGCCCGCGACTGACCTCGTCGCCCCCGGCGCCGAGGATGGAGCCGACCCGCTGGCGCTGCTGATCTACACCTCGGGCAGCACCGGGGCCCCCAAGGGCGCGATGTACCCGCAGAGCAACGTCGCCAAGATGTGGAACAGGTCGACCAAGAACTGGTTCGGACCGAGCGCCGCGTCGATCAGCCTGAACTTCATGCCGATGAGCCATGTCATGGGCCGCGGCACCCTTTACGGCACCCTCGGGAACGGCGGGACCGCCTACTTCGCCGCCAAGAGCGATCTGTCGACGCTGCTCGAAGACCTGCGCCTGGTGCGTCCCACCGAGCTGAACTTCGTGCCGCGCATCTGGGAGATGCTGCACAGCGAATACCAGAGCGAAATCGGTCGACGGACCGCCGAAGGCGTGGACCGTCACGCCGCAGAGTCGCAGGTGCTGAGCGAGCTGCGCCAAGAGCAGCTCGGCGGCCGCTTCATCTTTGCGATGACCGGCTCGGCCCCGACCTCCCCGGAACTGCGGAAGTGGGTCGAGTCGCTGCTCGAGATCCATCTGGTGGACGGCTACGGCTCTACCGAGGCCGGAATGGTCTTGTTGGACGGCGAGATTCAGCGTCCACCGGTCATCGACTACAAGCTGGTCGACGTCCCGGACCTGGGGTACTTCGCCACCGACCGGCCGTATCCGCGGGGCGAGCTGCTACTCAAGACGCCCAACATGTTCCCCGGTTACTACAAGCGGCCGGAAACAACCGCGGGTGTCTTTGACGACGACGGCTACTACCGCACCGGCGACGTCTTCGCCGAGACGGCGCCCGACCGGCTGGTGTATGTCGATCGGCGCAACAACGTGCTGAAGCTCGCGCAGGGTGAGTTCGTCACCCTGGCCAAGCTGGAGGCAGAGTTCGGCAACAGCCCGCTGATCCGCCAGATCTACATCTACGGAAACAGCGCGCAGCCTTACCTTCTGGCGGTCGTGGTGCCGACGGACGCCGACGTGTCGAAGTCGGCGATCGCCGAGTCGTTGCAGACCGTCGCGAAAGCCGCCCGCCTGCAGTCCTACGAGGTGCCGCGTGACTTCATCATCGAGACCACGCCGTTCAGTTTGGAAAACGGGCTGTTGACCGGGATCCGCAAGCTGGCGTGGCCGAAGCTCAAGCAGCACTACGGCGAGCGGCTGGAACAGCTCTACACCGACTTGGCCGAAGGCCAGGCCAACGAGCTTTCCGAGCTGCGTCGCGGTGGCGCCGACGCGCCGGTGCTGCAGACCGTCAGCCGGGCTGCCGTGGCACTGCTCGGTGCAGCCGAGTCCGACCTGACGCCCGACGCCCACTTCACCGACTTGGGTGGAGACTCGTTGTCCGCGTTGACATTCGGCAACCTGTTGCACGAGATCTTCGACGTCGACGTGCCGGTGGGTGTGATCGTCAGCCCGGCCAACGACCTGCAGGCGATCGCCGACTACATCGAAGGCGAACGACACGGCACCAAGCGGCCGACCTTCGCCGCAGTGCACGGCCGCGACGCGGTCGAGGTGCACGCCGCCGACCTGACACTGGACAAGTTCCTCGACGAGGCCACGCTGGCCGCGGCGCCCGACCTGCCGAAGGCCGGCAGCGAGGTGCGGACCGTGTTGCTGACCGGCGCAACCGGCTTCCTGGGCCGCTACCTGGCGCTGGAATGGCTGGAGCGGATGGACTTGGTCAACGGCAAAGTCATTGCGCTGGTAAGGGCGAAAACCGATGCAGAGGCACGTGCGCGCTTGGACCGAACCTTCGACAGCGGCGACCCGAAGCTGCTCGCCCACTACCAGGCGCTGGCCGCCGATCACCTCGAAGTCATCGCCGGCGACAAAGGCGAGGCCAACCTCGGCCTTGACCCGCAGGCCTGGCAACGGCTGGCGGACACCGTCGACTTGATCATCGATCCTGCGGCCCTGGTGAATCACGTGCTGCCGTACAGCGAGTTGTTCGGGCCGAACGCCCTGGGCACCGCCGAGCTGATCAAGATCGCGCTGACCACGAAGATCAAGCCGTACACGTATGTGTCGACGATCGGTGTGGGCGACCAGATCCAGCCTGGAAGGTTCGTCGAGGACGCCGATATCCGGGAAATCAGCGCCACCCGCCAGATCAACGACGGCTACGCCAACGGCTACGGCAACAGCAAGTGGGCCGGCGAGGTTCTGCTGCGTGAGGCTCACGATCTGTGTGGCCTGCCCGTCGCGGTCTTCCGCTGCGACATGATCCTGGCCGACACCAGCTACGCGGGTCAGCTGAACCTGCCGGATATGTTCAGCCGGCTGATGCTCAGCCTGGTCGCCACCGGTATCGCGCCGGGGTCGTTCTACGAGCTCGACGCGGACGGCAATCGTCAGCGAGCCCACTACGACGGGCTGCCTGTCGAATTCATCTCCGAGGCCATCTCGAGTTTGGGCGCCCAGGTGGTCGAGGAGTTCCAGACATACCACGTGATGAACCCCTACGACGATGGCATCGGCCTGGACGAGTACATCGACTGGCTGATCGATTCCGGGTACTCGGTCCAGCGGGTCGGCGACTATGGAACGTGGTTGCAACGGTTCGAGACCACGCTGCGGGCGCTGCCCGAGCGCCAACGTCAGTACTCCTTGCTACCGCTGCTGCACAACTACCAGAAGCCGCAGACGCCGATCCACGGATCGATGGCACCGACCGATCGGTTCCGTGCCGCTGTACAGGACGCGAAAATTGGTCCGGACAAAGATATTCCGCATGTCTCGAAGCCGGTGATCGTCAAGTACGTCACCGATCTGCAGTTGCTCGGACTGCTCTGACACAAAGTTGAGGC
>NZ_JBAPMI010000165.1:0-11286 GCF_049278535.1 Mycobacterium sp. | reverse complement strand
CATGCCGACAGTCTGCCAAGGTCCGCGCACCGGTGTCGGGTCGGGGCAGCCGCGGGCGACTGCTCAAGCTGCAACCTTCACGTCCCGAGGAGAGGATCGCTGACGAATCGGCACAGGCCAGGTCGGCTGAAGTTGCTCAGGACCGGCCTTTTACCAGCGAAAACGCCGAATTCTGGTGTCACACCTGCATCCCGCAGGCCCTCTCCTATATCGTCTAGCTGTGCCGGAGATGAATCGACGCAACATGTTGTTGACGAGTGGGATGGGCATGCTTGCGGCCGCGGCCGCGGCCGCCGCCCTCGAGCCGGAAGCACACGCTAATCCGGGCCATGCAGCACCGCCGAACGCGCCGGCGGCGGGTCCGCCTGGTCCTTACCTTTTCCAAGACGAGTTCGACGGGCCGGCCGGCCAGGGCCCCGATCTGTCGAAGTGGACGATTCAGACCTGGCAGGACGACGTGTTCCCACCGGTCGACGGGATATACCGCACGCAGAACGTGTTTCTCGACGGCAACTCCAATCTGGTCCTGCAGGCCAGCCGGGAAAACGGTCAGTACTTCAGCGGCAAACTGCGTGGTAACTGGCGGGGCATGATCAACACCACCTGGGAGGCGCGGATCAAGCTCGACTGCCTGTTCCCGGGCCTATGGCCCTCCTTCTGGACCGTCAACGAGGATCCACTGCCGGACGGCGAGGTCGACATCTTCGAGTGGTACGGCAACGGCCAATGGGCCCCGGGTACCACGGTGCACGCGGCATCCAACGGGAAAACCTGGGAAGGCAAATCGATTCCGGGTATGGTTGACGGCGCTTGGCACAACTGGCAAATGCGTTGGGATACTGACGGTTTCAAATTCTCACGGGACGGTGCAGAGTACTTCAAGGTTCCGCCGAAGCCCATCCACGTCCATGGCGGTGCACCTGACGACTTCCGGTGGCCGTTCAACAATCCCGGCTACTGGATGTCTCCGATGTTCACGCTTGCGGTCGGCGGAGTTGGCGCCGGCGACCCCGCCCTGGGTACCTTTCCGTGCCAGATGCTCATCGACTACATCCGGGTCTGGTAGCAAAGAGTTATCGCGTCGCCTTGATCACCTGAACCAGGTTGAACTGCCAGCGCTCGACAAGCCGGAAGCCCAGGTCGTGTGGAACCGCGAAAGCCGGGGTTGCGCCGAAGCGTTCGCCCGGTGGGAGTATCGGCGCTTGCTCGTGATCGGGCCGCGTTGTGTCGGCCTGGGTAATGATCCATACGACGCCGCAGTGGCTTAACGGCTTGCTGACAACCTCCGGGATGAGGTTGGTGTCGAACACGTCGTTGCGGGCCGTTGCTCGTTGCCAGATGGTGAGATCGATCAGCTTCCGGTAGGCATCCGGGCGGGCTGCCATCAATGGGCGCATCGGAGCGGGCATGAACGTCACGGTGTCGTTCACGAGTAAGCAATCACCTGCCGCTGCCTTCGCTGTGATCAGGTCGGCGACTTGGCTGTAGTCCATACCGTATTTCGCGTATGGGCCCCGTTGCGCCGAAACATAATTCGGAGCTGCAGCGATTGCGAAGAGGCCGACGATAGCCGCCGCTGCCCATCGCATGACGGCCAACGCGCCGATGCAGACACCAAGGATCAGTGCGATCGCTGGTGCGGTGAAGCTTAGATAGCGCGGGGTGTAGATGGGATTAACGAATGCCGACCAGATGACGATCAAGGCGGTCGGTATCACCAGCCAACCAATTGCCAACGTCAACAGCTGGCGATCTGCCTCCGTTGGGCGCTTGGATGTGAAGAGCCACAACGTAATAGTGGTCGCTACCACTAGTGCCGCCAGAATCGCGAACAAGGGGCTTCGTTCGAAATACTGTTGAATTGCCACATCCTCGATCGTGCGGCGCCCAATCGGCGCGATCCAGCTGATCTGGTGCGCTTGGCTAATGGCCTCGACCAAAAATGGCGTTACTGCGCAACCCGTCACAACCGACGTCAGCGCGAATCGTGTTACCACTGTTCGGCTGCGCCGAAATACATAGATGAAAATGCCGTGGACGAAACACAACTGCAGGAGATACACGTCGACCAGGACTGATATTGCCAGGACAATCCCATAAGAGAGCCACACCCAACCGCTGTCACGACGCGCGGCATAGACGAGCAGTACCGTCAGCCAAACCGCCGCCAGCATCGAAAGGGCATACGGTCGAGCCTCGATGCCTGCCCATGTCGTCCGAGGCAAGATCGCGCACACGAGTCCGGCAACCAATGCGACAGTTCGCGACGAGAACTGCTTGCCCAGCACAACGATTCCGGCTGCGGCGCCTCCAACCGCCAAACCGCTTGGCACCCGCGACCAGAATTCCGTCGGCGGAAAAATTCTGAACCAGCCGTGCATGGTCATGTAGTACAGACCTTCGACGGCATCGACGTTGCCCAACATCCGCCACAACTGACTCAGAGAACGACTGTAGGAGGCCGAAATCGTGGCGGCCTCGTCGTACCAGAAAGACGGACGGCTTGCACCAGCCAGGCTCACGGTGGCGGCCAGCACTGCAACGATGAGCGGGTCGAGCCAACCTCGCGACGGTGTTGCGAACAGACGTCTGAAATACCCGCTGAACACGTCGCCATGGTGCCAGAAGCGTGGGGAGCTCCCGGCAAGGAGCCCTACTTCAGCGTTCCCCCCACCGGCATCGAGGACCTCAACGACCCGATCCGCAAATGGCCGTTCAACGATCCGGACTAGAACCTGTTCGGGTTTTCTGACGTCTCAGCGCCGCGACTGACGCACCTTGTACGTCGACGGCCACGAATGGCGTGTTTCGTCGCCGACCAGGGCCGTGCCCTTGCTTCCTACCTTGACGGCGTACGCCTCTTCGCCCGCGCCCACCTCGCGGTTGGCATGCTCTTGTGCCAAGTAGTACAGCTCGTCGATGGTGGCCTCGTGGTAGGCGACAAATGTCGTCTTCCGTTCGATGTCGCCCGCCGCGGCGATCAGCCAATCGGGCAGGAATCTGGTGGCGAGCGCGCCCAGGCCCAGCAGCGAGAACGGCGCCACCCGGTAGCAGATGTAGCTCAGGGGCGTCTTGGCGTCGACGATCGATGGAATCGACGACGACACCGTCATGCCGGCGAAGACGGCGATCCAGATCCAGGTCAGCCGCGAGGTGATCTGGCCGAACACGTCGCTGTTGACTATCGACGGCGGTTGGTTCGCTGCCGCGTACTCGTGCACGAACGACTTGCCTGACCCGGCACCGAGCAGGGCCACCAGCAGGATGCCCGCCATGCTCAGCGCTAGCGCCCACCGCTGCACGAACGACTGACTCGCCAGCAGGGTCAGCGCGGTCAGTATCAAGAAGGTTGCACCAGAACCGATTTCAAGCATCCGCCGGGGCGTCCGGGCGAGGTAGCCGATGACCAGCCCGGCAATCGCGATAGTGAAGGCGGCTAAAGCCGCGACAAGTAATGGTGTGTTGCCGACAAGGACCCAGTAGACGATCCACGGCGAGAAGCCAAACAAAATGCCCACGATCGGTCAGTGTATGGGCGCATGGATCTCCAGGAGAGCGTTGGGTAGCCGAGCGGCTGAGAAACTCCTCCGGGACTGTTCAGCGCTGCAGACTGCGCAGGGTGCTCTTCGCAAACTTCTTCAACACTTCGTCACGCCCGGCATCTGATTCTCTAGCGCTGATGAGCTGTGCATGAAGGCCGATGAGAAAGAACGCGGCGCTGTCGTATGCGTCGACGTCGTCGTAGAGCTCGCCGCGGATGCGCGCGCGCTCGATTTCGGCGGCAAGCAGTACGAATGTCGGATGTTGGGTCCAATTCTCGTCTTTGGGAGCCGCCGGCGAGAAATATAGGCTGATGACGTCGCGGAACAGAGCTGCACCCCAACGGGTTTCGAGCTCTAGAACGAGTCTGATGATCTCGTTCAGTACCGCCGGCAGGTCGCGGCGGTGGTCGAGAAATCGGCTCAGCTCTTCGGCGAGGTAATCCTCGTCCCGTCGGATCAATTCGAGCAGGACGTGTTCCTTGGTGGGAAAGTGGAAATAAAAGGTGCTGCGGGCAACTCCCGCGGCTTCGACGATCGCGTTGATATCTGCCGAGTTCGCTCCGGCGCGCTGGAACTCTACGATGGCGGCATCGAGCACCCGCGCACGCGTTTTCCGTCGCTGTGCTTCGCGACCCGTCGCAGTGTCTGGCACTCCCCTATTCTGCAGTATCAGAGCGACTCGCTGACATATGTCACTAGAAATCGTCTGCCCCGGCTGAGCTGAGCGCAGCGAGCTGCGGCGATTATCTGCCGCCTGGCCCGTATCTCAGACACAGCGGGTGGGACCAATCCGGCGAGAAGCGGCTGACTTACCTCGCAGATTTCGTTGTCATTTGTCAGCGAACGTGCTAGGTCTAGAACCACACGGTTGAGGCAGGGACGGCATCGATGAACACCAGGGGTCAACGCATCCTGTTATGGACGGCGCCTCCGGCGGTGGCATTGTTCGCGCTTGCCTATCTGATGTTTCCGGTGTTCTCACCGCCGCTGTCGCCAACCTTGACGCCCGACCAGGTGGCCGCGTTCTTCCGGGGAAACACGACAGGGATCCTCGGTGTGGCGATCCTGTGCAACCTCATTGCGTGCTCTTTGGTTCCACTGTTCGCGGTAACCGCCGTGCAAATCTCCCGAATCGCCACATCGAGCACAGTCCTGACGTATGCGTACCTCATCTGCGTCGGCGTCGGGACAACGGCGTTCATCCTGGCCGACTATTGCTGGGGAATGGCCGCGTTCCGGCCGGAGCGGGACCCGCAACTGACCAGTCTGCTCAACGACATGGCCTGGTTCTTCTTCATCGCGCCGGTCGGCACCATCATGGTGCAGAACCTGTGTTTCGCGCTCAGCATCTACCTCGACAACCGTACACATCCGATCTTTCCGCGCTGGGCCGCGCACTTCAACGTCGCAACAGTTGCGCTGCTGGCCCCAAGTGCTTTCTCGATTCTGTGCAAAACGGGGCCGCTCGCATGGAACGGTGCACTGTCATTCACGTTGCGGCTGACGACATTTGCGGTCTACATCGTGGTGATGTTCGTGGTCCTGCGGCGTGCCGTCAACCATCAGGGTGACGATCGAGTGGCTCTCGCATGAGCGACAGCGTGGCGACGGCTCCCCGGTCCGAGGCCGAACAGGCAAAGTCGTGGCGCACGAATCGCAAACTCGATCAGTGGATTGCATTTTGGAGCGTGCCATTCTTCTTCAACCTGTTCGGGCTGGTGTTCGTGCCGCTGAGCTGGATGATGCCGCCGCGGTCGCCGAGCAGTCCGACACCGCGCATCGTCGACTTCATGCACTCCCACAACCTGCTGGTCGCGTGCGTGATCCTGACGCTGGCCTACGGCCTGGCGCCGGTGTCGAACGCCTGCTATCTCATGCAGGTCAAGCGAATGTCGGTCAGCCCTGCATTTCGCTACTCGATGATGATCGGCGCCATTACCGGCGCCATCGTCGGCATGCTCTTCCCGATGTTTTGCTTTGGCCTCGGCGCATTCCGCCCTGGCTACAGCCCGGCCGTCTTGACGATGCTCTACGACTTCGGCTACCTGGCGTTCATCGGCTCACTGGGCTGCTTCTGCGTCATGTGGATGGCCTTTGGCCTTGCCATCATTCTGGACGAAAACAACATCCTGCCGAAATGGCTGGGCTACTACACGATTTGGCAATACGTGACCGAGCTGATGGCCGCCCCGGTCTGGATCACCAAAACGGGACCGTTCGCCTGGAACGGCTTGATGACCTTTTGGTTCGCTATGACGCTTTACGTCTCGTGGCAGATCATCGTGTACGTCTTCATCTTCAAGGCGATCAAGAGCCAACCCGCGGCCGAGCTCGGCAATGCCCCGCCTGAGCTACCTCCTGGCGTCCTCGATGTCCCGTCGAGGACGAGCGCATGACCGACGTTGCTCAAGACGTCCATCAGTCTGAAGGCGCTGCCCGCGCACGCGGTCATGTCCCCGGCGCATCGAGCATGTGGTTTTTCGTCATCGGCGACCTGCTCATTTTCGGCGTCTATTTCGTCGGCTACATGTACTTCCGAGGCCAGAATCACGAGCTGTTCCTCGCCAGCCAGGCTCGGCTGAATCTGGACATCGGCGCCGTCAATACCGTTGTGCTGCTCACAAGTTCACTCTTCGTAGCCCTGGGCACCGCAGCGGCGCGCGCCGGCAACGCAGCCGCCGGGCTTCGCGCCTTCTGGATTGCACTGGCCTTTGGCGCTGCCTTTCCACTGCTCAAGATGTTCGAGTGGATCCCCGAGATCAGCGCCGGTCTGACGCCGGGAAAAAACTTGTTCTTCATGTACTACTACGTGATGACCGGGATGCATCTGTGCCACGTCGTTTTAGGCCTGGTCATTATGTGCTTCGTCATCCGGAACCTGAAAACATCCAAGCCGCCACGGATCTCGTTCGTCGAAACAGGCGCGACCTACTGGCACATGGTCGACGTCTTGTGGCTGGTCCTGTTCGCCCTGCTCTACTTGATGAGGTAGGTCATGACGTCATTGATCCGCAATCCGCTGACAATCGTGTGGGTCCTGCTCACGGCGGTGACCATAGCGTCATCGTTGATCGCCCTCGACGGCGGAGCCTCCCACCAAATCAACACCACGGTCACGACCGTCGTCTTGCTGATTGCGGCGGTCAAAGCGCACGTGGTGATCCGGCATTTCATGGAGGTCCGGCACGCACCTGTCTGGCTCAAGGCCACCACGAGCGGATGGGTACTCGGGCTGTTCGCGCTGTTGCTGGGCTTCTACTTCGCCAGCCTGTAACTATCCGAAAGTTGTTCAGGCGGTGATCTTTTGCGCCAGGTTCCAGGCAGCCTCAGCCATGCCGCGATAGCGCTCGCGGTATTCGTCGGTGCCAGCGCGCGAATCGGCCGCGTTGCCTTCGACGCCGCGCCGCCAAACCCCGGCGGTGATCGAGGCCAGCCGGAACATCGAGAACACCACGAAAACGTCGAGCGAGTCGCGAATCTCACGGCCGGCGTGCGCACAGTAGCTGTCCAGGAATGCCTGTTGGCTGGGAATTCCGGTGCCCGTGAGGTCTTCGCCGAGGACGCCGCTTCTGCCGCCGGGTCCGCCCGGCACGTGATAAGTCACGCAGAAGTAACCGAGGTCAGCCAGCGGATTACCGATCGTCGACAGCTCCCAGTCCAGCACCGCGACTACCCGCGGCTCGGTCGGGTGCAGCAAGACGTTGCCCAGCCGATAGTCACCATGCGCGATGCACGGTGGCGCGTCGTCGGGCGGCAGGTGCTCGGGAAGCCACGCCGCCAACCGATCCATCGCCGGCATGTCCTCCATGCTCGCGGCCTCCCACTGGCGAGTCCAGAGCGCCACCTGGCGTTGCATATAACCCTCGGGGCGGCCGAAGCCCTCGAGTCCGACGGCGCGCCAATCCACCCGGTGCAGCGCCGCGAGCACACGAGCGAGGTCCTCGTACACAGCGGCTCGGTGTGCGGGGGTTTCCTCGCGCATGACCCGGTCCGGAAAGACTCGTCCCGGAACGTGATTCATCACGAAAAATGTTGTACCGAGGATGGATTCGTCATCGCACAGCAACTGCATGCGTGGCACTGGCACGTCAGTGTCGGCCAGCGCGGCCATGACGCGGTGCTCGCGTTCCACTTCGTGCGCCCGGGGCAACAGTTTGCCGGGTGGCTTTTTTCGCAGCACGTAGTCGCCACCGGTGGTTTGCAGGTGAAACGTGGGATTGCTCTGGCCGCCCTGAAATTGTCGAACCTGCAGTTGGCCGTCGAATCCGGGCAGCCGGCCGCGCAGGTACCGGGCCAGCGCAGCTTCGTCGAAACGATGCGCAGGCAGCACCGGCACCAGCTCGGCCATTCCCGCCATCCGCAACCCCTTGTCGATACGCTCCTGATCGTTGAGCATCCACTCAACCGCGTTTGCCAAAACCCTACCGAGGAGCAATAAAGCGATGGCCCGTTTCGTCCCTGACGACGCTGTGAGGAGGTCCGGGCGATGCCGATGATCGATCTAACCTACGTGCGTGGCTCATTGGATCAGGAGGCGCTAAAACGTCTGACCGACGAACTCGTCACCGCATTGTTGCGTGCCGAAAGAGCGCCGGACACACCGTTTCTGCGTGACAACACCGTGGTGTATCTGCACGAGCTGGATCCCGCCGCCCAATCGGTCGGCGGACGCGGCGAGGGCGCGCCCCGATTTCGGGTGGAGACGACGGTGTTCGACGGCGCACTGACGAAAGACCGCAAGGAGCAACTTGCGGCCGACGTGCACGCAGCGGTGTGTGCGGCCGCGGGAATCGAGCCCGATGGCGACCGAGCGTTTCACATCTGGACGCTGATTCATGAAATCCCCGAGGGCAATTGGGCCGGTGGCGGCAAGGTCATCTACTACCGGCAGGTCAAAGGTCTGGTCGCCGACGACGCACCTTAGTCACAGGCCTCAGTTAGTGTCCGGGTATGGACATCTCTTGTGCGTTCGCAACCTCATCGGACACCCCGGCGCACGTGGAACTGGCTGAATCACTCGGCTACCGGCGAGCGTGGCTCTACGACTCCCCTGCGCTGTATCCCGACGTGTGGATGGTCCTGACGCGATGCGCCGAACGTACGTCGCGCATCGGCCTCGGCCCCGGTGTGCTCGTTCCCAGCCTGCGGCACCCGATGGTCAACGCGGCCGCCATCGCCGAGCTTGTCGACCAGGCGCCGGGCCGCGTCGCGGTGGCCATCGGATCGGGATTCACCGGGCGGTTTTCGTTGGGTAAGCGGCCGATGCCGTGGCGGCAGGTCGCCGAATATGTCCGCTGTCTGAAGGCGCTGCTGGCCGGCGAGACCGCCGAATGGGACGGCGCCAAAATCCGGATGATGCACCCGCCGGGATTCGGGGCCGCGCGGCCGATCACCGTGCCGATCCTGATCGGCGCTGACGGACCGAAGGGCCTGGCCGTGGCGGCCGAACTCGGCGACGGCGTGTTCTCGGCGGCCGTGCCGCAGCCCGATGCCGTCAACGCCGCCGAATGGCGGGCGTTGCTGTCCTTTGGTTCGGTGCTCGACGAGGGTGAGGAGTTGACCTCTCCGCGGGTCGTCGACGCCGTGGCCCCCGGAGCGGTGGTGATGTATCACGCCATGTACGAGCGCGGCGGCGCCGCGGTCGTCGACGCGCTACCGGGCGGGAGTGGGTGGCGTGAGGCGGTCGAGGCCCACCCGGAGGACGAACGACATCTCGCCATCCACGAAGGTCACCTGGTGAAAGCCAACCCGCGGGACGAGCCGTACGTTGCCGACCTCATTCCGATAGCCAGTGCCGCGGCGCTGACCGGCACCTCGGAGCAGGTCGCGGCGCGGATGCATGACCTTGCATCGGTCGGGGTCACCGAAGTCGCCTATCAGCCAGCGGGATCCGACATCGAGCGCGAGCTGCGCGCCTTCGCATCGGCCACCGGCATCGCGGGCTGAGGACTACGGTGTAGCGATGATCGCCAAAGTAGTCGTGACGGCCTTGCTTGCGGTGCTGATGGGATTCGCCGGATCGATCAAGCTTCTCGGGGTAAAGCAGTCGTTGGAGGCCCGCGATCATCTCGGCGTCAACCCGATGCAGTGGCGGGTGATCGGGACGCTCGAGCTCGCCGGTGTCGCCGGCATTCTGGCGGGCCTGTCGTGGCCGCCGATCGGCATCGCCGCTGCCGTCGGACTGGCTCTACTTCTGTTGGGCGCCATCGGTTTCCACGTAAAGGCATCCGACAGCGCATCTGACTCAGCGCCGGCGGTGATCGGGCTGGGCCTGGCCGTCGCGACCGCCATCCTGCAGTCGATGTAGTCAGCGTCGTTGCCGGAACTCGCCGGCTGACGCCGAAGCCGGCTATTTCGAGTCGATTTCGTCCTGATACTTCTTGGTCATATGTGCGACGGCATCGTTCTGCGACTGCGCAAGGCCTTCTCGCACCTCGCTGGCACGCGTGGCGGCATCCAGTGTCGGTTGCGCCTGACCCTGAAAGTGTGGCATCACTTCGGCGGCGAATAATTCGGCCGACCGTTTGGTCGCCGCCGGGTTCGCCCATTCGTGGCCCATCTGCAGCATGCAGCCGAAACCGCCGGACTGGTCCCACATTCGCTGCACCTGTTCCCGCGCTCGCTCCGGCGTGCCGATCACCCCGGCGCCGTTGTCATTGATGACGTCGATCATCTCGTCGATCTGCTCGCCCGGCATGGTCATCTGCGGGAACGCGGCGACCTTCTGGAAATACCGGAACCACGGCTCGAGACCGAATTTCACGTCCTCGCGTGCCTGCTTCTCGGTTTCGGCGACGTGGAACGGACCGACCAGGCTCCAGTTCTTGCGATCGACCGTGGTGCCATAGACCGCCGCGCGCTCTTCGACGATGTCCCAGTGGTACTGCAATGCGTTGAAGCCCTCGATCGTCAGCGTCGCCCCGATGGACAGCAGGCCGATGCCGTGCTTGCCGGCCAGTCGCGCACCCGTCGGCGAGGCGACCGCGGCCACCGCCAGCGGGACACCGCCATCGGAGTACGGGGCAAGCTGCAAACGCGCGTTGTGCAAATCGTGTGTTGGAGTTTTCGCCGAGACTGTCTCTCCGCGCAGCAGCCGCACGAGGATGTCGAGGTTGGTGTCCAACAACTCTCGGGTGTCGGTCGGCGTCAGCCCGATCATCGACGAGTCGCTGGGCAGTGAGCCCGGCCCGACCCCGCCGATCACCCGGCCGTGGGTGAGGTGATCCAGCATCATCAACCGGTCGGCGACCCATAGTGGGTTGTGGTACGCGAGGGAGATGACCCCGGTACACAACTTGATCCACTTGGTCCGTTCCGCGGCGGCCGCGATGAAAATCTCCGGCGAGGCGATGATCTCGCTGCCGGCAGAGTGATGCTCGCCGATCCACGCCTCGTCGAAGCCCAGCGCGTCGAGGTGTTCGACGAATTCGAGATCTCGCCGCATGGCTAACGTCGGATTGGTTCCTGCACGGTGAAACGGTGCGATGAAGTACCCAAACCTGAGCCTGGCCATGTGCGGTCCCCTAGCAGTCGAGTTGCCCAGACCCTAAACCGCGCACGGGTTGAGGGAAAAGATCTTGGGGCCTCGAATCTGCAAAGAGTTTCCGGGCAACGCGGGTCGCGGTCAGCCGCCGCCGCAACCCACTCCGGGAATGCAGCCGCCGCCGCCACCCGGTCCGCCGCTGCCACCGCCAACGCCCGGGATGCTGCCGCCACCGCCGCCGGGACCGCCGCCACCGGTCGG
>NZ_JBAPMI010000164.1:0-25250 GCF_049278535.1 Mycobacterium sp. | reverse complement strand
GGGCCAAGCTGAATCCCGGCGACAAGGTGCTCATCCACGCCGCCAGTGGTGGTGTCGGATTGGCCGCCATCCAGATGGCGCAACAACATGGTGCAGCGGTATACGCAACGGCGAGCACCTTCAAGCGGGCAACGCTGCGCAAGCTCGGCGTGAAGCATGTGTATGACTCTCGCACAACCGATTTCGCCGATCAGATCCTCGCGGACACCGACGGTGCCGGCGTCGATGTGGTGCTCAACAGCCTGACCAGCGAAGGGTTCGTCGAAGCGACCGTGCGGGCGACCGCCAAGAACGGCCGCTTCGCTGAGATCGCCAAGCGCGACATCTGGACGCCCGAGCAGATGGCCGAGGCCCGACCCGACATCGCCTACGAGATCGTCGCGTTGGACACGGTGATGTTCACCGAACCCGAACGCATTCGCGCCTTGCTCAGCGAGGTGTCGGAAGGGTTGGCCAAGGGGGAGTGGACGCCGCTGCCCGCTGAGATCTACCCGCTGGCGGAGGCCAGGACGGCGTTCCGCCGCATGCAGCAGGCGCGGCACATCGGCAAGATCGTCTGCCAGATGCCGACTCCGCTTGCGCCCCGCGGTGATCGCAGCTATCTGATCACCGGTGGTCTCGGTGCGATCGGTCTGCACACGGCGGCGTATCTGGCCCAGCTCGGCGCCGGTGACATCGTGTTGACCAGTCGGCGCGCCCCCGATGCGGATGCGCAACGGGTTATCGAGGACATCATCGAGCGCTACAAGTGCCGCATTCACACGTTCGCCGCCGATGTCGGCGAGGAGTCGGAAGTGGAGAAGCTGCTGGAACGGATCCGGGCGGAGTTGCCTCCACTTGCGGGAGTGGCGCACCTGGCAGGTGTGCTCGATGACGCGTTGCTGTCGAACCAGGACATGGACCGGTTCCGGACCACGTTGGCGCCCAAGGCGTTCGGTGCGTCCTACCTGGACGAGCTGACGAGGAAGGACCAGCTCGACTTCTTCATCGTGTCGTCGTCGGTGTCCAGCTTGCTCGGTTCGCCCGGTCAGGCCAACTACTCGACTGCCAATGCGCTCCTCGACGGTTTGGTCGCGGATCGACAGGCGCAAGGGCTGCCGGCAACTGGTGTCAACTTCGGTCCCTGGGGCAAGGGGGGTATGGCCTCTTCGGATGCCGCGGTCGCCAATATCAGTGCGCAGGGCCTCATTCCGCTGGATCCCTCGGCCGCGCTCAGCGCGCTCGCGGAAGTTGTCGCCAACGGAACTGCGCAGGCCACGGTGCTCAAGGCCAACTGGCAGCGTGCGGCCAAGGTGCTCGGCGGTTCTCGTCCACCGATTCTCGACCTCGTGCTGCCGAGTGAGCTCGGCGAGGTGACCGGTGACAGTGAGTTGCTCCGTCAACTGCAGGAGACTCCGCTGGCACAGCGCGCCAGCTTCGTGACCGAGTTCCTCCAGCGAGAGGTGCAGCACTTCCTGCGGCTTGCACAACCGCCGGCCGCAACCAGTCGGTTCATCGACCTGGGTACGGATTCGCTGATGGCGGTCGAACTTCGCAACCGGCTGCACAGCCAGTTCGGCGGCGCGTTCACGATCAACGCGACAGCGGTGTTCGACTATCCGACGATCGGGGGACTTGCCGAGTACCTCGCGGCTCAGCTTCCCGATGCCGATGGTGAAGCGCCGTCCGACGCGGCGCCCGCCGCATCGGAGCCGGGTGAGGCCGAAGCCGTTGCGGCGCAAGAGGCGTCAGCATCGGTCGATGCGGAATCGGCTGGACCGCCGCAACCGGCTGAGGTAGCGGAAAGCGAGTCCGCTGCCACCGAGTGAGCTGATGTGAGGTGGGTTCAGCCGGCGACGCGGAACGTCGCGTTGACTTTCGTCGGCTGGACCCGCACCACCAACTCGCCCGAGACGCCGTTACGCCGGCCGAACTCCTCGGCGTGATCGGCGCCCATGTAGCGCCCACCGATCCGGGTGGCGACATCGAGCAGGTCCGGCGCATTCTCCTCGGCGCTGGCGATACCCTGAACCTGCACGAACGAGAACGGCGGATGTGGATCGTCGACACAAATGACGACCCGTGAATCCCTGGCCAGCGCACGGCCTTTCGCCGAATCACCGTCGGTGTTGAAGACCAGCTGACCGTTGTCGACGACGAACCACACCGGGGCAACGAGCGGCCGACCATCGGAGGCCAGGAACCCCAGCATCCCGGTACGAGTGCCTTCGGAGAGGAACTGGATGACTTCGGCGGAGAGTTCAGCCATTTCGGGTGTTAGAGCGTGACGACTTCGTAGTCGTCGACCTGATCGATCAATACGTGCAGCTGGTCTTGCGATGAGCCCAACGTGTGGTCGATCGCGGTCAGCCGCGCCGCGTAGTGGCCGACCGGGTATTCATTGGTCATTCCGATGCCGCCGTGCAACTGGATGGCCTCCTGGCTGATGTGGCGGCCGGACCGGCCGATCTGCAGCTTGGCGCGCGCCGCGATCACCGGATCGAAATTGCCGTCCGCGACCGACAGGCCGGCGTAGAGACTCATGCTGCGGGCCAATTCCAGCGAGACGTACATGTCGGCCGCGCGCTGGGTCAGCGTCTGGAAGGTGTTCAGGGTGACCCCGAACTGCTTGCGTTGCTTGAGGTAATCGGTCGTCAGCCGCAGCGCTTCTTCCATGGCTCCGACCGCCTCCGCGCACAGCGCTGACTGGATGCGCACCACGCCGTTGCGGATGGCCGCTGACGCGTCCACCGCGTCGCCGAGAGGTTCGCCTGCCGCGTTGTCCAGGTCGATCTGGGCGCCACGCTGGCCGTCGAATGTGCGGTACGTGTGGCGAATTACGGCATCGCCATCGACTAGGAACAAGCCGATTCCGCCGTCGGGCAGTTTGGCGCTGACAATCAGGGTGTCGGCGGAGTCGCCGGCGAGCACCGGGTTTTTCCGTCCGCTTAGCACCCACGAACCACCCTGTTGCACAGCGGTTGTCGCGACATTCTCGGTGGAGGCCGCCCGTGCACCGGGCTCGAGGTGCGCAAAGGCCAGTAGCCGCTGACCCTCGGCGACTTCGTCGAGCAGTTCCTTCTGCGCGTCGTTGCCCACCTCGGCGATGATCGCGCCGGGCCCCAGTGCCGCGTGCACGACCGGTTCGGGCGCCAGTCGACGCCCGACTTCGGTCAGCACCGTCATCACTTCGATCTGCCCGGCCTCATCGGGGTCGAATCCGAGCCCGAGAATGCCGATCTCGGCCAGCTGCGTCCACACCTCTTTGCTCCAACCAAGGTCGGAGGCGATGACTTTGATACGGCTCTCGGCGTCGTAGCTGCGGGACAGTAGATCACGGGTGGTGTCGCGCAGCAGGACCTGCTCGTCGCTCAACTGAAAGTCCATGTCTCTTCCTTGTTTTCGGTCTTACAAGCCAAGAATTGTCGACGCGATGATGGTGCGCTGCACTTCGTTGCTACCGCCGTATATCGATGTCTTGCGGTAGTTCAGGTAATGCGGCGCGCTGCCTTGAGCCCACTGCGGTGACGAGATATCGTCGCCGGCTTCGAACGGTAACGAGTCCGGGCCGGCGACCTCGACCAGCAATTCGGTGGCGATCTGTTGTAACTGGCTGCCGCGCAACTTGAGCACCGACGACGCGGGGTTGGGCTTGCCGCCCTTCGACCCGGATGCGACTCGCATCTGAGTGAGTTCTAGTGCCAGCAAACCGTTTTCGGCTTCGGCGACTCGGGCGGCGAACAGCGGGTCGTCGAGCAGGCCGGACTCGGCGGCGCGCTTCTTGACATCGGCGAGACGAATCTTGGTGCGGCCGACCTGAGCGATACCGGTCCGCTCGTTACCCAGCAGGAACTTAGCGTAGCTCCAGCCCTGATTCTCTTCTCCCACAAGCTGATCGGCGGGCACCCGGACATCTTCAAAGAACACTTCGTTGACCTCGACGCTGCCGTCGATCAACTTGATCGGGCGCATCGTGATGCCGGGGGTGTCCAAATCGATGAGCAGGAACGAGATGCCGGCCTGCTTTTTGGGTGCTTGCGGGTCGGTGCGCACGAGGCAGAAAATCCAGTCCGCGTACTGGCCCAGCGTCGTCCACGTCTTCTGCCCGTTGACGACGTAGCTGTCGCCGTCGCGCAATGCGGTGGTGCGTAGCGACGCCAAATCCGAGCCGGCCTCCGGCTCGGAGAACCCCTGGCACCACCAGATGTCCAGGCTGGCCGTCGGTGGCAGGAAGCGTTGCTTGATCTCCGGCGAACCGAACTCGGCGATCACCGGGCAGACCATCTTGGCGTTGAAGTTCAGTGGCTCCGGCACACATGCCAGTTGCATCTCGTCCAGCCAGATCTGGTGCTGAGCCGGCGTCCAGTCCTTACCGCCCCATTCGACCGGCCAGCTGGGTACCGCCAGACCGTGCTCGTTGAGGATCTTGTGGCTGGTCGCGATGTCGTCGCGGTCGAGCCCCTCGCCTGAGCGGGTCCGTTCGCGGATCTCGGCTGGAATCTTCGTCGTGTAGAAGGTGCGCAGCTCGTCGCGGAAGGCGGCTTCGTCCTTCGTGAGCGCCAGTTGCATGGCAGTCTCCTCTGCTGGATCTGACGGTCCTGTGATGCACGTTATCCGTCTGCCCAACCAACCAGTCAGGCGGCTCGGCGCTAGCCGTTTGCGCACAGCTGTGGGTCCGTCCACAGGCAGTGCTTGTCAGCCGCGCGATGGCGTCGCCGCGACGGTCGGCGCCCCTACCGTCGGCGCATGCGAACAGAACTGCCCGCGGAACGATTGCACCGGCGACTGGGCGCTCAGCCCGACGCGGTCGCGCGATCGGACCGCGATGCCGACGGCAGCGATGCCGATACCGACCCGAATTCCCTGTTACCGCGTTGGCTGCCGGACGGCTCGGCGTCCCATGACGGCTGGTTGGCCAGGGTGCGCGCGGACCCGGGCCGCGCGGGTGCTGTTGCCCTGGCCGCGATCGCGGCGATCGCCGTGCTGGTCACCATTTTCACGCTGATGCGCGAGCAGCCCGCTCCGGTGGTGTCGGCGAAGCTACCGCCGGTCGACATGGCGTCCACGGCGAGCCGCGGCGCGAGCCCGGGCTCGTCAGCCCGGCCCAACCAACCGGTGGTGGTGAGTGTGGTGGGCCTGGTGCACACGCCGGGCCTGGTCACCTTGACGGCCGGCGCGCGGATCGCGGACGCGCTGAAGGCGGCCGGGGGAACAACCGACGGCGCCGACACGATCGGGCTCAACATGGCCCGCCAGGTCGACGACGGTGAGCAGATCGTGGTAGGCATCGCGCCGGTCAAGGGCCAGCCCCCCGTCTTGGGCAGTTCGGTGAGCCCCGATTCGGCGGCTCCCAGGCCCTCCACGTCCTCGTCCCGACGGACCAAGGGCGTCCCGGCTCCGGTGATCAACCTCAACACCGCCACGGTGCAGCAGTTGGACGTCCTGCCCGGCGTTGGGCCGGTGACCGCCGCTGCGATCGTGGCCTGGCGGGATGCCAACGGAAAGTTCAGCAGCGTTGACCAGTTGGCGGAGGTGGACGGCATCGGCCCCGGGCGGCTGGAGAAGCTGCGCCCGCTGGTCCGTGTCTAAGGCCGGTGGCGCAATCATCTCTCGCCGACCCGACGACAGCGCGGCTGGATGCGCGTCTGGTGCCGGCGGCGGTGACCAGTTGGGTGGTGACGGCCGCGGGAATCTTGTGGCCGATCGGAAACATTGTCGGAACTCTATGTGCGGCAGGCGGTGTGTCGGGTGTGCTGGTGTGGCGCGCCGGAGCCCATCGGACGAGGATGCGGGCGATCGGCATCGGGTTGGCCGCCGCCGGCGTTGTCGGTGCGGGCTTCGGGTTCGCGATCGCATTGCGCGCCAACGCGGTCGCTCACCACCGCATCGTCGCCACGTTTGGCACCACCGTGGAGGTCGCCGTCACCCCCACCGAAAGTGCCGCGTCGGTGGGGCACGGCCGGCTGTTGTTCCGTGCCGCGCTGCGCCGGCTGGGGGACGACGAGACCTCGGGCCGCGCAGTCGTTTTCGCGCCGGCGCACGACTTCGCGGGCGTCATGGTCGGCCGGCCGATGTGCTTTCGCGCCAGAATCGCCCCGCCAAGGCGTCACGACCTGTCAGTGGCTGTGATCACCGCGATCGGTGCGCCGACACTGGGTGGCGCCGGTCCGGTGCAGCGGGCCGCCTACGCGGTCCGCACCGGGTTCGCGGACACGGCTCGGCAGGTGCTGCCCGCGGATCAGGCAGCGATGCTGCCGGCGTTGGTTCTCGGCGACATGTCGACGGTCACCCCGGTGACCGGTCAAGAGTTCCGCACTGCCGGGCTGACGCACCTGACCGCGGTGTCCGGTGCCAACGTGACGATCGTGTGTGGGGCGGTGCTGTTTTCGTCACGGCTGCTCGGCCCGCGAGCCGCCGTGGGGCTGGCCGGCATTGCCTTGGTGCTGTTCGTCATCGTGGTGCAACCCACTGCCAGTGTGTTGCGCGCGGCAGTGATGGGCGCGATCGCCTTGGTGGGTGTGCTGTCGTCGCGCCGTCGGCAAGCGATTCCGGCTCTGGGGGCCACCGTTCTGCTGCTGATGGTTGTCGCACCGCAGTTGGCGGTCGATGTGGGCCTGGCTTTGTCGGTGGTGGCGACGGCCGCGTTGGTGGTCGTCGCGCCGATCTGGTCGCGACGCCTGGTTTCGGCGGGTTGGCCCAAGCCGTTGGCCGACGCCGTCTGCGTCGCGTGTGCCGCGCAGCTGGTCACGGCGCCGCTGATCGCCGGCATCTCCGGCCGGCTGAGCCTGGTGTCCGCGGCGGCCAATCTGGCGGTCGCGGCGTTGGTTGCGCCGATCACTGTGCTCGGCACCGCGGCCGCCGCGCTGTGCCTGTTCTGGCCGGCCGGTGCGCAACTGCTGATGCGGTTCACCGGCCCCGAACTGTGGTGGCTGCTGCGAATCGCGCACTGGGCCGCAAGCATCCCCGCGGCGAGCGTCCCGGTGCCGTCCGGGATTGCCGGCGTGCTTGTCGTGGGCGCGGCGGGACTGCTGACGGTGTTGCTGTGGCGGTCCAGGTGGTTTCGGGCGGGCCTGGCCATAGCGGGTTGCGCACTGATCGCCTGGTCGGTGTCGGGGCTGCTGGCAGGGGCCGGCGGTGCTGTCGGCCGGACGTGACACGATCAAACGGTGAGCCAGCAGGATTCGGCATTGCACCTCGTCCTGGGGGACGAGGAGCTGCTGGTCGAGCGCGCCGTCGCGGACGTTCTGCGCGCGGCACGCAAGCGCGCGGGCACCGACGATGTGCCGGTGAACCGGGTGCGGGCAGGCGACGTCGGCGTCTACGAACTGGCCGAACTGCTCAGCCCGTCACTGTTCGCGGACGAGCGCGTCGTCGTATTGGAATCCGCCGGAGAAGCCGGCAAGGAAGCCGCCGAATTGATCGCCAAGGCCGCCGCGGATGTTCCGCCCGGCACCGAATTGGTGATCGCGCATTCGGGTGGTGGCCGCGCCAAAGCCTTGGCGAATCAGATTCGCGCGCTGGGTGCCCACGTGCATCCGTGCGCACGGATCACCAAAGCAGGTGAACGCTTGGATTTCGTCCGCAAGGAATTTCGCGCACTGAAGGTCAAGGTCGACGACGCCACCCTGTCGGCGCTCCTCGATGCGGTCGGTTCCGACGTACGCGAACTCGCTTCGGCCTGTTCACAATTGGTCGCCGATACCGGCGGCCACGTCGACGTCGCCGCGGTGCGGCGGTACCACAGCGGCAAAGCCGAGGTGAAAGGGTTCGATATCGCCGACAAGGCCGTGGTGGGCGATGTCGAGGGCGCCGTCGAGGCGCTGCGCTGGGCGATGTTGCGCGGCGAGCCGCATGTGGTGCTGGCCGACGCGCTCGCCGAGGCCATCCACAGCATCGGGCGGGTCGGGTCGCTGTCCGGCGATCCCTACCGGTTGGCTGCCGAGCTGGGTATGCCGCCGTGGCGGGTGCAAAAGGCGCAGAAGCAGGCTCGACGGTGGTCGCGCGGCTCGGTGGCCACCGCGATGCGACTGGTGGCGGCACTGAACGCCGACGTGAAGGGCGCAGCCGCCGACGCGGACTATGCGCTGGAAGCGGCCGTACGAAAGGTTGCGGAGCTGGTCGCGGACTAGCTTCTGGATCAGAGCTTGTGCAGGGCGTGGGCCAGCGCCGACTTCTTGTTGGCCGCCTGGTTCTTGTGGATCACACCTTTGCTGGCTGCCTTGTCCAGCTTGCGGCTTGTCGAGACCAGCAGTTCGGCTGCCTTGTCCTTTTCGCCTGCCTCGGCGGCCTCACGGAATGCGCGCACAGCCGTGCGAAGCGCCGACTTCACCGACTTGTTGCGCAGTCGGTTGCGCTCGTTGGTGCGGTTGCGCTTCTGCTGCGACTTGATGTTGGCCACGCGTGTTTCCTTCGTAAATCTTCAGAGGCTTGGGGTGTCACGTTTGCTGTAGCGCTTCTAACGCTTAAGCGGCGACTGCCTAGGGTATCAGTCCCTGATGCTTTCCCCCAAAGTGAAGCCCCCGGACCTGCAGAGCAAGAAGATCTGATGCAGCATGGCACAGTGGCCCTTCGAACCGTGCCTGGAGAAATCAAACGGCAACAGCGCAGCAAGCCGCAGTCGCCGCCGCTCTACGAGCCGATCTTCGACGGCTATAACTCTGCCGGTGGTAGCTACACCGAAGCGTTCGACGAGATGTTCGACGCACAGGGGAACGTCCGTGGACCTTATAAAGGCATTTATCGGGAGTTAGCGCCATCGGATGCCGACGACCTTGACGACCGTGCCGAGGCGCTCAGCCGGGCGTTCGTCGACCAGGGCATCACGTTCTCGCTGTCCGGCCAGGAGCGGCCGTTTCCGCTGGACCAGGTTCCGCGGGTCATCTCTGCCGGCGACTGGACGCGATTGGAGCGCGGCATCACCCAACGCGTCAAGGCTCTCGAGGCGTACCTCGACGACATCTACGGAGACCAGGAGATCCTGCGTGACGGCGTCATCCCGCGACGGCTGATTACCTCCTGCGAGCACTTCCACCGCCAGGCCGTCGGCATCATGCCGCCCAACGGCGTGCGCATCCACGTCGCCGGCATCGACATGATCCGCGACGAGAAAGGCACCTGGCGGGTCCTCGAGGACAACCTGCGCTCACCGTCCGGGGTCTCGTACGTCATGGAGAACCGGCGCACGATGGCGCGGGTCTTTCCGAACCTATTCGCCAGCCACCGGGTGCGCGCCGTCGACGACTACGCAGCCCATCTACTGCGGGCGCTGCGTAAATCCGCGGCCACCAACGAGGCTGACCCGACCGTGGTGGTTCTGACCCCGGGCGTCTATAACTCGGCGTACTTCGAGCATTCGCTGCTGGCCCGTCAGATGGGTGTCGAGCTGGTCGAAGGCCGCGACCTGTTCTGCCGGGACAACCAGGTCTACATGCGCACCACCGAAGGCGAAGTCCAGGTCGACGTCATCTACCGGCGCATCGACGACGTCTACTTGGACCCGATGCAGTTCCGTCCCGATTCGGTGCTCGGCGTGGCCGGCCTGCTCAACGCGGCCCGAGCGGGCAACGTGGTGATCTCCAGCGCCGTCGGCAATGGAGTGGGCGACGACAAACTCGTCTACACCTACGTACCGACCATCATCGAGTACTACCTCGGGCAGAAGCCGCTGCTGGCCAACGTGGACACCTTCCGCTGCTGGCTGGACGACGAGCGCGAAGAGGTGCTGGACCGGGTCGACGAGCTGGTGATCAAGCCCGTCGAGGGCTCGGGTGGCTACGGCATCGTCTTCGGTCCGGAAGCGTCCAACAAGGAGCTCAACGCGATCAGCAAAAGCATCCGCGACGACCCGAGAGGCTGGATCGCTCAGCCGATGATGCAGCTGTCGACCGTCCCGACACAGATCGGCGACACGCTCACGCCCCGCTACGTCGATCTGCGACCGTTCGCGGTCAACGACGGCGACGACGTATGGGTGTTGCCCGGCGGCCTGACCCGGGTGGCGCTGGTCGAGGGATCGCGCGTGGTCAACTCCAGCCAGGGCGGCGGATCGAAGGACACCTGGGTGCTGGCGTCGCGCACCTCTGCGGCCGATCGGGAGCTCGGTGCAGCCGAGGTGGTGAAGGCGCTGCCGAAGGCGGCCACGACCAGCGGAGAAACGGATGGCGAAAAGCCGCCCCAACAAAAGCAACAGCAGCAGCAGAAACAGTCGAAGTCGCAACCGGCCCAGGAACCACAGCCGAGTCAGCAGCAGCAACAACAGCAGGCGGTGATCCGCTGATGCTCGCCCGCAACGCCGAAGCGCTGTACTGGATCGGTCGCTACGTCGAGCGGGCCGACGACACAGCGCGCATCCTCGATGTCACGGTGCACCAACTGCTGGAGGATTCCAGCGTCGACCCCGACCACACATCGCGAGTGCTGTTGCAGGTCTTGGACATTGACGAGCCCGACACCGAGCTGGACGTCTGGTCCTTGACCGACTTGGTGGCGTTTCGCCGCAAAAACACCGGCGGCGGCTCCTCTATCGTCGACGCCATCACTGCTGCGCGGGAGAACGCGAGGTCTGCCCGAGAGGTGACGTCCACCGAGACCTGGGAATGCCTCAACACCACCTTCAACGCGCTGGGTGAACGTGAGCGGGCCGCCAAACGTCTTGGCCCGCACGAGTTTCTCTCGTTCATCGAGGGTCGCGCCGCAATGTTCGCCGGCCTTGCCGATTCGACGCTGTCACGCGACGACGGTTACCGGTTCATGATGCTGGGCCGTGCGATCGAGCGGGTGGATATGACGGTGCGAATGTTGCTGTCGCGAGTGGGTGACAGTGCGGTGTCTCCGGCGTGGGTGACCGTGCTGCGCTCCGCGGGTGCCCACGACACCTATCTTCGGACCTATCGCGGTGTGTTGGATGCCAATCGGGTCGTCGAGTTCATCCTGCTCGACCGCCTGTTCCCGCGGTCGATCTTCTACTCGCTGAAGATGGCCGAGCATAATCTCGACGAGCTGTTGCACAGTCCGCACAGCCGCGTGGGTGCCATTTCCGAGGCGCAGCGGCTGCTGGGCCGGGCCCGAAGCGAACTCGAATTCGTGCGGCCGGGAGTGCTGCTCGAATCATTGGAGATGCGGCTGGCGGGCTTACAGAAGTCGTGTTCTGACGTGGGAGAAGCGTTGGCGGTACAGTACTTTCACGCCGCACCGTGGGTTGCCTGGTCTGACGCCGGCCGCCGCGACCCGTTGCCGACCAAGCAGGGGAAGAACTGATGTGGCGCAGCCGTGTTTTGCACGCCACCGGCTACGCTTACCCGTCGCCGGCGACGGCCTCCTTCAACGAAGCCCGGCTAACGCCAAGATCGGATTCCCGGCAGAACGTCGTCCTCAACCGCGTCGAAACCGTCCCGGCGACCAGGTCGTACCGATATGTCGACTATTGGGGCACCGCGGTGACGGCGTTCGACTTGCACGCGCCACATACCGAGCTCACTGTGACTTCTGCGTCGGTCGTGGAGACCGAGCGTCCCGATTCCCCAACTGAAGAGCTCACCTGGTCTGATCTGCAGAACGAGACAGTCATCGACCGGTACGACGAGGTGCTTCGCCCCACCGATCACACACCGGCGACCAAACGTATTGCGGCCGTGGGGAAGCGGATCGCCAAGGAGCACGAGCCCGCCGATGCCGTTCTCGCGGCGGCGGCATGGGTGCGCAGCGAACTGAAGTACGTCAAGGGCAGCACCAGCGTGCATTCGTCAGGCCTGGACGCGTTGCGCGAGGGCAAAGGCGTCTGCCAGGACTTCGTCCACCTGTCGCTGATGGTGTTGCGCAGCATGGGAATTCCCGCACGCTACGTGTCCGGCTATCGTCATCCCGACGCCGACGCGGTGATCGGGGAGACCGTCGACGGCCAGAGCCACGCCTGGATTCAGGCATGGACCGGAAGTTGGTGGGATCTCGACCCTACGAACGACAGCGAAATCAACGAACAGTACATCAGTGTCGGCGTCGGCCGGGACTATTCGGACGTATCTCCGCTGAAGGGGATCTACCGCGGACAGGGTGCCACCGACCTTGACGTCGTCGTCGAAATCACCCGATTGGCATAGCGTTCCCGCCTTATCGTTTCGGCATGGGTGATTCGCGGCGACACAACAGTCCGTCGCTCACGCTGCTCGCCGCGATGTGCATCGGGTTGCTCTTTAGTGGCTTGGCGATCGGCGTCGCGCTCGGCGGCCTGATGCCACTGCCGTACGGGCCGGTCGGTCCGGTTGCGCAGTACGTGCGGACTCAACCGCTCGCGGTGCACATCATCGCGGTGGCGGTATTCGGATCATCAGTGCTGCTGGCGGTTTACGCTGCGACCGCCAGTGCCCGGCTGCGCTCGCTCGGCGTCACCGGCGCAAGTCCGGCGATGGCGTTGACGGGCGGGATCCTGGCGGCCGGCAGTTTGGGCCTGACGGGGTTGCTGGGCTGGACGTTGTCGCGACCGGAGATCACCGGCGACACCACGCTGGTTCGGGCGCTGTATTTACTGACCTTCCTGGTTGGCGGCATCGCGCACGTCGTGGCGCTGGGCGTTCTGATCGCGGGCATGGCCGCCGGAGGGCAGCTGCCGCGGGCGCTGACGCGGGCCGGGGTGGCGATCGCTGCGCTGTGCGAATTGGCGACGCTGGTGCTGGTCTGGCCGTTGCTGGGGCCGATCTTGCCGGTGGCCCGGGTTGCGGCGCTGGTCTGGCTGATCGTCGCGGGTGCACGGCTCGGTCACAGCCAAATCTGACCTGGGTATTCGTTCGATTTCGCTCAGCTGCTGACATCCCGGTCCATCTCGCCGTAGCCTGGTTGTGAACCTGATCACACTCGGCGGGAGGCTAAATGCGGATTGCAGATGTGTTGCGCGGCAAAGGCGGCGCGGTGGTGACGATCAACCCCGACGCGTCGGTCACTGAGTTGCTCGACGGGCTCGCCAGTCACAACATCGGCGCGATGGTCGTGGCCGGTCCCGACGGGGTGATGGGCATCGTTTCCGAGCGTGATGTCGTGCGTCAGCTGCACGCCCACGGAGCGTCGGTGCTCTCCCTACCGGTCGAGAAGATCATGACCTCGGTGGTCTCGACGTGTAGTAAGTCGGACACCGTGGACAGCCTCACGATGCTGATGACCGAGAACCGCGTACGGCACGTGCCCGTGCTGGAAGACGGAAAACTCATCGGCATCGTCAGCATCGGCGACGTCGTGAAGACACGTATGCAGGAGCTGGAAAGCGAGCACGAGCAGCTGCAGTCCTACATCACCCAGGGCTGATTCAGCTCCAGGAGTAGTCGCGGCGTAGCCGCCCGGCCACGACTTCGAAGACGGTGCGCTCCAGAATCGCACCCTCCCGGCGAATGCTCGCCTCGGGGACGTCGAGCACCCGGTCCAGTCGCACCCAACTGGGTCGGCCGTCGTAATCCCAACTGCCGCTGCCGATCCCCACCCAGTCCCGGTCTGCGGCGTGTCTTTCCTGGCTGGACATCATCAATCCAAGCAGCGTGGTGTGGTCACGGCCGACAACCAGCACCGGGCGGTCCTTACCGCGGGTCGGGTCTTCCTCATAGGTCACCCACGTCCACACCACCTCGCCGGGGTCGGCGCGACCGTCAAGGTCGGGTGAGTAGACGATCCTGCGGGCACGATGCGCGGTAGGTGCACTGTTCCTGGTCACTGGGCGGCCGGTGGTGATCTCGGCCGGCGTTTCGGCAGCGTTGCCTGCGAGCACATCCAGACCGAGTTTGATGCCGCGCTGGACGGTCGGTGACTGCTGCAGCTGCCGGATCAACTTCGGTGCTTCGTTGAACACGAGATTTTCCGCCAGGCGCTGCAATGTCCTCCACTGTGACGCCATGTTCGCAGCATAGGTGAGCTGTCCCGGCGGCCTCTCACTGTGCGTTTGCCCTGGGTAGGACGTGACGTGGTGAATGCAGGTTGGACGCCCGCATACGTTCGCAAGAAATCTGAAAAATCCTTAGCAAAATTCCTCGGATTGCCTTGTCCGGTTACTTCTGACCTCGAATCGCTGGCTGAATAGTTTCTGCTCCGCAACGAGCCCCGGAGGACCACCCGGGGGTTTCGTTTTGGCCGAACGGTTCCGCGATTGTGCTGCAGCGCCTGTCCCTGGATACCCTGGTAGCGCCTAACCCCGGCTTCACCAGGAGATTCCCATCAGCAGCCTCGCCGACAAGACGTTCACCGCGCCGGCGCAGATTCGGAACTTCTGCATCATCGCCCACATCGACCACGGCAAGTCCACGCTGGCCGACCGCATGCTGCAGCTCACCGGCGTCGTCGATGAGCGGTCGATGCGCGCGCAGTACCTCGACCGGATGGACATCGAGCGCGAGCGCGGCATCACCATCAAGGCGCAGAACGTGCGGCTGCCCTGGCAGGTCGAGGGTGTCGACCACGTCCTGCACCTGATCGACACGCCCGGCCACGTCGACTTCACCTACGAGGTGTCGCGCGCGCTGGAGGCGTGCGAGGGTGCGGTGCTGCTGGTCGACGCCGCCCAGGGCATCGAGGCCCAGACGCTGGCCAACCTGTACCTGGCGCTCGACCGCGACCTGCACATCATTCCGGTGCTCAACAAGATCGACCTGCCCGCCGCCGACCCGGAGCGGTACGCCGCGGAGATCGCGCACATCATCGGCTGCGAGCCGACCGACGTCCTGCGCGTATCGGGCAAGACCGGGGAGGGTGTCGCCGACCTGCTCGACCATGTCGTGCGTGAGGTGCCCGCGCCCACCGGCGACCCGGAAGCACCCACGCGCGCAATGATTTTTGACTCCGTTTACGACATCTACCGCGGCGTGGTGACTTACGTGCGGGTGGTGGACGGCAAAATCGTTCCGCGCGAACGCATCGCGATGATGTCCACCGGCGCAACGCACGAACTACTCGAGGTCGGCATCGTCTCGCCCGACCCGAAGGCGTCGGACGGGCTCGGCGTCGGCGAGGTCGGCTACCTCATCACCGGTGTGAAGGATGTTCGCCAGTCGAAGGTCGGCGACACCGTGACCACCGCACGCCACGGCGCCAAGCAGGCGTTGACCGGGTACCGCGAACCGAAGCCGATGGTCTATTCGGGGCTGTATCCCGTGGACGGCTCCGACTACCCGAACCTGCGCGATGCCCTGGACAAGCTGCAACTGAACGACGCCGCACTGACCTACGAACCGGAGACGTCGGTGGCGCTGGGCTTCGGATACCGATGCGGGTTCCTCGGGCTACTGCACATGGAGATCACCCGCGAGCGACTGGAACGCGAATTCGACCTCGACCTGATCTCGACGTCGCCGAACGTCGTGTACCGGGTGGAGAAAGAGGACAACTCCGAAGTCATCGTCACCAATCCGTCGGACTGGCCCGAGGGCAAGGTCCGCACCGTCTACGAGCCGGTGGTGAAGACGACGGTCATCGCACCGAGCGAATTCATCGGAACGATCATGGAACTCTGCCAATCCCGTCGCGGCGAGCTGGGCGGCATGGATTACCTGTCGCCCGAACGGGTTGAGCTGCGGTACACCATGCCGCTGGGCGAAATCATCTTCGACTTCTTCGACTCGCTGAAATCGCGCACTCGCGGCTATGCCAGCCTCGATTACGAAGAGGCCGGCGAGCAGGAAGCATCGCTGGTCAAGGTCGACATCCTGCTGCAGGGTGAGGCCGTCGACGCGTTCAGCGCCATCGTGCACAAGGACGGAGCGGCCGCCTACGGCAACAAAATGACCGCTAGGCTCAAGGAGCTCATTCCGCGTCAGCAATTCGAGGTGCCGGTGCAGGCGGCGATCGGGTCCAAAATCATTGCGCGAGAGAACATTCGCGCGATCCGCAAAGATGTGCTTTCGAAATGCTACGGCGGTGACATCACCCGCAAACGCAAGCTGCTCGAGAAGCAGAAGGAAGGCAAGAAGCGGATGAAGACCATCGGCCGGGTCGACGTGCCGCAGGAAGCGTTCGTTGCCGCGCTGTCCACGGACGCCACTGGGGACAAAGGCAACAAGAAGTAGCCATGCGGACGGTCGGGCTGACTACGGTGTGCGTGTTGGTCGCGGCATTCGCAGTGGGCTGTGGTCCGGTTGTCGACGGCACGGCGAAGCCGGCGCCGAACCTGAAGCCGCGACCGTTGTCCGGCCAGACCGTCAAGCGAGTGATGCTCAACGACGTCGCGCTGTCGCGGATGCTCGGCCAGCCGTTTGTCGCCCGCCAGCCCGCGCAGTTCGGCGGCGCCGACAAGCTTGACCAGCGCGACGCCCCGGCGGAGTCGGCCGACTGCCTGGGCGTGACAGCGATGTTGCAGAAGAGCGTCTATAGCTCCGCCGATATCCAGACCGTCGCGTCGGAGTCGTGGTGGAACAACGGCGATCCAGCCCAGGTGATCAGCGTGATGCAGGGCGTCGTCGCCCTGCCGTCCGCCGAGCAAGCCCAGGCGTTGTTCGCGAAGTTCCCCCCGCAGTGGCAGCAATGCAAGGGAGCGACGACGACCGAACAAACCGGCCCGATAAGTACCACCACGGTGATCGGCGACGTCCGCGTCGCCGATTCCGTTGTCGCAGCGACGAATACCGCAACCGCGACGCTGCCCAACATGCCGGCGCTACAGCCCACTCCGCAGGCGCGGGCCGTCGGTGTCCGGTTGAACTGCCTCGTCGAAGTCGAGGTCGTCTTCTTCGGCGATCGTCGGCCATCCGATCCGGGAACGGGCGATCCGGACACCAGTGCCACCGACATCGCCCGCGCGATGATGGACAGGGTCAGCGATCTGAGCTGACTCACGTAGGGTGAGCCCGGTGAATGGATTCCTCAGCTGGTGGGACGGCGTCGAGTTGTGGCTGTCCGGGCTGGGGTTCGTCCTGCAGACCATCGTGGTGATGCCGGTCGTTCTGCTGTTGGCCTATCTCATCGCGGTCGCGCTGGATGCGACGTTGGGCCGCGGCATCCAGGTGATGCGGCGCGTGCGTCATAACGACGAAGAGCCCGGATGAGTCGAAATGCGGGTATGCCGCGATCCCGGGTCACCCTGGTGCTGGTCGCATTGGTGGTGCTGGTGATCGTCGCTTGGTTGCTGACGCGCTGACCTCAATCAGCTTCGGCTGCGAATACGGCGGATTCTGTTAGGCTGCCGCCATGCTTGCAGCATCCGGCAGCACCGAGTGCCATGTCTTGGCGCTGATTGCCGTGGGCGATTGCGCCGTTGCTGACGTGCACTGTTGTCGCTGATCTTTCGCCCGGCGCGCTGAAATTCGGGTTTCCTTCGCGACGGGATTTGTCAGTCGTCAAGCCCATTCGAAAGGTCGACCATTGTTCGACGACATCCGAAATGCCGCGGGGTGGCGGCACGCTGTCGCGCTGACCCTCGCCGCGGGGATGGTCACGGCGTGTCACGGCGGTGCCAGCGATGTCGTCGGTGGCGGCGGGTCCGGCAACGCGCACACCAGCATCACGTTGGTCGCCTACTCGGTGCCCGAACCCGGCTGGAGCAAGGTAATTCCGGCGTTCAATGCCTCGCAGGATGGCAAGGACGTCCAGGTGATCGCCTCGTACGGCGCCTCGGGCGACCAGTCACGCGGTGTCGTCGACGGCAAGCCCGCCGACGTCGTCAACTTCTCCGTCGAGCCCGATGTCGCCCGGCTGGTCAAGGCCGGCAAAGTTTCGAAGGACTGGGACAAAGACGCCACCAAAGGCATCCCCTTCGGATCGGTGGTGACCCTGGTGGTCCGTCCCGGGAACCCGAAGAACATCAAGGACTGGGACGACTTGCTGCGGCCTGGCGTGGAAGTCATCACGCCCAGCCCGCTGAGTTCGGGCTCGGCGAAGTGGAATCTACTCGCGCCCTACGTGGTCAAGAGTGCTGGCGGCCGCGACCCGCAAAAGGGCCTCGACTTCATCCGCAAACTGGTCGGCCAGCACGTCAAGCTGCGTCCCGGGTCGGGTCGCGAGGCCACCGACGTCTTCGTTCAGGGCAGTGGTGACGTTCTCATCAGTTACGAGAACGAGGCGATCGCCACGGAGCGCCAGGGCAAGCCGATCATCCACACCAACCCGTCGCAGACGATCAAAATTGAGAACCCGGTGGCGGTGGTGACCAGCAGCCCGCACTTGAATGCCGCTGTCGCATTCAAAAACTTCCAGTACACCGCGGCGGCCCAGAAAGTTTGGGCGGCTGCCGGATTCCGTCCGGTCGATCCCGCGGTGGTCGCCGAGTTCCGCGACAAGTTCCCGGTGCCGGCCAAGCTGTGGACGATCGCTGACCTGGGTGGCTGGTCCACTGTGGATCCGCAGCTGTTCGATAAGAAATCTGGCAGCATCACCAAGGTTTACACGCAGGCCACCGGATGACGATCACCACACCAACCGGGGTAACCGGACCCACTCACGGTCCTAACAGCCAGGGCCGCAACAGGTCACGCGGTGACGGCACATCACTGCGAGTCGGTGTCGCCGTTCTGTGGTTGTCCGTCATCGTGCTGCTGCCATTGGCCGCCATCGCCTGGCAATCCGTCGGCGGCGGCTGGGACGCGTTCCGGCTCGCGATCACCTCGAATGCTGCAGTCGAGTCGTTCCGGGTGACGCTGACAATCTCCGCCGGTGTCACCGTCCTGAACATGTTCTTCGGGCTGCTGATCGCCTGGGTCCTGGTCCGCGACAAGTTTCCGGGCAAGCGGCTCGTCGACGCGATCATCGATCTGCCGTTCGCGTTGCCCACGATCGTGGCCAGCCTGGTGATGTTGGCGCTCTACGGGAATCACAGTCCAGTCGGCCTGCACCTGCAACACACCGGATGGGGTGTAGGCGTGGCGTTGGCTTTCGTCACGCTGCCCTTCGTCGTGCGGGCCGTGCAACCGGTGCTGCTCGAGGTCGACCGTGAGACCGAGGAGGCGGCGGCGTCACTGGGGGCGAACAACGCGACGATTTTCACCACTGTCGTGCTGCCGGCGCTGACTCCGGTCCTGCTGACCGGCGCCGGGCTGACGTTTGCTCGGGCCATCGGTGAATTCGGGTCGGTGGTGTTGATCGGTGGGGCGGTGCCGGGCAAAACCGAGGTGTCGTCGCAGTGGATCCGGACGCTGATCGAGAATGACGACCGTACCGGTGCAGCGGCAATATCCATTGTGTTGCTTGCTATCTCGTTCGTGGTGCTCTTCGTCTTGCGCACCGTGGGCTCGCGCGCGGCCAAGCGTGAGGAGTTGTCGGCATGACTCCATCACTTCCGGTGCGCTATCTGATTCGGTTCGCTGCCCTCGCTTATGTGTTGGTGCTGCTGGTAGTCCCGGTTGGCTTGATCCTGTGGCGGACCTTCGAGCCCGGTTTCGGCCAGTTCGTCGCGTGGGTCAGTACGCCGGCGGCGATCTCGGCGCTGAACCTGTCGGTGTTGGTGGTGTCGATCGTGGTGCCGCTCAATGTCATCTTCGGCATCCCGACGGCGCTGGTGCTGGCCCGCAACCGGTTCCGCGGCAAGGGTGTGCTCCAGGCGATCATCGATCTGCCGTTCGCAGTCTCGCCGGTCGTGGTGGGTGTGGCGTTGATTGTGTTGTGGGGATCTGCCGGGCTGCTGGGGTTCGTCGAACGGGACTTCGGGTTCAAGATCATCTTCGGCCTGCCCGGCATCGTGCTCGCCAGCGTCTTCGCCACGCTGCCGTTTGTGGTGCGCGAGGTCGAGCCGGTTCTGCATGAAGTGGGCACCGATCAGGAACAGGCGGCCTCAACACTGGGATCCAGTTGGTGGCAGACCTTTTGGCGCATCACACTTCCGTCGATCCGTTGGGGTCTGACCTACGGCATCGTGCTGACCGTCGCCCGCACGCTCGGTGAATACGGCGCGGTGATCATGGTGTCGTCGAACCTCCCGGGCCAGTCGCAGACGCTGACACTCTTGGTGTCCGACCGCTACAACCGAGGTGCCGAATATGGCGCCTACGCCATTTCGACTTTGCTGATGGTGGTGTCGGTGCTCGTTCTGATCGTTCAGGTGATTCTCGATGCTCGCCTCAAGCGGGCCACAAAGCAGCCGTGACAGGGAGGCGTTGCGCTAATGACTAACGCGATCGTGGTGCGGGGCGCCAACAAACACTATGGCGACTTCGCCGCATTGGACAATGTCGATTTCGAAGTGCCTACCGGGTCGTTGACGGCGCTGCTGGGGCCCAGCGGTTCGGGCAAGTCGACTCTGTTACGCGCTATCGCCGGACTCGATCAGCCCGATACCGGGACCATCACCATCAACGGCCGCGACGTCACCCGGGTGCCGCCACAGCGTCGCGATATCGGCTTCGTGTTCCAGCATTACGCGGCGTTCAAGCATCTGACCATCCGGGACAACGTCGCGTTCGGGCTGAAGATCCGCCGGCGGCCCAAAGCCGAGATCGCTGAGAAGGTGGACAACCTGCTCGAGGTGGTGGGGCTCAGCGGGTTCCAAACCCGTTATCCCAGCCAGCTTTCCGGTGGTCAACGTCAACGCATGGCACTGGCCCGCGCGTTGGCCGTCGATCCCCAGGTGCTGCTGCTCGACGAGCCGTTCGGTGCGCTGGACGCCAAGGTCCGCGACGACCTACGTTCGTGGCTGCGCCGGCTGCACGACGACGTACATGTCACCACGGTGCTGGTCACCCACGACCAGGCCGAGGCTCTCGACGTCGCCGACCGGATAGCCGTGCTCAACAACGGGCGCATCGAACAAGTGGGGTCGCCGAGCGCGGTCTACGACACTCCGGCCAACGCCTTTGTGATGTCGTTTCTGGGCGCGGTCTCGTCACTGAACGGCACTCTGGTTCGACCGCATGACATCCGGGTCGGCCGCAGTCCGGACATGAAGATCGCCGGCGACGACGACACCACCCAGGCGACCGGCGTGGTCCGGGCCACAATCGACCGCGTGGTAATGCTGGGCTTCGAGGTGCGGGTGGAATTGACCAATGCCGCCACCGGCGGGCCGTTCACCGCTCAGATCACCCGCGGCGATGCGCAAGCATTAGGCCTCAAGGAAGGGGACACCGTGTACGTGCGCGCCACCCGGGTGCCGCCCATTCCAGAAGAAGGACTGGCGCACAATAACTCTGGAGTCGATACGTCCGCGACCGAAACCTCGGCGAGGTCACACTAAGTCCGGTCAGCCTTTGATCGACCCGATCCGGTCGGAATCGAAGTGCGCGACGCATCCCGCCGCGTGGCTGTCCATATATCGCGACTCAGTGCCCGGCGGCCACGCGTCGACGTGAATCTTCGTGTCGCGACCGGCGGACGATGAATACTTCGGCAATTCCGCTTTGCACCGTTTCTCGATCTGCTTCTGTTCGGCATCGCTGTCTGGGAAGCGCGCTAGCGCCAGGATCGCGAAGACCTCACTGGAATGTGGTTTGTCGCAGCTCGCAGGCGAATTGATGGTGTCGTCGAAGCACTGGCCGACCCGCATCGTCGGCGCGGATTGCAGTGTGCCGGTGATCAGCTGGTTCTTGGGCCAGGCGCTGTAGGCCCAAACCGCGGTCCACAGTACGGATATCACAATCCCGGCGATCGCCAGCCCGCGACCGGACTTGCGCCCGTCCCTGACTTTGACCAGCGCGATGATGCCGGCAATAACGCTCAGCGGCGCGAGGCTCACCAGGCCGAGCAGGAACGCCGCGATCGCCCACCTGCTGACCGGCTGGCCAGCATCGGTTTCTCCGGGATCCGGGGTGGTCGGCGAATTCATAGTGAAGGCCACCGTAGCCCTCCAGTGGGGCTCCTTCAACGAAGCCCACTGCGCGGCGCGGTCAGGCCGCGACGCGCTCGGCCACCGCCGCCGCAAAGCGATCCAGCACTGTCTCGGCCACCAGTCGGTGTGCGCCAAGCGGAGCTGCCATCGGAATTCCCTCGGCCGCAGCGAATGTCGCGACTCGATCGGTCAGCCGGCCGTGCGCCAGAAACCACGGTGCAATCGCGATGTGGCGGGCGCCGCGACGGCGCAGCCGATTAGCGGCTTCGGCCAGTGACGGCCCGGACCCGGTGGCGAATGCGGTTGTCGCACAGGCCCACTGGGTGTCCGCAATGAGCTTGTCCGCGACTCGGGCGGTGCGGGCATTAGCCGTGGGGTGGGTCGAGCCGATCGCTACGACCAGCACGCCCAACTTCGGGTCCTGCGTCGTGATGCCCAACTCGGCCAGCCGCTCGTGCAGCACGGCCACCAGCCGGGCATCCTCTCCCAGCACGTCGGCCTGTCGCACGGCGGCACCGCAGCCGGCAATCTGGCGAGGAATGTCGATGCGGGCGTGGTAGGCGTCGGCCAGCAGGAACGGAGTGACCACCGCGTCCGGCCGCAGGACCTCGTCCAGGCGCGGCGTATTCAGGTCGCAGAACGCCACCCGCACATGGAGGCCCGGCCGCATGAAGCGAATCTGGTTGGCCACCGCCCGCGCGTTGGTCGCGGACCGCGGATCTGCGCTGCCATGAGCGGTCAGCACGAGGGTTGTCACGACGCGTGCAACCCGCACTCGGTTTTCGACAGCCCCTGCCAGCGCCCGCTGCGCGGGTCGGCACCCTCGACGGGTTTGGCCGTGCACGGCGCGCAGCCGATTGACGGATAACCGTCGTAGACAAGCGGATTGACCAGAACGTCGTGCTCGTCAATATAGCTCTGCATCTCGTCGTCGGACCATGTTGCCAGTGGGTTGATCTTCACCAGCCCAAACGCTTCGTCAAAGCTGACCAGCGGCGCGTTGGCGCGAGTCGGGGCTTCGACCCGCCGCAGACCGGTCACCCACGCGGAGTAGCCGCGCAACGCCTTGGACAGCGGAGCGACCTTGCGCATGCGGCAGCATTCGCTGGGCTTGCGGGCGAACAGATCTTTGCCTAACAGGTCGTCCTGTTGCGCGACGGTGTGCTCGGGCGCGACGTTGAGCACCCGTACGTCGTACACGGCCTCGACCGCGTCGCGGGTACCAATGGTCTCCACGAAGTGATATCCAGTGTCCAAGAACAGCACTGGCACACCAGGGCGGACCTTGGCAGCCAGATCGACGAGCACAGCGTCCTGCATGTTGGAAGCCACCACGTAGTTGCAGGTAGCGGTGGACCGGGGTCCGCCGACACCGCCGAAGTTCTCGTCCGTCCAGCGCAGCATGTCGGTGGCGTTAGCGCCCTCCAACTCCGCGGCGCCTTTCTCGGCCAGCTCTCGTAATTCCGCCTCGGTCAAGCCGTCCACCTCCTTGCTCATCGCAGGTCCGCCTCGTCGGCACGTAGCGCCCAACTCGCGAACCGTTCGTCTGCATTGCGTTGCTTGACGAAGTTGCGCACCACCCGGTCGATGTAGTCGCCGAGCTCGTCGCTGGTGACCTTGTGCTGTCGGAGTTTTCGCCCGAAGCCACTGTCGAGTCCCAGGCTGCCCCCTAGGTGAACCTGGAATCCTTCAACCGAATTCCCATCGCCGTCGTCGACCATCTGCCCCTTGAAACCGATATCGGCGATCTGGATGCGGGCGCAGGAGTTGGGGCAGCCGTTGATGTTGACGGTGACCGGCACATTTAGCTGCGTGTTGAGGTCTTCCAGCCGGCGTTCCAGCTCGGGCACCAGCGACTGCGAACGCACCCGGGTTTCGGCAAACGACAGCTTGCAGTATTCGATTCCCGTGCAGGCCATCAGGTTTCGACGCCAGTGCGACGGCTGCGACGGCAGCCCGAGTACGTCCAGGCCAGCTATCAGCTCATCGAGCTTGTCGTCGGGAACGTCGAGAATGATCAGCTTCTGGTACGGCGTGAAGCTGATCCGATCCGATCCGGCGCGCTCGGCCAGTTCGGCAACCGCGGACAAGATCGTGCCGGATACCCGACCGGCGATCGGCGCGACCCCGATGGCGTTCAGCCCGTTCTTCAATCGCTGCACCCCGACGTGGTCGATCGGGCGGGTGAGCGGCTCAGGCGCCGGACCGTCGATGAGTTTGCGTTGCAGGTATTCGGTTTCGAGCACCTCCCGGAATTTCTCGATGCCCCAGTCTTTGACGAGGAACTTCATCCGGGCCTTGGCCCGCAGTCGGCGGTAACCGTAGTCACGGAACAGCGACGTGACGGCCTCCCAGACCTCGGGGACCTCGTCCAGCGGCACCCACGCGCCAACCCGTTGTGCCAGCATCGGATTGGTAGACAAGCCGCCGCCGACCCACAGATCCAGCCCCGGACCGTGCTCGGGGTGGTTGACGCCGATGAACGCGACGTCGTTGATCTCATGCGCGACGTCCTGCAGACCCGAGATCGCAGTCTTGTATTTGCGCGGCAGGTTGGAGAACTCCGGGTTGCCGATGTAACGACGGACGATCTCTTCGATGGCCGGCGTCGGATCCAGCACCTCGTCGACGGACAGTCCGGCCAGTGGGGAGCCCAGCACCACACGGGGGCAGTCGCCGCACGCCTCGGTCGTCTGTAGCCCCACTGCTTCCAGCCGCTCCCAGATCTGTGGCACATCCTCGATCCGGATCCAGTGGTACTGCACGTTTTCCCGGTCGGAGATGTCGGCGGTGTCGCGGGCGAACTCCACGGAGATCTGCCCAAGGGTGCGCAACGCTTCGGTGGATATCACCCCGCCGTCGCAGCGCACCCGCATCATGAAGTACTTAGCCTCGAGCAGGTCGATGTTCTCGTCGCCGGTGAAGCTGCCGTCGTAGCCCTGCTCGCGCTGCGTGTAAAGCCCGGCCCACCGCATCCGCCCGCGCAGGTCGTTCTTGTCGATGCTGTCGAAACCGGCTTTGGAGTAGTGGTTGAGGATTCGACCGCGCACGTTGAGGGCATCGTCGTCCTGCTTGAACTGCTCGTTGGGGTTGAGCGGCTCACGCTCTCCGAGCGCCCACTGGCCTTCGCTGCGACTCTTGGCGGGGCGGGGGGACGTCATTGCGGCAATCTCCTTAAGTGGAGGAGCCGGCTTGGACCGCGCAAATCACCGGTGGCTGCCCCGGCGGCGCAGATCCGGGAGCCAGCTGGAACTCAGGTGGGCGGGTCTACGACATCAAGCCAGACAGCAACAGCTGCAAACACGCTTGAAATCAACGTGACGACGCGCCACCAACGCGATGCGGTTCTGGGTGTGGTGGGCAACGGTCACTCGACCATTGTGCCACGGATGTCGCCGGCCATAACTACCAGGGGCGAATTTCACTCATGGTGATCGAAAGTACCGACCGGGCCGGAAATGTTCCGCAACGCTCTCTCTGGTTCCGCTGCACAGATCCGCCCGCGGCTCCTCGGCCCATCCTGCGTTGGAGGTTGAGCCAGCACTGCGGAATATTGGGA
>NZ_JBAPMI010000163.1:0-2755 GCF_049278535.1 Mycobacterium sp. | reverse complement strand
GGCCAATGCCGTAGAACACCCCGGTCCCGCTGCCACCGACGCGCAGACCGAGACCGAAGTCGTCGAGCACGCGAAAGACATCGTCGCGATCGCTGGACTCCAGCAGCCGACGGCGAATTATCTGTTGATGTCGTGCAAGGACCGCGACAATCCGCCCTATCAAGGTGCTGTTTACCTGGATTTCGTGCTGCCGCCCGACACCAGCGCCGACCAGTATTTCCGGACCGTCTCGGCCGCCCTCGTCGCCCGCGGCTGGCGGGAGGGCCTGCCGCCCAACCAGCATCTGTTCGGCAGGAACCTGTCGAAGGACGAGGTCAACGCGGTTCTCTATCCCGATCGGGACTTGCCGATGCACGGCATCGCGCGCATCTACGGCCAGTGCCACGACATGACCAGTCACCGCGGCTCGGCATGGATCGACGTCACCGACCGACTGCGTTGACATAGGTCCGCAACAGAAAACCGGGCTCGACGGATTTCCGTCAAGCCCGGTTTTGCTCGGAGTTCTCAGCCGGCGTGAGCGCCCAGCGCCCCCTGCAAGTCGCCCTTCATGGCGTTCAGCTGTGCGCCCCAGTACTCCCAGCTGTGGGTGCCATAAGCCGGGAAGTTGAACACGGCGTTGTGGCCTCCCGCGGCGTTGTAGGCGTCCTGGAACTTCTTGTTGACGCCGATCATGAAGTTGCTCTCCAGGAACGTGGCCGGCAAGTTAGCACCGCCCAGTTCGTTCGGAGTCCCGTTGCCGCAGTACACCCAGAGCCGGGTGTTGTTGGCGACGAGTATGCCCACGTTGACCAACGGGTCATTGCGTTGCCATGCCGGGTCGCTGTCTGGACCCCACATGTCTTCCTTCTTGTAGCCGCCGGCATCACCCATAGCTAGGCCTATCCAGCTCTGCCCCGTGGACGGGCTCAGGTAGCCCGACAGCGAACCGGCGTAGATGAACTGACCAGGGTGGTACATCGCCAGATTCATTGCCGATGCACCCGCCATCGAGATACCGACCGCCGCGCTGCCGTTGGCCTTGACACTCTTCTGCGAGGCCAGATATCCGGGCAGCTCACTGGTCAGGAAGGTTTCCCACTTGTAGGTCGAACAGCCGGCCTTGCCGCACGCCGGGCGGTACCAGTCGGTGTAGAAGCTCGACTGTCCACCAACGGGCATGACGACCGCCAGCCCGGACTGGTAGTACCACTCGAAGGCGGGGGTGTTGATGTCCCAGCCGTTGTAGTCGTCCTGCGCGCGCAGCCCGTCCAGCAGATACACGGCCGGCGCGTTGGTCCCACCGGGCTGGAACTGGATTTTGATGCTGCGGCCCATCGCCCCCGACGGCACCTGCAGGTACTCGACGGGAAGTCCGGGCCGGGAGAACGCCCCGGCTGTGGCAGTGCCACCGATTAGGCCAATCAGGCCGGGGAGTGCGGCGACGGATATCGCGGCGACGGTCAGTCGTCGCATCCAACTACGCACATTTTCTACTTTTGGCATTACCAGGCCCCTTGTCGACGGCGTCACGCACTATCGCAAAACCTACCGTGCGGTTGTCCATATGTCGACGTAAACGCAAAGGTGTCGCGCAGCGGCTTTGGGCATCGCCACCTGCGCGGAGCCGCTGTTATGCCTGCCACGCGGTCACGTCTGGCAACGTCGGAAGTGGCGATGTACAGCGGGAATCCGGCTTAATCGCACCTCGCGCGGAAGATGCCGCAGGTCATTGCGCAAACGCACAATAATGTCGATCCCAGGTCGCTTTTCGCCGCCGCGAACGCGTAGGGTGACCCGAGGTAGACCGATGAGACCACGCCGTCCCGGTCCTTCCGCCGCTCATGAACCACCGCACCAACGGTCTGGTTGCTGGTTGCGGCGCACGGGCATTGGGCCGCGATTGAGGTGCAGATTTGGACACGGTACTTGGACTGTCGCTGACGTCGACGTCAGTCGGCTGGGTCCTGGTAGAGGGCCGCGACGCTGATGGCACGATCCTCGACCACGACGATTTCGAGGTGCGTCCCACAACTGGAATGCAGGCGGTTTATACGTCGGAGCAGGCGAGCGCGGCCGTGTTGGACGCGCAGGCCGCGGCCACGGGCTGTGACCAGCGGTTGCACGTTGTGGGCGTCAGCTGGAGTGATGAAGCGGCCGCGGAGGCGGCGTTGCTGCTGGAATCGCTGACCGACGCCGGCTTCGACAACATTGTCCCGATCCGGCTGCACGACGCGTGCGACATGTTGGCCCGGGCCATCGCGCCGGTCGTCGGCTACGACAAGGCCGCCGTGTGCGTGCTGGACGGCGACTCGACCATCGTCGTCATGGTCGACAGCGATGACGGTGAGCCGCAGACGGCCATCAAGCAGTTGTCCGGCGGACCGGGTCATCTCATCGAATGGTTGACCGCTTTGTTCGACCGCAGCTCCTGGCGACCGGGCGCCATCATCGTCGTCGGCGCCGAACACGACCTGGACCCGCTATCAGCGCGGCTGAAGAAAATAGCGCCGGTCCCGGTCATCGCCCAGCCGGGTGTCGAGTTGGCCCTGGCCCGGGGAGCGGCTCTCGCATCAGCGCAGTGCACCGAATTCACCGACGCGGAGATGCTTCAGACGGTGAACAGCTGGCGACGGGACCATGAAGCCTCCCGACAGGGCTCGTATGCCGGAGCGGTGACGATGCTGGGTGCCGGCGCGGTCACATTCGTGGCGTCACTATCGCTCGCGCTGGGCCCGCACCTGGTGCCGATCCATGCACCCGACCCGATCCGGCC
>NZ_JBAPMI010000162.1:0-15625 GCF_049278535.1 Mycobacterium sp. | reverse complement strand
GATAAATGAAGTTGCACCCTCGGCTCATCAGCGTCTACGCTCGGCGATCGTGCAACATCTTCTCGTAGTAGCCAGCACCCGCAGCGGGGTCTGATCCAGACCGACCCCCCGCTGTGGGTCGGAAGCTGCTACCCGTCGGTCACTCCTTCAGACCAGAGAAGACCGGCACATGACAATCACCTTCGCTCCACCCGAATCGTCGACAGTCAAATTCGACGGCCTTTCGCTTCCACGAGGGCTTCGGGAAGACGCCGACACCATGTCGTGGAGCACCTTCACCGCCACCTACGCGCCCAGTGCCGGGCCGCTGCGCCTGGGCAACTGGGTGTGCCTCGACAGCGGACGTCCCGCCACTCGGTTGGGGCCGCGGACATTTCAGGCCAGGCTGGCACTCGGCGACCGCATCGAAACCGCCACCGCCACCGCGAATGGCCCGGTCGCCGCGCTGACCGCGATGCTCTACGAGCACGGCGTCGCGGTCGAGATGCTGCGGTTTCACCAGTTGCAGTCCGACGACGCGACCGCGACCTTCATCCAGGGCACCGACGGCTGCCGGGCCGAATGGGCGATGGGCTGCTCGCAAGACCCGACGCAGTCCGCGCTATCGGCGGTGATCGCCTGCGCGAACCGTCTATACGGCGAGAACGGCTGCGGCTAGAGCGGGCGCAACACGATCGGCATGCCGTCCATCGGGATCGGCATGCCGCCGTAGTCCCATTTCGCCTGGTAGCCCGGGCGGGGCAACTCAAGCCGGTAGCGGCGCAGCAGCCGATGCAGGATCGTCTTGATCTCCAACTGCCCGAACGTCATTCCGATGCACTTGTGCGCGCCGCCGCCGAACGGCGTGAACGCGTAACGGTGCCGTTTGTGCTCGCTACGCGGCTCGGTGAACCGGTCGGGGTCGAATTTCAGCGGATCCGTCCAGAGCTCCGGCAGACGATGGTTCATTCCCGGGTATGCGATGACGTTGGTGCCCGCAGGCAGGTAGTGGCCCAGCAACTCGGTGTCGCGCACTGTCCGGCGCATCCCCCACTGCACCGGCGTCACCAGCCGAATCGCCTCGTTCATCACCAGATCAAGCGACTCCAGCTTCTCCAGCGACTCGATGTCCAGCGGACCGTCGCCGAGCCGATCGGATTCGTCGCGGCAGCGTTCCTGCCAGTCGGGGTTGGCGGCCAGGTGGTAGGCCATCGTCGTCGCGGTCGATGTCGAGGTGTCATGCGCGGCCATCATGAGGAAGATCATGTGGTTGACGATGTCCTCGTCGGAGAAACTGTTGCCGTCCTCATCCTCGGTGTGGCACAGGACGGTCAGCAGGTCGTTGCCCGCCTTGCCGCGGCGTTCCTTCACGCGGTCGCGGAAGTAGTTCTCGAGCAGCTCCCGGGCCTGCAGACCGCGCCACCAGGTAAACGGCGGCACGCCGGTGCGGATGATCGCGTTTCCGGCGCGGGTGGTGACCGTGAATGCCTTATTGACCTTGGTCACCAGCTCATGATCGGTGCCGGGCTCGTGACCCATGAACACCATCGACGCGATGTCGAGGGTGAGTTCCTTCATTGCCGGATAGAGCAGAAAACGCGGATCGTTGACCACCCAGTCGTCGGCGATGACCTGCGAGACGACCTGGTCCATCTGCTCGACATAGCCGACCAGCCGGGAGCGGACGAACGCCTCCTGCATGATCCGCCGATGGAACATGTGCTCCTCGAAATCGAGCAACATCAGGCCGCGGTTGAAGAACGGGCCGATCACCGGCACCCAGCCCTGCTGGGAGTAGTCCTTATTGCGATTGGAGTAGACGACCTGGGCTGCGTCGGGGCCCAGCGCGGCGACGCCAGGCAGCACCGGCGAGTCACCGAATATGACCGGACCCTTGGTCTGATACAGGAACAGCAGGTAATCCGGTCCGCCCCGCAGCATCTCGATGATGTGGCCCAGAACCGGCAGACCACGATCGCCCATCACCGGCTTGAGCCCGCTGCCCGCCGGCGGATCCGCAAGCTTCCGCGGCGCCCAGTCGTAGTTCAGCAGCCGCTGTTCGACGGCGGCCATGCCGGGAAAGTTGTTGAACGACGGGGTAAGCCGGCGTTTCGCCTGATCGAGTAGGTAACTCGGGGTGCTGATGGTCGCCATTGACACTCCTCTTCAGCGCCTGCGGCCAAGGCAGACCGGCACTGACCGGCTTTGTGGCAGGCGTCACCGACTGCTATCTTTCGATGAAACTTGACGGCTGTCAAGTTTCCTTTTGCGCGTGGCGTAGTGCAAGGTCAAAGAGTGCGTATTGAGCAGGGGGCCGACCAGGCGGCCGAGCAAGCCGCGGTTGTCCAGGTTCCGCGTCGTCGCGGTGACCGGCAGCGACAGGCCATCGTGCACGCGGTGCGCCAGCTGCTCGAGGAGAAGCCGTTCGCGCAGTTGTCGGTGAGCACCATCAGCGATCGCGCCGGCGTGGCCCGATCCGGGTTCTACTTTTACTTTGACTCCAAATACGCCGTGCTGGCGCAGATCCTCGCCGACGCGACACAGGAACTCGAGGAGCTGACCGAGTACTTCGCACCGCGCGGCGTCGACGAATCGCCGGCGGCGTTCGCCAAGCGGATGGTCGGAAGCGCAGCGGCGGTCTACGCCCACAACGACCCGGTGATGTCGGCGTGCAATGCCGCGCGCAACACCGACGCGGAGATCCGCGACCTGCTCGACCAACAGGTCGAGGGCGTGGTCAGACAGATCATCGGCATCGTCCAAGACGAGCTGCGGGCCGGTACCGCCCACCCGATCAGCGACGACATCCCGACGCTGGTGCGCACGCTGTCGGTCACCACGGCCCAAATGCTGTCCGGCGACACCGCTTACCTCGGTGACGGAGACGTGCAGCGCGGCGTGCGGGTGCTCGAAGCTCTGTGGCTCAACGCGCTGTGGGGCGGCACGGTCAAGGCATAGCGTTACCACCGGTATCGTCCTTGCCCATGGCGAAGAAGAGGTTCGCGGGTAAACGGTGCTTGGTCACCGGTGCGGCCAGTGGCATCGGCCGGGCGACCGCATTAAGGCTCGCCGGCCACGGTGCTGAGCTGTACCTCACCGACCGCAACGCCGACGGTCTGGCAGAGACCGTCGAGGAAGTTCGCGCGCTGGGGGCACAGGTTCCCGAGTACCGGGCGCTGGACATCTCGAACTACGACGAAGTCGCATCATTCGCCGAGGCGATCCACGCCAATCATCCGAGCATGGACATCGTGATGAACATCGCCGGGGTGTCGGCCTGGGGGACCGTCGACCGGCTGACGCACGAGCAGTGGACCAACATGATCTCGATCAACCTGATGGGGCCGATCCACGTCATCGAGAACTTCCTGCCCCCGATGGTGGCCGCCCGCAATGGCGGAAATCTGGTCAACGTGTCCTCGGCGGCGGGGCTGATTGGATTGCCTTGGCACGCCGCCTACAGCGCAAGCAAATTCGGGCTACGCGGGCTCTCCGAGGTGCTGCGGTTCGACCTGGCCCGCTACCGGATCGGGGTGTCGGTGGTGGTTCCGGGCGCGGTGCGGACCCCGCTGGTCAACACCGTCGAGATCGCCGGCGTCGACCGCGACGACCCGGAGGTGAGCCGCTGGGTCGACCGGTTCAGCGGGCACGCGGTGTCACCGGAGAAAGCCGCGGACAAGATACTGGCCGGCGTTGCCAGAAATCGGTTCCTGATCTACACCTCGGCGGACATCCGTGCGTTGTACGCGTTCAAACGCGTTGCCTGGTGGCCTTATAGCGTCGCGATGCGGCAAGTCAACGCGGTGTTCTCCCGCGCACTCAAACCCGCGCCGGTCGTACCGCGGTGAGCTAATCCGGCATCTGCAATTCCAGCCGGACCCCGAGCAGTCGCACTGGGCGGTCTAATTCGAACAGATTCAGTACCCGAAGTGCGGCCGCGACGATCACGTCGGCGTCAGTCGTAGCCTCGTCGAGTTTGCGGATCTTCGTTCGGGTGTAGAACGTGGCGGTGCGCACGGTGACCGCAACCCGCGTGACAATGCGCGCCGCAGCCACCACTTCGTCGAGCGCGCGCTTTGCCAATTCGATTATCGCTGAGTCCATTTCGCCTCGATCGGTGAGATCGTGCGGAAAGGTGATGACATGGCTGCGCGAGCGGGGTACCCAAGGCTCGGAGCTGACCGTGTCGTCGCCACCGCCGTTGGCCAGCAGCAACAACCACAGCCCGGTCCGTGGGCCGAACGTCGATGTCAGCAGCTCGGCGTCGGTATGGGCTAACTGCCATACCGTCGTGATATCAAGAGCAGCAAGCTTTTTCGCCGTCTTAGGCCCGACGCCCCACAACGCGTCCACCGGGCGTTCGCCCATCACGGTCATCCAGTTCGACTCGGTCAGCGTGTAGACGCCGGCCGGTTTCGCGAATCCGGTGGCGACCTTGGCGCGCTGTTTGTTGTCGCTGATGCCCACCGAGCAGGACAGGCCGGTTGCCGAGGCGACGACCGTGCGGATCTGTTCGGCGAGCTCGGCAGGGTCGTCGACGTCAGCACCGAGATATGCCTCATCCCAGCCCCACACCTCCACCGGATGGCCCAGGTCGCGCAGCAATGCCATCACCTGTTCGGAAGCCGCGTCATACGCCGTGGGATCCGACGGCAAGAAGGTGGCGTCCGGGCATCGCCGGGCAGCGGTGCGCAACGGCATCCCCGCGTGCACGCCGAATTCGCGGGCTTCGTACGACGCGCAGGTGACGACTTTGCGGGCTTCGGCTGGATCGCCGTTTCCCCCGACGATGACCGGCAACCCGACCAATTCGGGATGACGCCCCAGTTCGACGGAGGCCAGGAACTGGTCGAGGTCGACGTGCAGAATCCAGCGCGGTCTCATCTTCCGCAAAGCTTGCGCGCCAGGCTTTCCCAGGCATCGCCCAGCGCCGGCAGCGATTGATCGCGTTCGGTGAGTTGATGTTCGACGTAGTCCGCTTCCAGCAAGGCGAGCAGGGCGTCGGTCTGGCTGTCGAGGTCGCCGGTGGTGCCGCCCGAAGACAGCAGCATCCGGACATGCGTGCGCAGCACCATTGCCGGGGCGCCGTAGCGTGACTGCGGAGCGCGATTGGCGGCCGCCAACAACTCGTGGTGGGTGTGCGCGAAACGCAGGCGGGCGCGCCCGAAGGCCACCAGTCGATCCAGCGGCGGCGCGTCGGGGCCCAGCGGCGGAGGACCAAACATGAACGCTTGCTGGTTGATCCGCTCGTCCTCGTCGAGCAGCACCATCATCAAGCCGGCCCGGCTGCCGAACCGCCGGAACACCGTGCCTTTGCCGACGCCGGCGGCCGCGGCGATGTCGTCCATAGTGACCGCGTCGGCGCCGCGCTCGGCTATCAGCCGCCGCGCCGCTTCCAGTAACACGGCACGATTGCGCGCGGCGTCACCGCGTTCTTGCGGCATGGAAACGGGCAGGTCGCGGACCGGGTCGGCGGCGCTCACGAAATAACTGTAGCGTCACCGGAACAAGGCGGACCAGGGTCCGGTTACATCGTGCGAGGATGTAAACCACCTACTGAAGGAAAGAGGGTCATGGCGGAGACCAAGGTGTTAGCGCTGGTCGGAAGCTTGCGCGCAGCGTCGATCAATCGCCAGATCGCCGAGTTGGCTACCGAGGTGGCCCCGGACGGCGTGGTTGTCACGATTTTTGAAGGGCTTGGCGACTTGCCGTTCTACAACGAAGAGATCGACGACGCCATGAACGCCGAGGCCGCGCCGCTAGCGCCAGTGGCCGCGTTGCGCGCGGCGGCTGCCGAAGCCGAGGCGGCGCTGGTGGTCACCCCGGAATACAACGGGAGCTACCCGGCCGTCATCAAGAACGCGATCGACTGGTTGTCTCGGCCGTTCGGAGACAGCGCGCTCAAGGGCAAACCGCTGGCCGTGATCGGGGGATCGTTCGGCCAGTACGGCGGGGTGTGGGCGCACGACGACACGCGCAAGTCGTTCGGGCTTGCCGGAGCCCGGGTGGTCGACGCGATCAAACTGTCGGTTCCGTTCAAAACGCTGAATGGTCAGCACCCGCGCGAGCACGCCGAGGTGGCCGCCAACGTGCGCGATGCGGTCGGCAAGCTGGCCGCCGAAGTCAGCTGATTTTCTGACGCCCCCCAGCGGTCATCGGCCGCTGGGGGCTTTGCTGGACGGATGCGGACGGCGTGTGTTGTCGGACCCGGGTGGTAAACCTGTTTGTACACCGCCGCGAGACGAATCTGTGATCTGCGACACGCCGAAGACACTCCGACGGTAGGGCTTACGACCAGGGAATTTCATGAATGTCTTTCAGAACATCTTGTATCCCTACCTATCGCCACCCACTAGGTGTAGTGTTTCGGACACCGACAGACCCCAGGTTTACCTGGTCAACCGGGAAGCGCCGACCGGCCTCATACGCCGACTGACGCAGATCGGCGAGATGGGAATTCTGTGGCGCGGCGGTCTGCTGAATAGCAGTACAGATGCAGTAACCAAAGAGTTGCCAGTCCGTGTCTGGTCCCACCGTCGACAGAGGAGTCGTCGCCCATGAGCGTCACCGTTTACACCAAGCCGGCCTGCGTGCAGTGCAACGCCACCTACAAGGCGCTGGACAAGCAGGGCATCGCCTACGAGAAGGTCGACATCAGCCTCGACTCCGAGGCCCGCGATTACGTCATGGCGCTCGGATACCTGCAGGCGCCCGTCGTGGTGGCCGGAAATGAGCACTGGTCGGGCTTCCGTCCGGATCGGATCAAAGGGCTCGCCGGCGCCGTACTGAGCGCGTAACCGGCCAGACGGCGCAGTAGAACTTAAGGAGGGGATCGCCGTGCCGTCCTCCAGTCTTGTCTACTTCTCCAGCGTCTCGGAGAACACGCACCGCTTCGTACAGAAGCTGGGTATCCCGGCAACGCGGATACCGCTGCACGAACGTATCGAGGTAGATCAGCCCTATGTGCTGGTGCTGCCGACCTACGGGGGCGGCAGGGCGACTCCGGACATCAATGACGGTGGCTACGTTCCCAAGCAGGTCATCGCATTTCTGAATAACGAAAACAACCGGTCGTTGATCCGCGGCGTCATCGCCGCGGGCAACAACAACTTCGGTGCAGAGTTCGCCTACGCGGGGGACGTGGTGTCCCGCAAGTGTGGCGTTCCCTACCTATATCGCTTCGAACTGATGGGAACCCCGGACGACGTGGATGCCGTCCGCGCCGGTCTCGCTGACTTTTGGAAGGAACAGACGTGCCAACAACCGTCGCTACAGAGCCTGTAACCTCCGGCACGCACGCGTTGCCCGATGAGACGGACTATCACGCGCTGAACGCGATGCTGAATCTGTACGACGCCGACGGCAAGATTCAGTTCGAGAAGGACCGCGAAGCGGCGCATCAGTACTTCCTGCAGCACGTCAATCAGAACACGGTGTTCTTCCACAATCAGGACGAGAAGCTCGACTACCTGATCAAGGAGAACTACTACGAGCGCGACGTTCTCGACCGGTACTCCCGCAACTTCGTCAAGACGCTGCTGGATCGCGCCTACGCCAAGAAGTTTCGGTTCCCGACCTTTCTCGGCGCGTTCAAGTACTACACCTCGTACACCCTGAAGACTTTCGACGGCAAGCGGTATCTGGAGCGCTTCGAAGACCGGGTCGTAATGGTCTCGCTGACGCTGGCCGCCGGGGACACCGGGCTGGCCGAGAAGCTGGTCGACGAGATCATCGACGGCCGCTTCCAGCCGGCCACGCCGACGTTCCTCAATTCGGGCAAGATGCAGCGCGGTGAGCCGGTGAGCTGCTTCCTGCTGCGCATCGAAGACAACATGGAGTCGATCGGCCGCTCGATCAACTCCGCGCTGCAGCTGTCCAAGCGGGGCGGGGGAGTCGCGTTGTTGCTGAGCAACATTCGCGAGCACGGCGCACCGATCAAGAACATCGAAAACCAGTCATCGGGCGTCATCCCGATCATGAAGCTGCTCGAGGACTCGTTCTCCTACGCCAACCAACTGGGAGCGCGCCAAGGCGCCGGTGCGGTGTATCTGCAAGCCCACCACCCCGACATTTACCGATTCCTGGACACCAAGCGGGAGAACGCCGACGAGAAGATCCGGATCAAGACGCTGAGCTTGGGCGTGGTAATCCCGGACATCACGTTTGAGTTGGCCAAGAACAACGAGGACATGTATCTGTTCTCGCCGTACGACGTCGAGCGCGTCTACGGTGTTCCCTTCGCCGACATCTCGGTCACCGAGAAGTACTACGAGATGGTCGACGACGCGCGGATCCGCAAGACCAAGATCAAGGCGCGGGAGTTCTTCCAGACGCTGGCCGAGCTGCAATTCGAGTCGGGCTACCCGTACATCATGTTCGAGGACACGGTGAACCGGGCCAACCCGATCGAGGGCAAGATCACCCACTCCAACCTTTGCTCGGAGATCCTGCAGGTCTCCACGCCGTCGCTGTTCAACGACGACTTGTCGTATTCCAAAGTGGGCAAAGATATTTCGTGCAACCTGGGTTCACTGAACATCGCCAAGACGATGGACTCGCCGGACTTCGCTCAGAGCATCGAGGTGGCGATCCGTGCGCTGACCGCGGTGAGCGACCAGACCCACATCTGGTCGGTGCCCTCGATCGAGCAGGGCAACAACGACTCGCACGCGATCGGACTCGGGCAGATGAACCTGCACGGCTACCTGGCCCGCGAAAGCATCTTCTACGGGTCCGAAGAGGGCATCGACTTCACCAACATCTACTTCTACACGGTGCTCTATCACGCGCTGCGCGCCTCGAATCGCATTGCGATCGAACGGGGTTCGCACTTCAAGGGCTTCGAGAATTCGAAGTACGCATCCGGTGAGTTCTTCGACAAGTACACCGAGCAGGCCTGGGAGCCCGAGACTGACAAGGTGCGTCAGCTCTTCGCTGATGCCGGTATCCGCATCCCGAACCAGGACGACTGGAAGCGACTGAAGGAGTCGGTGCAGGCGCACGGTATCTACAACCAGAACCTGCAGGCGGTGCCGCCGACCGGATCGATCTCCTACATCAACCACTCGACATCGTCGATCCACCCGGTGGCGTCCAAGATCGAGATCCGCAAGGAAGGCAAGATCGGTCGGGCCTACTACCCGGCGCCGTATCTGACCAACGACAACCTGGAGTACTACCAGGATGCCTACGAAATCGGATACGAGAAGATCATCGACACCTACGCCGCGGCCACTCAGCATGTGGACCAAGGGCTCTCGCTGACACTGTTCTTCAAAGACACCGCGACCACCCGCGACGTGAACAAGGCGCAGATTTACGCGTGGCGCAAAGGTATCAAGACGCTGTATTACATCCGGCTGCGGCAGATGGCGCTGGAAGGCACCGAAGTCGAGGGTTGCGTGTCCTGCATGCTGTGACGACGGGTCCGATGGCAGGTCTGCCCAGGTCAGCGACCGCGCCGGGGTATGGTGCTTGACGTGGTCAGAATTCCCCGGCCCCCGCTACCGCACGCCGGGCCAAAGCCTGGTGTGAAGGTCGACGCGCGCAGCGAGCGCTGGCGCGAGCACCGCAAGAAAGTGCGCGCGGAGATCGTGGAGGCGGCGTTTCGCGCCATCGACCGGCTGGGCCCCGACCTCAGCGTCCGCGAGATCGCCGAAGAGGCCGGCACCGCAAAGCCCAAGATCTACCGGCATTTCACCGACAAGTCCGATCTGTTTCAGGCGATCGGGGAACGCCTGCGCGACATGCTCTGGGCGGCGGTCTTCCCGTCGATCGACTTCGCCACCGACTCGGTTCGCGAAATCATCCACCGCAGCGCCGAGGAACACGTCAGCCTGGTCGACGAACATCCCAACGTGCTGCGCTTCTTCATCCAGGGCCGCTTCCCCGAGCAGTCGGAGTCGACGATGCGGACGGTGAACGAAGGCCGCGAGATCACCCTGGCGATGGCGGAGATGTTCAACAACGAGCTGCGCGAGATGAAGCTCGATCCCGCCGCTTTCGAGCTCGCGGCATTCGCCGCATATGGGTGCGCCGCGGCAGCCACCGATTGGTGGCTGGGTTCCGATGTCGACAGCCCCCGGCGGATGCCCCGTGAACAGTTCGTCGAGCACCTGACCACGATCACGTTGGGCGTCATCAGCGGCACCGCCGAGATGCTCGGCATCAAGCTCGACCCTGACCAGCCCATTCACGACGCGGTGCCGCACAACTCCGCTGCCAGCTAGTATCGGGCGGCGTTGATACCCTCGGTACTGGATATGGAGGAGGGGCGCAGATGAGCATCGCGGAGTCGACGACCCAATCGGATGCAACTGCTCCACCCGTACGCACCCGTACGGTCATCATCGGGACGGGTTTCGCCGGGCTCGGCATGGCCATCGCATTGCAGCGCCAGGACGTTGATTTCGTCATCTTGGAGAAGGCCGACGACGTCGGCGGCACCTGGCGGGACAACAGCTACCCCGGTTGCGCATGCGACGTGCCGTCGCACCTGTACTCGTTCTCGTTCGAGCCCAAGGCCACCTGGAGCAAGCTGTTCTCCCCGCAACCGGAAATCCTGGACTATCTCAAGGACGTTGCCGAGAAATACGGGCTGCGCCGTTACATCGAATTCGGCCAGAAGGTAAGCCGTGCGCACTGGGACGACAGCGAATATCGCTGGCATGTGTTCACCGAATCGGGGGAGGAGTACGTCGCTCAATTTCTGATCTCCGGCGCCGGGGCGCTGCACATTCCGCGGACGCCGGACATCGAAGGCATGGACGAATTCCGCGGTGCCGCTTTCCATTCCGCGCAGTGGGACCACAGCGTCGACTTGACCGGCAAGCGGGTCGCGATCATCGGCACCGGTGCCAGCGCGATCCAGATTGTGCCGGAGCTGGTCCGTCGCGATGCCGGCGTTGCCGAGGTGCAGCTGTACCAGCGCACCCCGCCCTGGGTGGTTCCGCGGCCGAACAGTCTGTTGCCCGACGCGGTGCGCAAAGCCTTCGCGACGGTGCCGGGTCTGAGATTGGCTGTGCGGTCAGGTATTTACTGGGGGCTCGAGGGACTCGGGTTCGCCATGACACAACGCCCGAGTTTGCTGCGTGCGGTCGAACTGGTTGGCAGGTTGAACATTCGCCGCAACGTGAAGGACAAAGAACTGCGTCGCCGGCTGACCCCGAAATATCGCGCCGGCTGCAAACGAATCCTCTACGCGGCCAACTACTATCAGGCGGTCGACAATCCTAAGACCACGCTGATCACCGACCGGATCAGTCGCATCACTCCCAACGGCATCGTCACCGGCGATGGCGTCGAGCATCCCGTCGATGTCATCGTGTACGCCACCGGGTTTCACACCACCGACTCCTACACCTTCGTCGACGTGAAAGGCCCGCGCGGCGAGGACCTGGTGGATCGCTGGAATCGCGAGGGAGTCGTGGCGCACCGTGGCATCGCCGTGGCCGACATGCCCAACCTGTTTTTCCTGCTCGGCCCGAACACCGGGCTGGGCCACACCTCGGTGGTCTTCATGATCGAGTCGCAGATCCACTACGTCGCCGAGGCGATCGCGGCCGTCGACAAGGCCGGAGCACAGGCGCTGGCGCCCAGCCGCACTGCCCAGGACCGGTCCAACACCGAACTGCAGAGCAAGCTGGCCGGCTCGGTGTGGAACACCGGTGGCTGCAGCAGTTGGTACCTGGACGAGCACGGCGTCAACCGGACGCTGTGGAGCGGGATGACCTGGCAGTACTGGCGGGAAACCCGCTCGCTCAAGCTCGCCGAGTACAAGTTCTTCGGAGTGGGCACCGGTTCGCCGGCCAAGGGCCGGGCAATCAGCGCCTGAGCAGATGCACGAACGCTTGGGCTGCGGCGTCGACGCCGGCCTCGTCGCCGGTAGCCACCAGGTCCAGTAACAAGCCCCGGATGACCGCCAGCCCGAGTCGCGCCGCGGCAGGTTCGGCCAGACCCTGGGTGAGGGACAGCCAGTCGTCGACCGCGCCCGGCACCATCCGGGCGAAGGGTCGTTCGCCGTTGGCGGCTCGCGAGTAGCACTCGAAGAAGAGGCCTTCGAACTGGCGCAGCTCGGGTCGTCGGACGTCGGCCCACATGGCGGCGAAATGTTCGGCCGGACTAGTGGGCAAATCGGCGACGACAGTCATCTGGCGGCGCTCGACCTCCTCGACGATGGCCACCAGCAGATCGTTGCGAGATCCGAAATGGTGCAACAACATTCGATGGCTGGTGCCGACCGCTTCGGCGACGTCACGTAGTGAGCGATCGCCGACGCCGCCGGCGGCGAACTCGTCGACGAGTTTCTCCAGCAGTTGTCGGCGCCTGCTTTGGTCAGGAGTGCGCGCCATCGGCGCGGTGCAGCTGCTCGGACCGGGCCTTGAGTCCCTGGGCTTCGAGCTCGAGGAATCGCTTGGTCTTCTTGAGCATCATTCGGCCGACCAAAGCGCCAAGCAGACCGCGCTGATCGAGTTGCTGGCGCACCAGGGTGCGGCCGCCCGGCTGGGCGATGACGTGGTGGCGAGCGCTCACGTTCACACCGGGTGAGCGTTGCACCCACGTCCAGGACAGGCCCGGGTCGAGCTCGGTGACCTTCCAGTCCAGCTTCGACATGCCGGGCTGCTTGATCGAGAATCGTTTGCCCACATCCAAATTGGCCCCGTCGCGTCCGACCAGCGAGGTGACCGATTCGGTCCATTCCGGCCAGTGCTCCACGTCGCTGAAGACGTCCCACACCAACTGTGCCGGGGCGTCGATTTCGATACTGTCTTCGGTAAACATGTACCAAATGGTACATAGTTGCTTCGGCTTTGAAAAGCGGGCTGTCCCACATCGCGCTGCGCAACGGTCGAGGACGGTCTGACCCACACCCCGCGGGACGTCGGACTGACTGACGCGGGCTACGTCGTGGTGGGCAGCAATGCGATCAACGAGTCGATCACGCGCTCCGCGTTGGTCTGCCATTTGTCCCACACGAAGTGGCTGCTCGATTCAAAACTTGCAGCGCCGTGCGCGGCAGTCAGCAGTAGGGCTCCGTAGTGTCTCGCACGTCGCCGGCCGACGATGCGGCCGACGAGGTCGAGGAAGAGGTCTTGGGTGCGTTCGGCTGCCCGCACGGCCTCGGTCGGGTCACCTGCCGGCGTGGTGAACATGAGGCGGTACAGATTCGGGCGGGTGCGGCCGATGGTGACCAGCGAGAGGAGCGCTGCGCGCAATGGCTTTTCCGATGAATCACTCTCGGCAGCAAGGTTTTCCAGTTCATCGCCTAGTTGAGTCATGGCGTTGGTGGCCAGGGCGGTGAGCAACGTTTCCTTGTTGGCGAAGTGGCGATACGGCGCTGAGCGCGATACGCCAGTGCGGGCGCCCACTTCGCGCAGCGTTACCGCGTCTGGCCCGCCAGCGTCGAGCAGCACCCCAGCCGCGTCGAGCAGGGCCTGCCGCGTGATTGCAGCCGTTTCTGATCGCGTCGCCACCGGCAGCAGCATAGGCCGTGAGGAGTTGGGTTGACAATGTCAACTCAACGCATCTAGGTTGAGCTGACACTGTCAACTGAACTGGAGTTGCCCATGACCGCCTCGAATTCGTCCGAGCTGATCGTCGTCACCGGCGCCTCGACCGGGATGGGTGCCGCCACCGCACGTGAGTTGGCGCGCAGGGGCTTTCACGTGCTGGCCGGCGTGCGGCGCGACGTCGACGCCGACGCGCTGCGTGGTGAGGGGATCGAGCCGCACATTCTGGACATCACCGTCGAGTCAGACGTGTCCGCCATCGCCGAACGCGTCGTGCGCGATCCGCAGGGGCTTGCGCTGCGGGCGCTGATCAACAATGCGGGAGTCGCGATCAACGCTCCGGTCGAAGTGCTGCCGATCGTCGAATGGCGTCGGCAGTTCGAGGTGAACCTGTTCGGACACGTCGCAATGATCCAGGCGCTCATGCCATCGCTACTGCGCAGTTCGGGAACCGTGGTCAACATCAGTTCGCTCGGCGGGAAGCTGGCATTGCCGACGTACCCGGCGTATGCCGGTTCCAAGTTCGCGCTGGAGGCACTCAGCGACTCGCTGCGTCGTGAGGTCAGCAGGTTAGGGGTCAAGGTCGTGGTCATCGAGCCGGGGGCGGTCAAGACCGCGATGGCCGAACGGGGAGTGGCCACCGCGGATCGGCTGAAAGACGGCATGACCGCCGATCAGCGCGAACGGTATGGCGAGCTGGTCGACGCCATGTCGAATCTGGCTCGATCGTTCGACAAGGACGGCGTTTCAGCCGAACACGCCGCGAAGGTGATCGCCAAGGCTGCGACCGCTTCTCGTCCGCGCACGCGGTACACCGTCGGGCGCGACGCCGCGGTCCTCGCGCGAGGGTCGCGGGTGGTATCCGATCGAGTCCTCGACCGCGTGGTGCGCCTGGTCCTTCGCCCGCACTTCAAGGCGGCCGCGTAAAAATCGCCGCGCGCGACACGCGAACACAAGGTCTTGTGTTCCGTCGCCATGTCGCACCCCAGGGGTAGTGTTTGTGATCTGAGCAACGTCGACTATCCGTCCTGGTGAAGTGGGGTTCTGGTGACCGATGGAATGAAGCTGATCGACCGCGTTTCCGCGATCAACTGGAACCGTCTGCAAGACGAGAAGGACGCCGAGGTTTGGGAACGGTTGACCGGCAATTTCTGGCTGCCGGAGAAGGTGCCGGTCTCCAACGACATCCCGTCGTGGGGGACGCTGACACCCAACGAGAAGCAGCTGACGATGCGGGTCTTCACCGGGCTGACGCTGCTGGACACCATCCAGGGCACGGTCGGCGCGGTCAGCCTGATTCCCGATGCGCTGACGCCGCACGAAGAAGCGGTCTACACCAACATCGCGTTCATGGAGTCGGTCCACGCCAAGAGCTACAGCTCGATCTTCTCGACGCTGTGCTCCACCACCGAGATCGACGAGGCATTCCGCTGGTCGGAAGAGAACCCGAACCTGCAGCGCAAGGCCGAGATCGTGATGGAGTACTACAAGGGCGACGAGCCGCTCAAGCGCAAGGTGGCCTCGACGCTGCTGGAGAGCTTTCTGTTCTACTCCGGGTTCTACCTGCCGATGTACTGGTCGAGCCGGGCCAAGCTGACCAACACCGCCGACCTGATCCGGCTGATCATCCGCGACGAGGCCGTGCACGGCTACTACATCGGCTACAAGTACCAGAAGGGTCTGGCGCTCGAGGACGCGGCTACGCAGGCCGCCCTCAAGGACTACACCTACGAGCTGCTTTTCGAGCTCTACGACAACGAGGTCGAGTACACCCAGGATCTCTACGACGAGGTCGGCCTCACCGAAGACGTCAAAAAGTTCTTGCGCTACAACGCCAATAAGGCGTTGATGAACCTCGGCTACGAGGCGCTGTTCCCGCGCGACGAGACCGACGTGAATCCCGCGATCCTGTCGGCACTGAGCCCCAACGCCGACGAGAACCACGACTTCTTCTCGGGTTCGGGTAGTTCTTATGTGATCGGCAAGGCCGTCAACACCGAAGACGAGGACTGGAACTTCTAACTCGGTATCACCCGGCGCTAGGCCTGGGGAGTGCTCGGCGCTTCCTCTGCCCTCTCGTGTGCCTCCTCCAGCACGGTGCGGCCGATGGCGGCGTATTCGTCGGGCTTGGCCCATCG
>NZ_JBAPMI010000161.1:0-16900 GCF_049278535.1 Mycobacterium sp. | reverse complement strand
CCGATTCAGGTGTGCTGCCGCGTCGTGCGATAGCAGAGAACATCAACACGAGAGAAGCGAATGGATCAGACCACACGCACCGACATCACCGTCAATGTCGAGGGTTTCTGGATGTTGCAAGCGTTGCTGGATATTCGTCACGTCGCACCCGAATTGCGATGTCGACCATTCGTCTCCACCGATTCCATGGACTGGCTCAACGAGCATCCGGGCATGGCGGTCATGCGCGAACAAGGCATCGTCGACGGCGAGACGGTTAATGACGCGGTAGCCGCTCGAATGCGAGTGCTCGCCGCTCCCGATCTTGAAATCGTCGCACTGCTGTCTCGGGGGAAATTGCTCTACGGCGTCAAGGAGAAAGACGAGGCCGGCCAAGAGGAGCCGGTGGGATCGCGTGACATCCCGGACAACGAGTTCCGGGTTCTGCTTGCCCGCCGCGGCCAGCACTGGGTGTCGGCCGTACGAGTCGGCGACGAGATCACCGTCGATGACGTAGCCATCGCCGACACGACGTCGATCGCGACGCTGGTGTTCGACGCGCTGGAGTCGATCCACCACGCCGAGCCCGCCGCGATCAACGCGGTCAACGTGCCGCTCGAAGAAATGCTCGAAATCACGAAAGCATGGCAGAGCTCAGGATTTAACGTGTTTTCCGGCGGAGACCTGCGCCGGCTGGGGATCAGCGCAGCGACCGTGGCCGCTCTTGGCCAGGCGCTGTCCGACCCGGCCGCGGAAGCCGCGGTCTACGCGAGGCAATATCGCGACGACGACAAGGCTCCGAGCGCCTCGGTGCTCTCGCTGAAGGACGGATCAGGCGGCCGGATCGCGATGTACCAGCAGGCGCGTACCGCCGGCTCGAACGAGGCCTGGCTCGCGATCTGCCCGGCTACTCCGCAGTTGGTGCAGGTCGGTGTGAAGACCGTCCTGGAAACCCTTCCCTACGGAGAGTGGAAAACGCATAGCAGAGTTTAACTAATCTTCACGCAGATACCGTGCACGCCTGAGATTTTCGATGCAGCATTTAGCAAAGATGCGGATGCCGCAAAATGCTCTTAGAATCTGCTCAACAATTGGGACGCGACGTCACAATTCCAAATAGCGAGGCAAGACACATGGACCCACAATTCGTCGACAGAGGGGTGCAGCGATGACCGCAGTAGCCGAGGCGCCACAGCCAGGCACAGAAGCAGTCTCATCGCCTCAATCGGCCGTGATCGGCATCATCGCCGGCGAGGGCGTGCAGATCGGTGTCCTGCTCGACGCCAACGCCCCAGTTTCGGTGATGGTCGATCCACTACTGAAGGTCGTCAACATCCGACTGCGGGAGTTGGGCCTCGCGGCACTGGAAGCCAAGCAGCGCGGCCGCTGGGCCCTGTGCCTGGTTGACGGCACGCCGCTGCGGGCCACCCAGTCGCTGACCGAGCAAGACGTCTACGACGGAGACCGGCTGTGGTTGCGGTTCGTCGACGACACCGAGCACCGCTCACAGGTCATCGAGCACATTTCGACCGCTGTCTCGGTGAACCTCAGCAAGCGGTTCTCCTCGATCAACCCCACGGTGGCCATCCAGGTCGGCGCGGCGATGGTCGGATCCGGCGTGCTTTTGGCGTCGCTGCTGCTGGGCTGGTTCCGCTGGCACCACGATTCCTGGGTCCCGGCTCCTTACGCCACCGTCATCGCGGTGCTGGTGTTCACGGTGGCCCTGCTGATCCTAAACCGCTCGCACACAGTGCAGAACCGTCGCGCCGGAGACATGCTGCTGTGGAGCGGCATCGCGCCGCTCACGGTGGCCGCCGCGTCGGCGCCCCCCGGACCGGTGGGCTCGCCCCACGCGGTGATGGGTTTTGCAGTCGCGGGCGTCGCAGCAATGATGATCATGCGGTTCACCGGCCGCCGACTGGGCACTGGCACGGCGATCGTCACCGTCGCACTGGCGGGAACGATAGCCAGCCTGGCCCGGATGGCGTTCGACACCGGAGCGGTGACGCTGCTGACCAGCATTCTGCTGGTGTGTGTATTCGGCTACCACAGCGCGCCGGCGATGTCTCGCTGGTTGTCCGGTATCCGGCTCCCGGTCTTTCCTTCGGCGACCAGTCGCTGGGTCTTCGAGGCCCGGCCTGACCTGCCGACCACCGTGACCCACAGCCTCGATGGTGGCCGTCCCACCCTGGAAGGCCCCGAATCCATCCAGGACGTCGTGCTGCGGGCCGAACGGGCCCGGTCGTTCCTGACTGGCCTGCTGATCGGTTTCGGCGTACTGACCATCGTGTCGCTGGTCGGGGTTTCCGACCCGCGCACTCAGAACCGCTGGCTGCCGCTGCTGCTGGTCGCTACCACTGCGGGCTTCCTGATGCTGCGTGGCCGCTCGTACGTCGACCGTTGGCAGGCAATCATTCTGGCGGTGACGTCGGTGCTGATCGTCGGCGCCGTCGTGGTGCGCTACTCGCTGGTGTTGTCCTCGACCGCCGCGATCTCTGTGACGGCCGGCCTCGCAGTGCTCATACCCGCGGCGGGATTGACGGCAGCGGCGACCGTGCCAAACACCATCTACAGCCCGCTGTTCCGCAAGCTCGTCGAGTGGGTTGAATACCTCTGCCTGATGCCGATTTTCCCGCTGGCATTGTGGTTGATGAATGTCTATGCAGCGATCCGGTACCGGTAGTCGCAAACTGTGGCCGCTTCGCGCGGCCGCAGTGACTGCCACCACGCTGATCGTCGCTTCGGTCGCACTGTCCGGATCGCCGGCCTACGCGATCAACCCACCAGGGATCGACCCGGCCGCGACGCCGCCGGACAGTTCACCCGGACCGTCCCAGACGATGAAACAGAATTCGTACTGCACCGAGGTTGGGGTGTTGCCGGGCACGGACTTTCGGGTTCAGCCGAAGTACATGGACATGCTCAACCTGTCCGAGGCGTGGCGCTTCGGGCGCGGCGCAGGAGTGAAGGTCGCCGTCATCGACACCGGCGTGACCCCGCACCCGCGATTGCCGCACCTGATCTCCGGCGGCGACTACGTGATGGGCGGCGGTGACGGGCTGTCCGACTGCGATGCGCACGGAACGATCGTGGCGTCGATGATCGCCGCGTCGCCAGGGACTGCTGAAATACCCGAGGCGCCCGGGCCACGACGACCACCTCCGGTGCCTACCAAGGAACCACCGCCGGTGGCGCCGCCGCCACAAACGATCAGTGTGGCCCCGCCGCCACCGCAGACCATCACGATGGTTCCCGCACCACCGCCCTCGCAGGAGGAGGCTCCAGCCTGTCCGTGGTGCCCGCCGTCGCCCAAGGCGCCCGGAGCGGCGGCGCCTGGAGCGGCAAACCCCGGAGCCGCGGCGCCTGGAGCGGCGGCGCCCGGAGCGGCAAACCATGGCCACGGCAAAGCAGTGTTGCCCGGCTACTCCGACGGCAAGCACGCCCAGGTGGTCTCGGTGGATTACCCGCGACCGGCCGCCCCGCCCCCGCTGGATCCACCCCCGCCGCCGGCACCGGGCGACGCCTACAGCGGCATTGCCCCTGACGTCGACCTGATCTCGATTCGGCAGTCCAGCCAGGCTTTTGGACTCAAGGACGCCTACACCGGCGACGAGGACCCGCAAACGCGGCAGAAGCGGGACAACATTTTCACCATGGCGCGCGCGATCGTGCACGCCGCCAACATGGGCGCGCGGGTCATCAATATCTCCCAGGTGATGTGCATGAGCGCCCGCAGCCTGATCGATGCGCCTGACCTAGGTGCCGCGGTTCGTTACGCGGCGGTCGAGAAGGATGCCGTCATCGTCGCGGCCGCAGGTGACACCAGCCAGCGCGACTGCAAAGAAAACCCATTGGTTGATCCGTTGCACCCCAGCGATACTCGCGACTGGAACGGCGTGACGACCGTGGTGACCCCGTCCTGGTACAGCGACTATGTCTTGACTGTCGGCGCGGTGGATGCCTCTGGCACACCGATGGACAAGCTGAGTGTGGCCGGGCCGTGGGTGTCGATAGCGGCACCGGGTACCGACGTGATCGGGTTATCGCCGCGAGATGACAGCCTGATCAACGCAATTGACGGTCCGGACAACTCGTTGCTGGTGCCCTCCGGAACCAGTTTCTCCACCGCGATCGTGTCCGGCGTGGCGGCTCTGGTGCGGGCGAAGTACCCGCAACTGTCGTCGCACCAAATCATCAACCGGCTGATTCGCACCGCGAGGGCACCTGCTCGTGGAGTGGACAACCAAATCGGCTACGGGGTTGTCGACCCGGTTGCCGCGCTCACCTGGGACGTGCCCGATGGTTCTGTCCTGCCGAAAGATTCGGCGAAGCCGCTGAGCCTGCCTCCGGTCCCCGCCCCGCGCAATATGGTGCCGGTGTGGGTTGCCGCCGGCGGCCTTGGTGGCGCGTTGCTGCTGGCCGGTCTGGTATTCGGCGGAGCGGTCCTGATGAGAAAGACAACAGGGAGACAGGAATGAAGGCACAACGCGAGTACGGGCTATCCCTGTCGTGGGTGCGGGTTACCACGGTGTTCCTCATTGACGTTGCGCTGCTGGTGATTGCGAGTCACCTGCCCGATTCGTGGCAGGCCGGCCGCAATCTCGCATTCTGGATCGGTGTTGGCTTGGCGGTGATCGTGACCATCGTTGCCTTGCTGACCAACGGGGGAGTGCCCGTTTCGTCGGCTCCGATCGCTCGAGTCCGCAACTGGTACGCCGACCCCGAGGCGCTGACTGTCGGTTGCACGCCGGCGGTGGACCACCGTCGCCAATTCAGCCGCGAGACAGTCGGAATCCGCGAATACGACGGCCAGCTGATCGCAGTGATCGCCGTCGACGGCGCGGGGGAGGCGGGCCGGCATCGCCATCGGGATGCGTTGGCGACGACGATCCCGCTGGAGGCCGTCGTCACGTCGTTGCGGCAGTTCGATGTTCGCCTGGACAGCGTCGACGTCGTTTCGGTGGGCACGCGTCACGCCAGCACGGGCGTCCAGTCGGCCGTTCGCGATGACTTCGGGGCCGACGGCGATCGACGCCCGATCGAAGAGCGCAACACCTGGTTGGTGCTGCGGATGGACCCGCAGCACAACGTCAGCGCCGTCGCCGCCCGCGACTCGGTGGCCTGCACGCTGGCCGCCGCAACCGAGCGGCTGGCCAACGACCTCGACGGTCGGAACTGCGTCGCCAAGCCGCTGACCGCCGATGAGATCGTCGAGGTGGACGACGCCGTCCTGGCCGGGCTCCAGCCGGCTCACGTGCGGCCGTTCTGGCGCTACCTCAAGACCCCGGAAGGCTTCGTCACCAGCTTCTGGGTTTCACCTGGCGACATCACCAGCGAGACCCTCGAGGAGCTCTGGCTCACCGACGCCGACGTCACCGTAATGACGATCCGCATCATCGCGGAGGGCCACGAGGCCGATGTGTCGGTGTGGGTGCGCTACCACAGCGACAAGCGCCTGCGCAAAGAGGCATTCAACGGACTGAACCGGCTCACCGGGCGCCAGCTTGGCGCAGTGGCCGCCAGCCTTCCGGCGCCGACGTCGCGCCGGCCGCTGCCGATGCCGAGTCGTACGTTGGGCCACACCGAGGACATTCTGGTTCCGGTCGGCGCAGTGGCAGGGCAATAAGCGGACGGCTTCGAAGCTCTCTACGATGGCAGGATGACCCGACCGCAGTCCACCGCGCTGGACGCCCGCAACGCGATGGTCGCAGGACTGCTTGCATCCGGCATTTCGGTCAATGGGCTACAACCCAGCCACAATCCGCAGGTGGCGCTGCGTATGTTCACGACGGCCACCAGTCTCGACCCGGAAATGTGCGACGCCTGGCTGGCGCGGTTGCTGGCCGGTGACCAAAGCGTCGAGGTGCTAACCGGCGCATGGCAATCCGTCAAGACGTTCGGCTGGGAAATCCGCCGCCTCGGCTTGACCGAGTTGGAGTTCCGGCCGGAAATCTCCGACGGCATGTTCCTGAAGCTGGCGGTCGGCAGCGTCGAGTCGTTGGCCGCCGGGTACGCGGCCGCTCTCACCGAGGCGAAGCGGTACGCAGAGGCAGCGGAGCTGTTGGATTCGATTACCCCGCGGAACGCCTCCGACGAGGAGCTGACCAAGTACGTACGCGGGCTGCTGCACTTCCGGACCGGCCGCTGGCCGGACGTGCTGGTCCAGTTTCCGCCCGGGGCCGCTTGGCGTCACCCGGAGTTGAAGGCCGCCGGAGCCGCCATGGCCACCACCGCGCTGGCCTCCCTCGGGGTGTTCGAGGAAGCGACCCGCCGCGCCCAGGAAGCGATCGAGGGCGACCGAGTGCCCAGTGCGGCCAACGTCGCGATGTACACGCAGGGAATGTGCTACCGGCACATGGGCCGCGAAGAAGACGCCGTGGAGAGCCTGCGCCGGGTTTACTCACGCGACGCCAAGTTCACGCCGGCGCGCGAGGCGTTGGACAACGCCAGCTATCGGCTGGTGCTGACGGACCCGGAGACCATCGAGGCCAGAACGGATCCGTGGGATGCCGAAAGCGCGCCGAGCCGCGAGGAGACGGAGGCCGCACGGCACGCCGAGATGGCCAAGAAGTATTTGGACGAGGGCGATGCTGAACTCAACGCGATGCTGGGGATGGAGCAGGCCAAGCGCGAGATCAAGCTGATCAAGTCGACGACGAAGGTCAATCTGGCCCGCGCGAAAATGGGTCTTCCGGTTCCGGTGACGTCGCGGCACACGTTGTTGCTGGGGCCTCCGGGAACGGGGAAGACGTCGGTGGCGCGGGCGTTCTCCAAGCAGCTGTGCGGTTTGACCGTGTTGCGCAAGCCGTTGGTGGTGGAAACCAGCCGCGCAAAACTGTTGGGCCGCTACATGGCTGACGCCGAGAAGAACACCGAGGAGATGCTCGAGGAGGCTCGCGGCGGTGCAGTCTTCTTCGATGAGATGCACAACCTGCATGAGAGTGGCTACGCCACCGGCGACGCGTACGGCAACGCGATCATCAACACCTTGCTGCTCTATATGGAGAACCACCGCGACGAGCTGGTGGTGTTCGGCGCCGGATACGCCAAAGCGATGGACAAGATGCTTGAGGTCAACCAGGGTCTGCGACGCCGGTTCTCCACCGTCATCGAGTTCTACAGCTACAACCCGAAAGAGCTCATTGCGCTGACCCAGTTGATGGGCCGGGAAAATGAAGACATCATCACCGATGACGCGGTCGACGTGTTGCTGCCGGCCTACACCAGGTTCTATGACGACGAGACCATCTCGGCCGACGGCGACCTGATCCGCGGTATCGACACGCTGGGTAATGCCGGGTTCGTGCGCAACGTGGTGGAAAAAGCCCGCGATCACCGCAGCTTCCGCCTGGACGACGAGGATCTCGACGCGGTGTTGGCCAGTGACTTCGACGAGTTCAGCGACGATCAGTTACGCCGATTCAAGGAATTGACTCGCGACGACCTTGCCGAGGCGCTCAGCGCCGCGGTGGCGGAGAAGAAGACCGACTAGTCGTCCACGCTTTTACGCCAAAATCGCTTTCCACCAAGCTGATTGGGCCGATCTGCACCTCGCGATCATGATTCGTGAACAGCCATAACGAATCTCGGCCGACCGTTGTGCGCCGTCATGCCCGCGAGTTAGGTTGACTCTCGTCTGGTTCGGTGGAACTATTGCCTCTGCAAGCACCTCGCTAGGTGAGGCGTCTGCACGGATACAGGCCACTGACCTCGAACGTCGAAAGACGCCCAGGGTCAGGACAGCTCCTCCCGGCTTAAGGGTTGAGCCCAAGTGGCTTCCGGGACTCCCGGATACGCCGTGCAGTGCCAAAGCTCTGACGAGAGGGGTGCGGCGACCGGCTCGTCTGCCGGATCCGCCTCGTCCCGCGTGCACCGTGTCGGCACCCCTGTGTGCCCTGGCCGCGAGGAGGTGAGGCGAAATGGGTCCAAGTGATAGTCCGTATCCGAGACCGATGACCATTTCGTACGCAACCGGCCCCGGCAGCATCTCTTTTATCTGAAACGGCTTGCGCCGCTTGGATTAACATGCACCCGCCTCTTGATGGGTACGCGTGGCCTCGACGTGCTTGCACACGGTTGCTGCGGGTTCAGCCTGCCTTCCTCAAGGAGAATCCCGATGACTTTTGTGACAACGCAGCCAGAGATGATGGCCGCAGCAGCCGAGCAGTTGGCCGGCGTCGGCTCGGAGTTGAAGGCACAGAATGCTGTCGCGATGGCGCCGACGACGGGTGTGGTTCCAGCGGCAGCCGATGAGGTATCGGCTTTGACCGCAGCACAGTTCGTATCCCACGCCGAGATGTATCAGGCGATCAGTGCTCACGCCGCAGCGGTGCACGAGCTGTTCGTCAGCGCTTTGAGCGAAAGCGCAGATTCATACGCGGCAACCGAAGCCGCAAACGCACGCTCAGCCATCTGAAAGGAATGCCGCGATGACTGCCGTCTTTGACTTCGGCGCATTTCCGCCAGAAGTGAACTCCGCCAAAATGTATGCCGGCCCGGGATCGACGTCGATGCTGTCTTCCGCAACGGCATGGAATGGTCTGGCATCCGAGTTACGTTCGCAGGCAGCTAATTACGCCTCGATCGTGTCAAATCTGACCGGCGACAGTTGGCGCGGTCAGGCGTCGACCGCTATGGCGGCCGCGGCCGCACCGTACACAGCATGGATGAACACCACCGCCGCCCAGGCCGAGCAGACCGCGAGCCAGGCGATGGCAGCCGCGGCCGCCTACGAGGCTGCTTTTGGAATGACGGTGTCGCCACCGGTAATCGTGGCGAACCGGACGCAGTTGGCCACGTTGGTCGCGACGAACCTGCTCGGCCAGAACGGGCCGGCGATCGCGGCCACCGAGGCCCAGTACGGCCAGATGTGGGCACAAGACGCCGCCGCCATGTATGGCTACGCCGCGCAGTCGGCGACGGCATCCAAGGTGCCGTCGTTCAGCACCGCGCCGCAGACCACGGCTCCCGGAGCACTCGCCGGACAAGCGGCCGCGGCCACCCAGGCCGCCGGTACCAGCACCCAGGCATCGTTGTCGCAGCTGACCTCTGCGGTACCCAGCACACTGCAAGGCCTTTCGTCGCCGGCGACGTCCACATCGTCGTCCACATCCGGACTTTCCGGGCTCGAGAGCCTGCTGAGCGGCGGCTCCTCCGGCAATTCCCAACTCGACAGCTTCTGGAGCACCTGGGGTCCGAATGCGAACATATGGAACACGTTGACCTCGACCGGCACCTTCAACCCGGCGCAAATCGCACAGACGGTAACAAGCGCGAGTTTCCTGAGCCCTGGTGCGTTGGCGGGAAGCGAAGGACTGGGCCACCTTTCGCCGTTGGCGGCGGGCCTCGGTTCCGGCACCCAAGGAATTCCCGGGATTACCGGCCTTGGCGCCACCGGTACCTCGATGTCGGCGGGCCTGGGGCAAGCCGGGTCAATCGGGCATTTGGCGGTTCCGCCCAGCTGGACTGCGGCGGCTCCATCAATGCCGTCACCTGTGGCCTCGGCGCTGGGCAACAGCCCGTTGGCGGCACCTCCGGAGGTCGCGGCCGGCGTGCCGGGCGTCGCCCCGGCAGGGATGGGCGCCAGGGCCGGAGCCAGCACCAGCATCGCCGACAACCGATTCCTGATTCGCCCGCCGATGGTCCCGTCGTGGGCCGCAGTCGGATAACGGAGTTGGCTGAACCACAACCGTTTTGAAGAATTGGGGCGCGATATGCAGAGACGTTTATGACTGACCCGCACGAGATGCGGGCGATAGCGTGCCGTTTCGACGCGCAGGTCGGGCCCGTCAATGAGGATCACAAGATGTGGGACTCGATCCTGTTGGTAGTCAAAGCTATCCAACTCGCTGACTCGTAAACCGGCGTCGATTCGCGCCAATCTTGTCGAATTCGTCCACACTGGTAGGTACCTCGAACCAGAGGAAAGGAGAACCGCGTCATGCAGACACTGAGTATCGCGGAGTTCACGCTGCGCCTGGGGGTGGGTGTCGGCTGTGGCGCCCTGATCGGAATCGAGCGGCAGTGGCAGGCACGGCGGGCGGGGCTGCGCACCAATGCACTGGTGGCCACGGGCGCGACGCTGTTCGTGCTCTATGCAGTCGCCACCAACGACAGCAGCCCCACCCGGGTCGCGTCCTACGTGGTTTCGGGGGTCGGGTTCCTCGGTGGTGGAGTGATCCTGCGCGAGGGGTTCAATGTTCGCGGGCTGAACACCGCCGCGACGTTGTGGTGCTCGGCGGCCGTCGGCGTGCTCGCGGCCGGGGGACATCTCGTGTTCGCTCTGATCGCGACAGCCACGGTCGTCGCGGTACACCTGCTCGGACGTCCGCTGGGCCACCTGATCGACCACGACAACGTGGTGGAGGAAGACGAGGACGACCAGCCTTACCAACTGCAGCTGATCTGTAGGCCGAAATCTGCGAAGTACGCCCGCGCTCAAATTGTTCAGCGCACCGGGGGTGGCAGCGATCGGCTGGTGCTACGCGGCATCCACACCGGCCGCGCAGGCGACGACAGCGTCGCGTTGACCGCGTACCTGCTCAGCGATGGCCATGCGCCGGCCCGGCTCGAGCAGCTCGTTGCGGAGCTGTCGCTGCAGGAAGGTGTTCAAGCAGTGCATTGGTATGCCGGCGAGCAGGACGAGCCGATGCCCCGGGCACCACATCCGGATTAGCCCGATCACTCTGCCAAGCGCAGGTCACTGACGTCGTAAAGTATGGGGCGTGCATGCGATCGCCGGTTTCTTGTCCGTTCTGCCGGAGCAGATGCGGGACCCGGTGTTATTCGCAATTCCGTTTTTCCTCGCGCTGCTGATTCTGGAGTGGACAGCGGCCCGCAAGCTCGAGCGCGTCGAACTGGAAGCCAAGACCCAATCTGAGCGTCCGGGCTCGGGAGCATATTTGACGCCCGATTCGTGGGCCAGCATCCGGATGGGATTGATTTCGGTGGCCACCACCGCGGGCTGGAAGTTCGTCGCCCTCCTCGGCTACGCGGCGATCTACGCCTACGTAGCGCCCTGGCACCTACCGTCGACGCGCTGGTACACCTGGGTAATCGCGATCGTCGGCGTCGACCTGCTCTACTACTGGTATCACCGCTTCGCGCATCGGATTCGGCTGATCTGGGCCACTCATCAAGCCCATCACTCCAGTCAGTACTTCAATTTCGCCACCGCTGTGCGCCAGAAATGGAACAACAGCGGCGAGATCCTGATGTGGATTCCGTTGCCGCTATTGGGTATTGCGCCGTGGATAGTGTTCTTGAGCTTCTCGATCAATCTGATCTACCAGTTCTGGGTGCACACCGAGCGAATCGGCAGAATGTGGGCGCCTTTCGAATTCATCTTCAACACGCCGTCACATCATCGTGTGCACCACGGCATGGACGCTGAATACCTGGACAAGAACTACGGCGGGATTTTCATCGTCTGGGATCGGCTGTTCGGCAGCTTCCGGCGTGAGACATTTCGCCCGCACTACGGGCTGACCAAGCAGGTCGATACGTTCAACGTCTGGCGACTTCAGACCCACGAATACCTGTCTATCGCCAGAGATTTCCGCTCGGCGACGTGTCTGCGCGACCGGCTCGGTTACGTCTTCGGACCCCCGGGCTGGCAACCGGCACCCGCCGCGCAACGCGCGGCCGGCACCGCTCCACTGACGCCATCCCGGCAGGCGTGACGCCAGCGGTGAGCCCCTGTTCATCCACCGTTTCTATTACGGCGAGCCGAAAGCCCCCATGGCCAAGCCAAGATCAGTAAGTTCGATGGCGAGGCCGGTATCCGCCAGGCCGTGACGACGAGGAGGACTGCAGTGGGAGACACGCTCACCGAGGGGCAAAAACTTGTCAAAGGTGAATCGCTTACCTCGAGCAACGGGGCCTACACCCTGACCTTGCAAGACGATGGGAACCTGGTTCTGGCATCGCGTGGCCATGCGATCTGGTCGTCGAAGACCAACGGAGAGGACGTAGTTCGCGCCGAGGTCCAGAGCGACGGCAACTTCGTCCTGTACACCGCCGACAAGCCGGTGTGGCACACCGACACCAAGGGCAAGAAGAACGTGCGTCTCGTTCTGCAGGACGACCGCAATCTGGTGCTCTACTCGGCTGACGGCGCCGCGTGGTCGAGCAAGACCGAGACCGATGCTCCGCCGCCACCCGAGCCCGAGGCTGCCGCACCGGCCGCACCGGCCGCACCCGAGCCTGTCGTTGAGGAAGCCGCTGCCGCGGAGCCCGAGCCCGAGGCCGCCCGCACGTACACCGTCGAGTCCGGCGACACGTTGTGGGCCATCTCCGAGCGGTTCTACGGCGACGGCAGCAAATACCAGATCATCGCGGATGCCAGTGGCATCTCAAACCCGGACCTGATCCAGCCGGGACAGGTTCTGACCATTCCTTGATCGCAAGCGGGGGAGCGCGCCGGCCGGAAACTCGGCCGGTGTGCTCCTAACCGTCGGCTCTGCGGCGTCCTCTCGCCTAATATTGGCCAGGCATCCTCATAGCCGGCCGGTGGGGCGCCGGCCTCGATGGATCGGAGTCGACGGGTGGGGGGTCCGGTTATCCGCGCATTCGGCGCCGTGTTCATCGCTGTGGCCGCGACGGCGGGTATGCCCGCCGTCGCTAACGCCGACCCGATCCTGGTGTACCCGGGGATGGAGATTCATCAAGGCCCCCACCTGTGCACGCTTGGTTACGTCGACCCTGGATTACGGGTGGCCTTTTCCGCAGGCCATTGCCACGGTGACGGTCCCGTGCTCGATAAGGACAACAAGGTCATCGGGAGTGTCGCGACATTCCGGGACAACACACCCAACGGCACGGTCGTCAAGACGGATCAGCAGGTCAACGACTACGAGTCGATAGTGCTGGCGCCCGACGTGGCAGTGAACAATGTCCTGCCCGGTGGACGCGTGCTGGCGTCGGATCCGGGACTGGTCGTGACACCCGGTGAACCCATCTGCCACTTCGGCGTGATCACCGGCGAGACCTGCGGGACCGTCGAGAGCGTCAACAACGGGTGGTTCACGATGGGGCACGGCGCGATCAGCCAGCAGGGTGACTCCGGCGGGCCGGTGTATCTGACCGGCGGCCCCGGACCCGCCCGGATCGTCGGTATCTTCAACAGCGTGTGGGGCGGTTTCCCGGCTGCGGTGTCGTGGCAGTCCACCACCCAGCAGATCCGCCAGGACGTGGGCGTCGGCGGACCGGCGATCTAGCGATCAGTCGATATCGGCCAGCGCGAAAACCGGGATCGAAGGCGCGGCCGCCCGCAACTGCTCGCCGCTGGAATCGGGAGTCAACCCCGCGATGTGGCCTTTGACCTCCCAATACCACCTGTCGAGGTATCGCCGGAGCAGCTCAGGCTTCGCCGCGTCGTCCACTTCGGTGGCCCGCAGTGTGCGGCGACGCCAGCGCGGGCCCACCTCGACCGAGCCGGTTGCCCGGACATTGCGCGCCCATTGGGTATTGCCGCGCGGCGACACGAGGTAGCCGTGGTTGTCGACGGTGAGCACGTTGACCACCACGCCGCGAACCTGGCCCGTCTTGCGGCCGCGTACCCGAAGGGCCCGGGTGCCGGCGATGCTGATACCGGCTTCGGCCAGCCAGCGGATCAGCACATTAGCGGCCTTGGCCGCGCGATTGGGTTCGTCGTATCGCACCGACATCTCGCATCCTCTCGATAGATAAAACTTGAGAGCACTGCTCTCGATACGGTTTACCTTGACACGCGCATAGCGGAAAAACAAGAGCAGTGTTCACTTTTATGCGAAACTGAGCAGATGGCTAAGCGGCGCGACGCTCGTGAGCGCACCGAGGCGCAGATCATCGAGCTCGGCCGGCGCCATTTGGTGGCGCATGGGGCGGCCGGATTGTCGCTGCGGGCCATCGCCCGCGATCTCGGGATGGTGTCGTCAGCGGTGTATCGCTACGTCTCAAGCCGCGACGAGTTGCTGACTTTGTTGCTGGTCGACGCCTACTCTGAGCTCGCCGACGCGGTGGACGGCGCCCGCGATGCCATGCCCGAAGTGTGGAGCGACGACGTTGTTGCGATCGCTCACGCTGCCCGCAGTTGGGCGATCGCTCACCCGGCCAGCTGGGCGCTGCTGTACGGCAGCCCGGTGCCCGGCTATCACGCACCGGCCGAACGAACAGTCGGTCCGGGGACGAGGGTAGTGGGCGCGTTATTCGACGCGGTGGCGGCAGGAATCGCGACGGGCGACATCAAGTTGACGAATTACCCTGCACCACAATCGCTATCGTCAGACTTCGAACGACTGCGGCAGGAGTTCGGTTTTCCCGGCGACGATCACGTCATTGCCAAATGCTTCGCGGTCTGGGCCGGTGTGGTCGGCGCAATCAGCCTCGAGGTGTTCGGACAGTACGGTGCCGACACGCTGAGCGACCCGCAAACCGTATTCGACACCCAGATGCGACTGCTCGTAGGTGTGCTGAACCAACCCGACGTCGACGCGCACGCGTTCGGGGTTTCGGCGCCGAATTAGAACGTGTTCAGCGTGAAATTCCAGCCCGCAACTTCCTGGCGGTGGCAACAGCTTTCCGACGGTTTCTGCCGGGGTAGACGCTGCGATATCCTGCGAGGCGATGAGCCTTTCCTTCGGGTCACCGGTCCAAGTCGCCTGGGTGACCAACGACCTCAGTGCCACGGAAACGGCTCTCACCGGCCTGTTAGGAGTCAAGAAGTGGGTGCGGCTGCCTGACGTCCACTTCGCGCCCGACACCTGCAGCTACCTCGGCAGCCCGGCCGATTTCGTGGCCAGCATCTCGCTGAGCTATCTCGGCGACATGCAGCTCGAACTGATCGAGCCGGTTCGCGGCCCTAATGTCTATAGTGACTTTCTGCGGGACAGCGGGCCGGGTCTGCATCACATTTGCGTCGAGGCCGACAGCCTGGAGAACTTCGATGCCATGCTGGCTTCAGCCGCCGATCAGGATGCCCCCGTCACCCAACAGGGCGTAATGCCCGGTGGCTTGCGGTTCGCCTACATTTCCGCCCCACAATCCGGGGTTCCGTTCCTGGAGATCGCGCACTTCTCATCCGAGATGCGGCAGTTCTTCGACTACATCAAGCAGGAGCAGCAGCGGTGAGCACTGAAATCCCAGCAACTTTGAGTGCCGACGAGGTGTCGTCGTTTTCGGACGATGTCGACGTTGTGGTGATCGGTTTCGGTATCGGAGGCGGTTGCGCGGCGGTCAGCGCGGCCGCCGCCGGCGCACGAGTGCTGGTGCTAGAGCGCGCGGCCGCGGCCGGTGGCACGACTTCGCTTGCCGGTGGCCACTTTTACCTCGGCGGCGGCACGGCGGTCCAGCAGGCGACCGGGCATCCTGACTCGGCCGAGGAAATGTACAAATATCTGGTGGCGGTGTCGCGACAGCCCGATCACGAGAAGATCCGCGCCTACTGCGACGGCAGCGTTGAGCACTTCAACTGGTTGGAGGACTTGGGCTTTCAGTTCGAACGAAGCTTTTACCCGGGCAAGGTTGTCGTTCCGCCTGGAACCGAAGGGTTGAGCTACACCGGCAATGAAAAGGTCTGGCCGTTCTGTGAACAGGCCGTCCCTTCGCCGCGCGGGCATTCGGTGCCGGTGCCGGGCGAGCTCGGCGGTGCGTCAATGGTGATCGATCTTCTGGTCAAGCGTGCCGACGAGCTGGGTGTGCACATTCGATACGAGACCGGGGCAACCAACCTGATCCTCGACACCGACGGCTCGGTCGTCGGCGTCGGCTGGAAACACTTCACCGAAACCGGTGCAGTCAAAGCCAATTCGGTGATCATCGCGGCCGGCGGATTCGCGATGAACCCGGAGATGGTCGCCGAACACACGCCCGCGCTGGGCCAGCCGCGGCGCACAAAACACCATGGGCTGGTGGCGCCCTACATCCTGGGCAACCCCAACGACGACGGGCTCGGCCTGCGGATGGGTATCTCGGCGGGAGGGGTCGCAGAGAATATGAACGAAAAGTTCATCACCGCGGCCGCTTATCCGCCAGAAGTACTGCTGACCGGTGTGATCGTGAACAAGGACGGCAAGCGCTTCGTCGCTGAGGACTCCTACCATTCGCGCACATCGGCTTTCGTGCTCGAGCAGCCGGACCAAATCGCTTACCTGATAGTCGACGAAGCCCACACCGAAATGCCCGCGATGCCGTTGATCCGCTTCCTCGATGGCTACGAGACGATCACCGAACTGGAGACCGCGCTCGAGATACCGGTGGGCCACGTCGCGGCGACCCTGGACCGTTACAACAAGTTCGCTGCTAACGGCGAAGATCCGGACTTCCACAAGCGGCCGGAATATATTGCGCCGCAAGACAATGGACCCTGGGCAGTGTTCGACCTGTCCCTCGGTCGGGCGATGTACTCGGGATTCACCATGGGCGGTCTGTCGGTCACCGTCGACGGCCAGGTGCAGCGGAGCGACAACAGCGTCATCCCGGGCCTCTATGCCGTGGGTGCGTGCGCGTCCAACATCGCGCAGGACGGCAAGGGGTACGCCAGCGGCACACAGCTCGGCGAGGGATCGTTTTTCGGCCGCCGCGCCGGGACGCACGCGGCCGCTAACCGATAAGCGCTGCGGCTAGACCGGCGCCGGCTCCTGGCTCACCGGTCCAAGTCGCCACGGACCGCCGCCGAGTAATTCAAGCTGTCGATCGTGGAACAGCTCGACAGCGGGTCGATGGCTGACGCTGACCACAACGCAGTCCGGTAATTCGTTGTGCAGCAACTGATAAAGCGCGTGTTCTAAGCCCTCGTCGAGCGCTGACGTGCTCTCGTCCAAGAACACCGCTCTGGGCTTGGTGAGTAGGATGCGCGCAAAGGCCACCCGTTGCTGCTCACCGGGGGACAGCACCTTGGCCCAGTCGCGGACCTCGTCGAGATGCTCGCTGAGCGGCGTCAGCG
>NZ_JBAPMI010000160.1:0-2480 GCF_049278535.1 Mycobacterium sp. | reverse complement strand
GCGCCGCTCTTGTCCTTGAGCATCTTGCTGACCTCGTCGTTCTGCTTCTTCTCGTCCTGCGTGGTGAAGTCCTTGCATTTGGTGTCACCACCGGTGTTGATGATCTGGGACGCAGAACATCCACTGAACAGAACTGCGGCGATCGCTATCGCGGCTGGCGCCATTGCCTTCATCTTCGAGCCCTTTCCTGGAGCGAAGTAGCAGGTCTTTGTACACCACTTCGCCGGATTTCAAACCTTGTCGCGGCTGTCAGGCTGGTGGTACCCGGATGCGGATGGGTCCGCTCGCCGGCCGGTCGGGGTCCAGCGTCGTACCGCGCTGGGTGATTTCGATATCCCCGGCGCGCGCCAATGCGAATGCGATGCTGCGGCTCTGCTGGGTCAGCCGGCGCCAGCCGTGGCCGCCGACGGCGCGGGCCGCATCCGAGGGGCAGATGCTCGAATTCGGTCCGCGATGCTGGGCCAGCGCCAAAATCGCGGCGCGCAGCCGAGCGGCCACCGGTCCGCCGCCGAGCGCGGTGCGGGCGGCACCGGACGCGGGACCGTCGCTCTCGGCCACCCGCGTCAACTCGCGGCAGGGTTCGCTGCCCACCTCATCAGGCTAGGCCGAAACGCACACGGCCTCTTGGCGACTGCTCAGCCCTTGCGGGTCTTGACTGCCTCGGTGAGCTGCGGCGCGACCTTGAACAAGTCGCCGACCACGCCGTAATCGGCGATCTCGAAGATCGGCGCCTCTTCGTCCTTGTTGACCGCGACGATTGTCTTCGAGGTCTGCATCCCGGCGCGGTGCTGGATCGCACCGGAGATGCCCAGCGCGATGTACAGCTGCGGCGAGACGGTCTTACCGGTCTGGCCCACCTGGAACTGGCCCGGGTAGTAGCCGGAGTCGACCGCGGCGCGGGAAGCGCCGACCGCGGCGCCCAGCGAGTCGGCCAGCTCCTCGACCACGTGGAAGTTGTCGGCGCTGCCGACACCACGTCCACCGGAAACCACGATGGTGGCCTCGGCGAGCTCCGGGCGGTCACCGGCGACCGCAGGCTCACGCTTAGTCACCTTGGCGGCGTTCTCGGCGGCCCCGGGCACCTCGACGGTCACCTTTTCGCCTGCGCCGTCGGACGGCTCGGCGTCGATCGCGCCCGCACGCACGGTGATCACCGGGGTGTCGCCGTTGGCCTGCGCCTCGACGGTGAACGCGCCACCGAAGATGGAGTGGATGCCCTTGGGTCCCTCCTCGACACCAACCACATCGACCAGCAGACCCGAACCGATCCGGGCAGCCAGCCGGCCGGCGATCTCCTTGCCGTCGGCACTGGAGGCCGCCAGAACGGCTGCCGGGCTGGCGGATTCGGCCAGCGCGGCCAGTACGTCGACGGACGGGGTGATCAAGTAGCTCTCCGCTGTGTCGGACTCGGCGACGTAGATCTTGGCGGCACCGGCCGACTTCAGTCCATCGACCAGCGGGTCGGCCGTGCCGGGCTTGCCCACCACCACGGCCGCGGGCTCACCCAGAACCCGTGCTGCCGTGATCAATTCGGAGGTGACTTTCTTCAGAGCACCATCAGCGTGCTCGACGAGCACCAATACTTCAGCCATGAGTTATTCCGTGTCTTTCGGTTCGGGATTCAAGTCTTAGATGATCTTCTGACCGACCAGGTACTTGGCGATTTCGTTTCCGCCCTCGCCCTCGTCGGTGACCTTCTCGCCGGCAGTCTTGGGCGGCTTGGGGGTTGACGTCAGCACCTTGGAACCGGCGTTCTCCAGCCCGACCTCGTCGGCCTCGACACCGATCTCAGCCAGCGTGAGCTTGGTGACTTCCTTCTTCTTGGCGGCCATGATGCCTTTGAAGGAGGGGAAGCGCGGCTCGTTGATCTTCTCGTTGACGCTCACCACAGCAGGCAACGAGGCCTCGATGGTGAACACGCCATCGTCGGTTTCCCGCTCGCCGGTGATCTTGTCGCCGTTCAGCGACAGCTTGCGCAAGTGGGTCAGCTGCGGCAGGCCGAGGTACTCGGCGATGATGGCCGGCACAGCGCCGCCGGTTCCGTCGGTGGCCTCGTTGCCGGCGATCACCAGCTCGGTGCCTTCGATGGTGCCCAGCGCGCGCGCCAACGCCCATCCGGTCTGCACGACGTCCGAGCCGTGCAGGCCGTCGTCGAGCAGGTGGACGGCCTTGTCGGCGCCCATCGACAGTGCCTTGCGGATCGCCTCGGTGGCGCGCTCCGGGCCGGCGGTCAGCACGGTCACCGACCCCTCGGTGCCGTCGGCGGCTTCCTTCTCGCGGATGAGCAACGCTTCTTCAACAGCACGCTCGTTGATCTCGTCCAGCACGGCATCGGCCGCCTCGCGGTCCAGCGTCCAGTCGCCGTCCGTAAGTTTGCGCTCTGACCAGGTGTCCGGGACCTGCTTGATCAGGACCACGATGTTCGTCATGAGAGTGGCTCGTCCTCCTCGAGTGCGTCCTGCAGCCGCTAGCGGCAGGAC
>NZ_JBAPMI010000159.1:0-10474 GCF_049278535.1 Mycobacterium sp. | reverse complement strand
TCGATGAAGTCCTGTCCCAGCTGGCCGATGCCGGGCGGTTCGGTGGTGGCGCGCGCGAACGTCACCTCTACGTCAGGACACGGCGTAGCGGATGCCGGGGCGGCGTTGATTGGCACGCTCACCAGCGCCACCAGCATGGTCGCTACTGCGCCGACCAGCACACGCGCAATGTGATTGGCGATCACGAGGCAATGCTGACACATTGCGACGGGCTGTGGGTCGCGTCGTGCTCACTTCCCGGGAGGTGCGAAGAACTCCAGCGCAACGCCGTCCGGGTCACGGAAGCTCAAACCCGAGCCGTAGGGCGCATCGACGATTCCGCCGTGCTGGATGTGCAGCTCATTGAGCCGGTCCATCCAGGTCTCCAGCTCGGCTCGGTTGGCGCAACCGAAGCCGACGTGGTCCAGGCCGACCCGAAACTCACTGAACCGTTCGTTGGGTGCCGGATGCTCATGCTGGTGGATTCCGATCAGGGTGCCGCCATCGAGGATCCACACCAGGTGCCGGAATCCGGCGGCGGTGTGCTCGTCGACCACAGGGTCGGCGTCGAACAGGCGGCGGTACCAGGGGCCGCTGACGGCCATGTCGCGAACAGTCAACGCGACGTGATTGAGTGCCGGAAAAGCCATGAATGGAGTTCCTTTCTGGCCAGTGCGCGCCGGCGGGCGAGCGGGCAGGCCTTCCAAGTGTGACCTAGATCGCATCGGCAGTCCGAGGGTGGCGAGCGCCACATTTACTTCGTCTGACTAATTAGTCATGCTTGGTATATGACTTCGCAGTTGACTCCCGAGCGCACCGATTCCGACGTTCTGCCCAAGGACTTCGATACCAATACCGGACCCATCTTCCTGCAGGCGTGGTTCTGGGTGGCCATACTGGGTTTCATCGGCATGGTCGCCCTCGTCATCGCCATTTAGGCCTCACAACACCCGCCAGCCTCGGCGGGCGCGAAAGCGCATGTCCCACAGGTAGACGCGGTAGCCCAGAATCCACGCTTGATGTGGAATCAGCCGATCGGCCATCCGCAGGGCAGCTAACAACCATCCGAACCGGCGTTGCTGGGTTTCCGACCACCCCAAGCACATCATGGCGCGGAACTCGGGGGGCAGGAAGCCCGTCGTGGCAAAGAGGTTGAACGGCCCGGCGAGCGCCGGCAACGGCCACGGCAGAAAGGCCATCGCCGCCACTCCGTGCAGGTGCTCGCGGACCGCGGGATCGATGCGCAGGTCCTCCAGCGATCGCTTCCAGTAGTCGTCGAACGCGATGCGGTCCGGTGGCCACATGGCCTCGCGTACCTGCAACGTGGTGGCCAGTCGCTTGGCGTCTTGATAGACCGCATCGGCGGCCGCGTCCTCAAGCGGGCCGTACAAGAACTCATGCTGGTCGACGAAATACCGGTAAAGGCAAGCGGCAACCCAAAGCTGCAATCCCGGATCGAACGCGTTGTAGGACACCGGACTTGACGACGTCGACCGCACTTGGCGATGCGCAGTGTCGACCGCAGCACGGATCAGCGCGCGATCGGACTCGGTGCCGATGGTCGCGACGGCCAAGTAGGTTCCGGTGGTCCGCGCCCGCTTGAACGGGTGCTTGTAGACGTTGCCACTGTCGACCGGGCTTTCCAGCACGCCGTAACCGACACCCGGTAACGACAGCTGCATGATCACGTTCGCGGCGGGCAGCAGCACGGCGGCGGGATTCAGCAGGTCGGCGGCTCGGGTGGCGTTGCGCTTCCTTCTGCTTCCGGCGGGCCGCGCCCGCGATGAAGGCCCCATCAATCGAGTACAACACGTGTGAGACGCTGCCGGAGTGTTTGGCGCCACGCGGCATACGCGGATGCTCGGTGTGCTGGTCGCCTACCTGGCCGACCTGGCGCTGGGCGACCCGCCGGCGGGACATCCGGTGGCGGGATTCGGCGCTGCCGCAACCGCGGCGCAGCGGTTCAGCTACCGCGATACCCGCACCGCCGGTGCCGTGCACGTCGCAACTCTCGTCGGTGCGGTGAGCCTGCTCGGCGCCGGTGTGCAGCGGCAAGCTCGCCAGTGCGGCACGTTCTGGTCGATCGCCGCGACCGCGGCGGCCACCTGGGTCGCGCTGGGTGGAACCTCGCTGGCGCGCATCGGATCGGCGATGGGGGAGTTGCTCAGCGGCGATGACCTCGAGGCAGCCCGACGGCTGCTGCCGTCGCTGTGTGGGCGTGACCCGGCATTGCTCGACGCCGCGGGATTGACCCGCGCGACAGTGGAATCGGTCGCCGAGAACACCTCCGATGCGCAGGTGGCGCCGCTGCTATGGGCGGTGGCGGGCGGCGTTCCCGGCGTCCTCGGGTACCGTGCCGTCAACACACTCGATGCCATGATCGGTCAGCGTTCACCGCGCTACGCGCGATTCGGTTGGGCCGCAGCGCGGTTGGACGATGCTGCCAACTACATCGCTGCGCGGGTGACCGCGGCGCTGACGGTGGTGTGCGCGCCAATCGTCGGTGGCTCGCCGTGGGACGCTCTTACCGCGTGGCGGCGCGATGCCAGTCGCCATCCCAGCCCCAATGCCGGAGTGGTCGAAGCGGCGTTCGCCGGCGCGCTGGGTGTGCGCCTCGGCGGGCCCACCCAGTACCACTACGAGCTGCAGATCCGGCCGGCTCTCGGTGACGGTCCGCCGCCGACAGTGACCGATCTGCGTCGCGCCGTCCGGCTTTCGCGCGCGGTGCAGGCCGCCGCGGCGCTAGTGTTCGCCGGTATCAGCGTCGCCGTCCGTAGCGGTCGGTGAGCTTGTCTTCGACGGTCGCGGGCTTGTCGGTGGACTTCGCCGTTGATGCCTGAGCCTTGTCGGCGCGGCGTGCCCGCAGCTCGGCGTACACGAAGTAGCCCAACAGGATTGGGGCGACGACGCCGAACGTGATCCACTGGATGCCATAGGACAGGAATGGGCCGGCGTCCAGGTGAGGCAGGGCGATGACGCCCAGTCCGCCGGGCTGACCGTCGACCAGCTGCAGATACGATCCGGCCAGCGGAACTCCGGTCAACGTGGCGATCTGACTTATGTTGATCGAATACACCTGCCGCACACCATCACTGACGAAAGACTCCTTGTCCGGCACTGGGCCCTCGGAATCGCGCAGGCGGGCCGTGATGGTCACTGTTTCGCGTGGCGGTGGGGGGATCGACGGCACCCGCGAACCCGGTAGGGGCCGCACATAGCCGCGGTCGACCAAGACGGTGGGCCCGCCGTCGACGACGAAGGGCAGCAGCACTTCCATGGCCGGCTCGCCCTCGGCTACCCGCAACCGGACCGCCAGCTGCCTATCCGGCAGGTAGTGGCCGGTCGCCGTCACCCTGCGCCATTGCCCGTCAGTGGCCGATGAATCCTGCTGTGGCAAAAGGTCTTTCAACGGAACCGGCGCCGTTGTCAGCGACTGTTGGATCTGGTTGTTCTCCCGCGAGGTTTTGGTGTTCTTCCCCAGCTGCCACGGCGCTAGGACGGTGAAGCACAGGTAGGTGAATGCGATCACCACCACGGCCAGCGCGATCCAGCCCGGCCGTAGCAGGAAGGCCCGGCGCCGCATCAGCCGTGTCCGTCCTTGGCCAGTTGCTCGTCAACCCACGTGTGCAATCCGGGCAGCGACGCCTCGATCGCGGCGAAGGTGATTTCGAAGTCGTGGTTATCGCCGTAGTAGGGGTCATCGACGTCGAGAACGAAAACGCCGGAACGAGGATCGAAGGATCGCAGCATCCGAAGCCGGTCGGCCTCGACACCCAGCTGTTGCAGAAGCGGCACGTGGTTGCGGGCCAACGCGATCACCAGGTCGGCGTTGAGATGGTCGATGTCGACCTGCGCGGCACTGTGATCGGTGGGATAACCGTGTGCGCGCAGCACGCGGTTGGCCCGCTCGTCGGCGGACTTGCCGATGTGCCAGCCGGCGGTGCCTGCGCTGGTGACGCGCACGGCGTCGTCCAGCCCGCGTTCGGTGATCTGATGGGCGAACATCTTCTCGGCCATCGGCGACCGGCAGATGTTGCCGGTGCACACGAAGGTGATGTGCAGCCTGGAATCAGACACCTAACGCCCTCCGCAGCTCGGCGACTGTCTCGACGTGCACGGCACCACTCGTCGCGTCGGAGAAGTCGGCCTGACCGTACCCCCAGCCAACCAAAACCGCGTCGATGCCGTGGGTGGCCGCTCCCTCGACGTCGTGGCGGCGGTCGCCGACCATGAGCACCCGTTCGGGCAGCGGCTGTAGTTGCGCCAACGCATGCGCGAGCACGTCGGCCTTGGCGGCCCGGGTGCCGTCGACACTGGCTCCGGCGATCACCTCGAAATGCCCGTCGAGGCCGAAGTGGGCCAGGATGCGTCGTGCGGTGGGTTCGGCCTTCGAGGTGGCCACCGCCAGACGAACCCCTGCGGCGCGCAGGTCGGCCAGCAACGGTCCGATCCCATCGAAGAGGCTGTTGATGGCCCAGCCCCGGGTGGAGTAGTCGGCGCGGTAGGCGGCGATCGCGGCGTCGGAGTGCTCGCCCAGCCCCATCGCCTCGAAGGTGTGGTGCATAGGCGGCCCGACGATCTGGCTGGCCAGGTCGCCCGCGGGCACGGCGGCGCCGATTTCGCCGAGCGCGTGGCGGAAGCTGGAGACGATTCCGTCCGCGGAGTCGGTCAGGGTGCCGTCGAGGTCGAAGATCACCAGCTGGGGGACCAGCGGGATCGAATCAGCTGCCGAGACCCTGCCTGTCACGTTCCTATTGTCCAGGATGGCCCGGCGTACCGGTGGTCGTGTCCCGATACCGGGCTTCGCGGCGCGGTCGTTACTGTTTCAGTTGTGGCGAGTCTGGAGTCGAGCGCATCGATCCCGCTCGCGGCGGCGCGCTACCACGGCGATCAAGCGGCAGAACCCGGCATGCTCGATTTCGCCGTCAACATCCGGCACGCGCAACCGGCGGTCTGGTTGATGGAGCGACTGGCCGCACGGCTGCCCGACTTGGCGCGATACCCGGGCGCCGACGACGAACGTGCGGCGATCCAGGCGGTCGCGGCCCGGCATGGCCGGGCCCTAGCGGAGGTCGCGCTGTTGGCCGGGGCCGCCGAGGGATTCGCCCTGCTGCCTAACCTGCGCCCAAAGCTGGCCGCGGTGATCGCGCCGTCGTTCACCGAGCCGGACGCGACGCTGAGGGCGGCCGGCGTTCCGGTGCGGCACGTCGTGCTCGATCCGCCGTTCGGTCTGGCGGGTGTGCGGGTGCCCGATGAGGCTGACCTGGTCGTGGTCGGCAACCCCACCAACCCGACCGCGGTGTTGCACACGCGCGAACAGCTCCTGTCGTTGCGGCGCCCCGGCCGCATCGTCGTGGTGGATGAGGCGTTCGCCGATGCTGTTCCCGGCGAGCCGGAATCGCTGGCTGACGAGTCGCTGCCCGACGTGGTGGTGCTGCGCAGTCTCACCAAGACGTGGTCACTGGCCGGCCTGCGGGTCGGCTACGCGTTGGCTGCGCCGGAGGTGTTAGCGCAGCTGACCGCCACCCGTCCGCATTGGCCGGTCGGCACGTTGCAACTGGCCGCTGTCGTGGCATGTTGCGCGCCGCGGGCGGTTGCCGAAGCCGAGGCAGACGCCCGGCAGTTGGCGGAGATGCGTGCGGAGATGGTGTCCGGTCTGCGGTCGGCGGGTGTCGAGGCGGTCGATGGCCGCGCGCCGTTCGTGTTGTTCACTGTCGGCGATGCCGAGTTGACGCGAAAACATCTGCACACCAGAGGAATTGCGGTGCGACGCTGTGACACGTTTGTCGGCCTGGACGGGCGATATCTACGTGCCGCGGTCCGGCCGGAGTGGCCGGTGCTCGTCGAGGCGATTGCTGACATCGCCACGAGTGGGGTGCTGCGATGACGATTCAGTTGGGCGAGGTCATCGACGCGCTGGACGAGGCGTACCCGCCCGGGCTTGCGCAGTCGTGGGATTCGGTTGGACTGGTCTGCGGTGACCCTGATGATGCGCTGAGTTCGGTGACCATCGCGGTCGACGCCACCGCGGCGGTGGTCGACGCGGTTCCCGACGGTGGTCTGCTGCTGGCCCACCATCCACTGCTGTTGCGTGGGGTGGACACAGTGGCGGCAAGCACCGCCAAGGGCGCGTTGGTGCACCGGCTGATCCGCACCGGGCGTTCGCTTTTCACCGCGCACACCAACGCCGACTCGGCGTCGCCGGGCGTCTCCGATGCGTTGGCGCACGCGCTGGGGCTGACCGTCGAGGCAGTTCTGGAACCCGCCGCGGCGTCGCAGAATCTGGACAAGTGGGTGATCTTCGTGCCGCCGGAGAATGCGGAGGCGCTGCGAGCGTCGATCTTTGCGGCCGGCGCCGGCCACATCGGCGACTATTCGCACTGCGGTTGGAGCGTCACAGGCACCGGTCAATTCCTGCCCGAGGACGGTGCGTCACCGGCGATCGGCAGCGTGGGCGCGGTGGAACAGGTTGTCGAGGATCGGGTCGAGGTTGTCGCGCCCGCGTGGGCACGGGGCCGAGTGCTCGCAGCGATGCGAGACGCACACCCCTACGAGGAGCCGGCCTTCGACATCATCGCGCTCACCCTGCCGCCCGGCGACGTCGGACTGGGCCGAATCGGTTCGTTGCCGCGGCCAGAGCCGTTGAGCGCGTTCGTGTCCCGAGTGCGGGCCGGGCTGCCGCAGACGTCGTGGGGCGTGCGTGCCGCCGGTGACCCGGACCGGCTGGTTTCCCGGGTTGCAGTGTGCGGCGGCGCGGGCGACTCGCTACTGGGCGCCGTGGCGGCCGCCGATGTCCAGGCCTACGTGACGGCAGATCTGCGCCACCACCCGGCCGATGAGCACCGCCGCGCGTCGGATGTTGCGCTGCTCGACGTTGCTCATTGGGCCAGCGAATACCCGTGGTGTGAGCAGGCTGCCGATGTGCTGCGGTCGGTCTTCGGCGCAGCGCTGCCCGTTCATGTGTGTCCGATCCGCACCGATCCGTGGAACGTCGAGAGCGACAGCGGGGGAAAGGACGCATGAAAGCCGAAGTCGCGCAGCAGCGCTCACTGCTCGAAGTTGCCGAGCTCGACGCGGAGCTGGCCAAGCTGGACCATCGTGCCGGCCACCTACCAGAGCGGACCGATTGCGAGCGGATACAAACCGACCAGGTCGCCGCCGGCGATCGACTCGGAGCGCTGCAGATTGCGTTGGAAGACTTGGACACTCAAGTCTCGAGGTTCGAATCGGAGATCGATGGGGTGCGGCAGCGCGAGGATCGGGACCGGTCGCTGCTGCAATCGGTGGCCGACTCCAAGCAGCTGTCGGAGCTGCAGCATGAGTTGGAGACCCTGCAGCGCCGCCAGACGAGCCTGGAGGATTCGCTGCTGGAGGTGATGGAGCGCCGCGAACAGTTGCAGGTGCAACGGACCGCAGAGCAGGCCACCGTCGAGGCACTGGAATCCGATCTGGCCGCCGCACAGCACGCTCTCGACACAACCCTGGCCGATATCGACCACCATCGGCGTGTCTACTCGGCACGGCGCGACGAACTCACCGCCGAACTGGATCCACAGCTGGTGGCGCTGTACGAACGACAGCGGGCCGGGGGCGGACCGGGAGCGGGCCTGTTGCAGGGTCGCCGCTGTGGGGCGTGCCGGATCGAGATCGACCGCGGCGAGCTGGCCCGGATCTCGGCGGCGGCCGATGACGAAGTGCTGCGGTGTCCCGAGTGCAGCGCAATCTTGTTGCGACTCAGAGGCGCAAGCCAGTGAAGGTCGTCGTCGAGGCCGACGGTGGGTCCCGCGGCAACCCCGGGCCGGCGGGCTACGGCTCGGTGGTCTGGACGGCGGACCGCTCGCTCGTGCTGGCCGAGAGCAAGCAGGCGATCGGTCAGGCCACCAACAATGTCGCCGAATACCGCGGCCTGATAGCGGGTTTGGAAGAGGCAGCGAAGCTACAGGCCACCGAAGTCGCGGTGTCGATGGACTCCAAACTGGTTATCGAGCAGATGTCGGGACGCTGGAAGGTCAAACATCCTGACCTCGCCGAACTCAACGCTCAGGCTCGCGCGCTGGCGTCGCGGTTCGACCGGGTCAGCTACAGATGGATTCCGCGAGCGGAGAATTCGCACGCTGACCGGTTGGCCAATGAGGCGATGGACGCCGCGGCCGAACAGACCGACACGTCATCGCCGGCGACGGTCAGTGCGAACCCGTCACCGCCGGGATGGACCGGCGCGCGTGGCGCCGCTACCCGGCTGCTGTTGCTGCGGCACGGCCAAACCGAGCTGTCGGTGCAGCGGCGCTACTCAGGGCGCGGCAATCCGCCGCTGACCAAGCTGGGCCGACAGCAGGCTGACGCCGCCGCCCGGTATCTAACGGCGCGCGGCGGCATCGCAGCGGTGATCAGTTCGCCCCTGCAGCGCTGCCACGACACAGCGACGGCGGCCGCCAAAGCGCTGGGCCTGGACGTCGCCGTCGACGACGACCTGATCGAAACCGATTTCGGCGGATGGGAAGGTCTCACGTTCTCCGAGGCCGCCGAACACGACCCCGAATTGCACCGGCGCTGGCTGCGCGACACCAGTACAGAGCCGCCGGGCGGGGAAAGCTTCGACGAGGTGAACCAGCGGGTCCGCCGCGCGCGCGACCGCGTGGTCGCCGACCACGGCGGCAACACTGTGCTGGTGGTATCGCACGTCACTCCGATCAAAATGCTGCTGCGGGAAGCGCTTGATGCCGGGCCGGGGATTCTCTACCGGCTGCATCTCGACCTGGCGTCGTTGAGCATTGCGGAGTTCTACCCCGACGGCGCGTCGTCGGTGCGGCTGGTGAATCAGACCGGGTATTTGGGTTAGAGACCGCGGGCGGCCGGGTAGTGGGCCAACCCTGGAATGGTTAGCGTCGCACGCTCTGGCGATCGGATCAGCACTGCTCGCGGCGTTTGGGCGGCCGTGGGCATCGTCGTTCGGCAGCGTGCAATCCAAGAAGGAGCCTGCCACCCCGAGGACTCGGGCGCGATCGTGACGTCCTGGGTCCGCCAGCCGTCATGGTGGGCGGCCACGCTGGGTGCGGTCGGCGGATATGTGTTCCAAGCAGTGGCGCTGGCACACGGGTCGCTGTTGCTCGTGCAGCCCCTGCTGGTGACGTCGCTGCTGTTCGTGCTGCCGCTGGGTGCGCGGTTCTCCAATCAGCATGTGCGGGGCCGTGATTGGTGTTGGCGCTGTTGCTGACCGCAGCGCTCACCGTGTTTGTTCTGGTGGGGCAGCCGCGCGAGGGCCACTACCGTCCGCCGGTGCCCGCCTGGACAGTGGCGCTGGCCAGTTCGGTCCCAGCGGGTGATCGTCTGCGTCCTGGTCGCCCGCCGAGCAGTCGGGCGAACCCGCGCCACGTTGTTGGCCACCGCCGTGGCCGTGCTGCTCGGGATGATCGGTGCCTTGCAGGCGTCGGTGCCGATCATGTTGGTCGGCGAGCCGGTGGTGGCGGTGCTGCTGGGCGTCGTCGTACTCGGTGAGCACTTGTGGTGCGCGGCCCGGTGGTGTGGTTCTGGCGTTGGCGGTCACCGCGATGACGGCGGCGACAATCGCATTGGGACGCGATTCGGCTTCCGCCGCAACACCAGTCGCCGATGCCCTGGCCTAGCTAGGCGGCGTCGTGAAAAATCAGGCCCAACGCGTAACGCTCGCCGGACCGCACGACGGACAGGCCGTGGCGGACCGCGGCGGCCGACCATCCGCGAGCCGATTGCAACGGCCGGTCGCGGGTGGTGAACAGGTAGCCGTGGCCCTGCGGTAATTGGGTTGCGGTGCCGCGCGATTGCGCCCGGGCCCGTTGTTCGACGAGCATGAACTCCCCGCCGCTGTACTCGGTTTCGGCGTCACTGAGGTTGATCACCACCTGAAGCGGAAACACCAAGTCTCCGTAGAGGTCTCGGTGCAGCGCATTCCAGTCGTGCGGCCCGTATCTGAGCATCAGGGCGGTCGAGCGTTGCTGGCCGGCGGCATGGCACATGGCCAGCCACTCGTCGAGGCTGTCCGGCCACGGCGCGTCGCGGCCCAGCTTGATCCACCAATCCCGCGCGATCGGCAACAGCCGCGGATACAGCGCCTGCTTGAGATCCTCGATCGGCTCTGGGTAGGGGGAGTGGAAATAGCGATACTGGCCAGAGCCGTAACGACGAGGGCCCATGTCGATGGTGGCGCGGAACAGCTGGTCTTCGGCGAACAGCTTGCGCAGCCGCCTGGCCTCGGCCGGCGTCAGGAGTCGCGGCAACAGCGCACCGCCGAAGTCGTTGACGTCCGCGGCGATCGCCTGCCAATCGCCGGCGCCCACCCGCTTTGTCCACTCAGTTTTCGGCATCGGCCCCGTCCTCCCGTCGCCCCTGACCTGTAGACGATAGGGACGGCATAGACGTGAGATCCCATCTTGTCGGAGGCCGCGCTTAACATCGAACGCATGTTCGAAAATTTGGCATTGGTTGACCCGAATTGTGGTGAGTCCGCACTGGTTGAGCG
>NZ_JBAPMI010000158.1:0-9837 GCF_049278535.1 Mycobacterium sp. | reverse complement strand
GGGAGAAGTTCTGTCGCTACTTCGACGTCGAACCCCGCTACCTACCGATGGAGGAGGGGCGCTACGTCATTACGCCCGAGCAGGTCATCGACGCCGTCGATGAGAACACCATCGGGGTGGTGGCGATCCTGGGCACCACCTACACCGGTGAACTAGAGCCCATCGCCGAGATCTGCGCGGCGCTGGACAAACTGGCCTCCGACGGGGGCGTGGATGTCCCGGTGCACGTCGACGCGGCCAGCGGGGGCTTTGTGGTGCCGTTCTTGCATCCCGAACTGAAATGGGACTTCAAGCTGCCACGCGTGGTGTCGATCAACGTCAGCGGGCACAAATACGGCCTGACCTACCCCGGCATCGGCTTCGTGGTGTGGCGCAGCAAGGAGTACCTGCCCGAGGACCTGGTCTTCCACGTCAACTACCTCGGCGGTGACATGCCGACCTTCACGCTGAACTTCTCCCGTGCGGGCAACCAGGTAATCGGCCAGTACTACAACTTCCTGCGACTGGGCCGCGAAGGCTATACCCAAGTCATGCAGGCGTTGTCGTCGACCGCCCGCTGGCTGGGTGCGCAGCTTCATGAAGCCGACCACTGTGAGGTGATTTCGGACGGGTCGGCGATTCCGGTCGTCGCCTTCCGGCTGGCCCGCGGCCTGGGTTACACCGAGTTCGATGTCTCGCATGAGTTGCGGGGCTTCGGCTGGCAGGTGCCCGCCTACACGATGCCCGACAACGCCACCGACATCTCCGTGCTGCGAATTGTGGTGCGCGAGGGACTGTCCGCCGACCTGGCCCGGGCGCTGCACGACGACGCTCGCACCGCGCTGGCCTCCTTGGACAAGCTCAAGCCCAGCGGTCACTACAAAGCCGAGCATTTCGCCCACTGACCTGCCGGAATACGGCCCGCCGAGTCCGCTCTGGGACAATGGCTGCCGTGGCCGTAACGCCGACATCGCTGAAACCGGGCGTCCTCGCTGAGGCCGTCGTGGATCTGGGTGCCATCGAGCACAACGTCCGAGTGTTGCGCGAGCATGCCGGCAGCGCGCAGGTGATGGCTGTCGTCAAGGCCGATGGCTACGGACACGGTGCCGCGCAGGTCGCCCGGGCCGCCTTGGCCGCAGGTGCGGCCGAGCTCGGCGTCGCCACCGTGGACGAGGCGCTGGCGCTGCGCGCCGAAGGCCTCACCGCTCCCGTGCTGGCATGGCTGCATCCGCCCGGCATCGACTTCGGCCCCGCATTGCTGGCCGACGTGCAGATCGCGGTGTCGTCGGCGCGGCAGCTCGACGAGCTGCTGGGCGCGGCCCATCGCACCGGGGTCACCGCCGCGGTGACCCTCAAGGTGGATACCGGCCTGAACCGCAACGGGGTGCCACTGGACCACTACCCGTCGATGCTGACCGCGTTGCGCCAAGCCGTCGCCGAAGGCGCCATCAAGCTGCGGGGATTGATGTCACACATGGTCTACGCCGACCAGCCCAACAATCCAATCAATGACCTTCAGGCGCAACGGTTTACCGACATCGTCGCCCTGGCCAGTGATCAGAAGGTGCCATTCGAGCTGGCGCATCTGTCGAACTCATCGGCCACCATGTCGCGTCCGGAGCTGGCCTACGACATGGTTCGGCCCGGTATCGCGGTGTACGGGTTGAGCCCGGTGCCCACCCTGGGCGACATGGGCTTAATGCCGGCGATGACGGTGAAATGTGCTGTTGCGCTGGTCAAGTCAATTCGCGCTGGCGAAGGCGTGTCGTACGGGCATACCTGGATCGCCCAGCAAGACACCACCGTGGCGCTGATGCCGATCGGCTACGCCGACGGCGTCTTTCGGTCGCTGGGCGGGCGACTGGAAGTGCTGATCAACGGTCGCCGGCGGGCCGGCGTCGGACGCATCTGCATGGACCAGTTCTTGGTCGACCTCGGGCCGGGACACGTCGACGTCGCCGAGGGCGACGAGGCGATCCTATTCGGGCCGGGTACCCAGGGTGAGCCGACTGCCCAGGAGTGGGCGGATCTGCTGGACACCATCCACTATGAAGTGGTGACCAGCCCGCGCGGACGGATCACCAGAACCTATCGCGAGGCTGAAAATCGTTGAGCGACGAGGATCTTGACGGCTTTCATGCGGGTAGTCGGCGGCGAGGGCAATGGCTGGCCGGTGCTGCCGGAATCGGCGCGGTAGGCACCATCGCCGGAGCAAGTGTGGCCCGTTCGATGCTCAACCGACGTGCGGTCATCGACGACCCTTTCGCCGACGAGGATTTCGAGACGCTCGACGGCGACCGCAGTTATCTGGTGACCACTCCCGATGGGGTGCACCTCGCGGTGCGCGAGGTCGGGCCCGCCGACGCGCCGTTGACCGTCGTGTTCGCCCATGGCTTCTGTCTTCGCATGGGCGCCTTCCACTTTCAGCGCATGCGGTTGTCTGAGGAGTGGGGTTCGCAGGTGCGGATGATCTTCTACGACCAGCGCGGCCACGGCAGTTCTGACCAAGCGCCGCCGGAGACCTACACGCTGACCCAGCTGGGCAAGGACCTGGAGAGCGTGCTGCAGGTGATCGCCCCTCGCGGCCCGGTTGTGCTGGTCGGCCACTCGATGGGCGGGATGACGGTACTGTCGCACGCCCGGCAGTTCCCCGAGCACTACGGCAGCCGAATCACCGGGGCGGCGTTGATCTCGTCTGCGGCTGAGGGGGTCGCCAAGTCGCCGCTGGGCGAGATTCTGAACAACCCTGCGCTGGAAGCTGTTCTGCGCGCCGCCCGGACGGCGCCCAAGCTGGTGCATCGCGGCCGCACCGCCGCGCGCTCGCTGATCGGGCCGATACTTCGAGCAGCGTCGTATTCCGATATGCGAGTCAGCCCGAGCATCGTGGCGTTCTCCGAGAAGATGATGCTGGCCACCCCGGTATCGACGATGGTGGAGTTTCTGCACGCCCTGCAGGTGCATGACGAGACGGCGGCACTGTCGACGCTGGCGAAGATCCCGACACTGATCGTGTGCGGCGATCATGACTTGGTGACCCCCGCCGAGTACTCGAGGAAAATGGCCGAGGCACTGCCGGAATCGGAGTTGGTCGTCGTCGGCCGGGCGGGGCATCTGGTATTGCTGGACAAGCCGTCGTCGGTCAGCGACGGGTTGGTGCGGTTGGTCAAGCACGCGAGCCCGGGCAAATTCACGATGCTGAGCCAGCGGTTGCGGGATCGGGTGCTGCGTCGTGACTGACCGGAGGTCCGGCATCGCAACGCTGCCGCGCGTCGAAGACACCGTCGCGCTGGGTGCGCAGCTGGGCGGCCAGTTGCGTGCCGGTGATGTCGTCGTGTTGTCCGGTCCGCTCGGTGCCGGGAAAACTGTGCTGGCCAAAGGAATTGCGACGGCGATGGACGTAGACGGGCCGGTGACCTCGCCGACGTTCGTGCTGGCGCGGGTGCATCCGGCGCGCCGGGCCGGCGCCCCGGCCATGGTCCACGTCGACGTCTACCGGTTGCTCGATCACACCGGCGCCGACCTGCTCGACGAGCTCGAGAGCTTGGACCTCGACACCGAGCTCGACGATGCCGTCGTCGTGGTGGAGTGGGGCGAAGGCCTGGCCGAGCGGTTGTCCGACCGGCATCTGGACGTGCGCCTGGAGCGAATCAGCAACTCCGACATACGAACTGCGACGTGGCAATGGAATTGCGCATGAGCCGTCTCGTGCTGGCCATCGACACCTCGACACCCGCGGTGACCGCGGGCGTGGTCGCCGACGGCGAGCTGGTGGCCGAGCGGGTCAGCATCGACGCCCGCGCGCACGCCGAGCGGATTACGCCGAATGTGTTGGCCGCCATCGTCGATGCGGGTCATCGTTTGACCGACCTTGACGCCGTCGTCGTCGGCTGCGGTCCCGGCCCTTTCACCGGATTGCGGGTCGGCATGGCGACCGCGGCGGCCTACGGTCACGCACTCGGACTTCCGGTTTACGGGGTCTGCAGCCTCGATGCGATCGGCGGGCAGACCACCGGCGAGGTGCTGGTGGTCACCGACGCGCGTCGACGAGAGGTCTATTGGGCCCGCTATCGCGACGGTGTCCGCTTCGACGGTCCGGCGGTCGACGCACCGGCCGACGTCGATCCGGGTCCCGCGCGATCGGTGGCCGGCTCGCCGGATCACGCGGCGTTGTTCGGCCTGCCGTGTGTTGAACCGCTGTACCCCAATTCGGTTGGCCTGGTGGCCGCGGTGGCTGACTGGTCGCAGCCTGCGGCCGCGCTGGTGCCGCTGTATCTGCGGCGGCCGGATGCCAAGACGCTGGCTGAGCGGCAGGTAGCCGGCCCGTGAACGTGACGATCGATGTGCTGAGAGAGTCCGACGCCGAGCGCTGCGCCGAGTTGGAGGCTCTGCTGTTTCCGGGCGACGACCCTTGGCCGACAGCCGCATTTGTTCGTGAGCTCGCCGCTGGCCACAACCACTACGTGGCCGCAAGGATTGCAGTCGATTGCGGCGAGACGCTGATCGGCTACGGCGGCATTTCACGGTTGGGCCGCACGCCGCCTTTCGAATACGAAATCCACACCATCGGCGTCGACCCGGCGTACCAGGGCCGCGGTGTCGGCCGGCGCATGCTGGACGAACTGCTGACCATCGCCGCGGGCGGTGTCGTGCACCTGGAGGTCCGCACCGACAATGTCACCGCCATTGCGCTGTATCGCAGCGTCGGATTCACCGAAGTTGGCCTGCGCCGGCGGTATTACCGGATCAGTGGCGCTGATGCCTACACCATGCGGCGGGAGGCGCTTGCGCAATGACAACGATTCTGGCGATCGAAACATCTTGCGACGAAACCGGTGTCGGCATCGCGCGGCTCGACGGCGACGGGTCCGTGACGCTGTTGGCCGACGAAGTGGCTTCCAGCGTCGAGGAACACGTCCGCTACGGCGGCGTCGTGCCCGAGGTTGCCTCGCGGGCACACCTGGAGGCGCTCGAGCCGGCCATGCGCCGCGCACTGGCCGCCGCGGGCCTAAGCAAACCGGACATCGTGGCGGCCACCATCGGCCCGGGGCTGGCGGGTGCGCTGCTGGTGGGAGTCGCTGCGGCCAAAGCCTATTCGGCCGCCTGGGATGTGCCGTTCTACGCGGTGAACCATTTGGGCGGCCACTTGGCTGCCGATGTCTACGAGCATGGCCCGCTGCCGGAGAGTGTGGCGCTGCTGGTGTCCGGCGGTCACACGCATCTGTTGCATGTCCGCTCGCTCGGTGAGCCGATCGTCGAGCTCGGCAGCACCGTCGATGATGCGGCGGGGGAGGCCTACGACAAGGTGGCCCGGCTGCTGGGGCTGGGCTACCCGGGTGGCAAGGTGCTCGACGATCTGGCGCGTACCGGCGACCGGGACGCAATCGTGTTCCCTCGCGGTATGACCGGGCCGCGCGACGACCCGCACGGGTTCAGCTTCTCCGGACTCAAGACGGCGGTCGCGCGCTATGTGGAAAGCCACCCGGACGCGCCGACCGTTGACGTCGCCGCCGGTTTCCAGGAGTCGGTGGCCGACGTGCTGACGATGAAAGCGGTCCGCGCCGCCACCGATCTGGGCGTGTCGACCCTGCTCATCGCGGGCGGGGTGGCGGCCAACTCGAGGCTGCGCGAGCTGGCCGCGCAGCGCTGCGAGGCGGCCCGGTTGACGCTGCGCATCCCCGGTCTGCGACTGTGCACCGACAACGGAGCGATGATCGCGTCCTTCGCCGCACACCTGGTAGCCGCGGGTGCGGCCCCGTCACCGCTGGACGTGGCCAGCGACCCGGGCCTGCCGGTGGTAAAGGGCCAAGTCAGCTGAGAGCGAAGAAGCACCGGCCCGACCTTGAGTGCTAGCACTCGCATGTATAGAGTGCTAGGTGGCAATCGGACAACCCCCTGCGCCGGCACCCGCGACGACGACGCGTGGGCACGGACGAGAGCCGAAGCACCTGGTAAATCGGGGCAACCGCCCCGGACCTGCTACCAACTAAGTGGAGGGCTCCAATCGTGGCGAGCGTGAACATCAAGCCACTCGAGGACAAGATCCTCGTACAGGCCAACGAGGCCGAGACCACGACCGCATCCGGTCTGGTCATTCCCGACACCGCTAAGGAAAAGCCCCAGGAGGGCAAAGTCGTCGCCGTCGGCCCCGGCCGGTGGGATGAGGACGGCTCGAAGCGGATTCCGCTGGACGTGTCGAAGGGTGACACCGTCATCTACAGCAAGTACGGCGGCACCGAGATCAAGTACAACGGCGAGGAGTACCTGATCCTGTCGGCACGCGACGTGCTGGCCATCGTCTCCAAATAGCTAGAAGCGTGTTCCGCCCCGGCGATCCCCACGTCAACACGTGGGTGATCACCGGGGCGGACCGCTTATTCAGACGGGACAAGAAAGACTTATGAGCAAGCAGATTGAGTTCAACGAGACCGCGCGCCGGGCGATGGAAGCCGGCGTAGACAAGCTCGCCAACGCGGTTCGGGTGACGCTGGGCCCGCGTGGCCGGCATGTGGTGCTGGCCAAGGCCTTTGGCGGTCCTACCGTCACCAACGACGGCGTCACCGTCGCACGCGAGATCGACCTGGAAGACCCGTTTGAGAACTTGGGCGCTCAGCTGGTCAAGTCGGTGGCCACCAAGACCAACGACATCGCTGGCGACGGCACCACCACCGCGACCGTGCTGGCGCAGGCCATCATCAAGCACGGACTGCGCAACGTCGCGGCCGGCGCCAACCCGATCGAGCTGGGGTCGGGAATCAGCAAGGCCGCCGACGCGGTATCCGAGGCGCTGCTGGCGTCAGCCACCCCGGTGTCCGGCAAGACCGGTATCGCGCAGGTGGCCACCGTGTCATCGCGTGACGAGCAGATCGGTGAGCTGGTAGGCGAGGCGATGACCAAGGTCGGCCACGACGGCGTGGTCAGCGTCGAGGAATCGTCGACGCTGAACACCGAGCTCGACTTCACCGAGGGTGTCGGTTTCGACAAGGGTTTCCTGTCGGCTTACTTCGTCACCGATTTCGATGCGCAGCAGGCCGTGCTCGAGGACGCCCTGATCCTGCTGCACCGCGACAAGATCAGCTCGCTGCCCGACTTCTTGCCGTTGCTGGAGAAGGTCGCCGAGGCCGGTAAGCCGCTGCTGGTGATCGCCGAGGATGTCGAGGGCGAGCCGCTGTCGACGCTGGTGGTCAACGCCATCCGCAAGACGCTGAAAGCCGTCGCGGTCAAGGCGCCGTTCTTCGGCGACCGCCGCAAGGCGTTCCTGGAGGACCTGGCCATCGTCACCGGCGGCCAGGTAGTCAACCCCGACGTCGGCCTCGCGCTGCGCGAGATCGGCCTCGATGTGCTCGGTTCGGCCCGACGCGTGGTAGTTAGCAAGGACGACACGGTCATCGTCGAGGGCGGCGGCAGCGCCGAGGCCATCGACGGCCGGGCCAAGCAGCTGCGTGCCGAGATTGAGTCCACCGACTCCGACTGGGATCGCGAAAAGCTGGAGGAGCGGCTGGCCAAGTTGTCCGGCGGCGTTGCGGTGATCAAGGTCGGTGCCGCCACTGAGACCGCGCTCAAAAAGCGCAAGGAAGCCGTGGAGGATGCGGTTGCCGCCGCTAAGGCCGCCGTCGAAGAGGGCATCGTCCCCGGCGGTGGATCAGCGCTGGTGCATGCCCGTAAGGCGCTCAAGAAGCTGCAGTCGTCACTGTCCGGCGACGAGGCCAGCGGTGTCGAGGTGTTCTCCAACGCCCTCAGCGCGCCGCTGTACTGGATCGCGACCAACGCCGGGCTCGACGGCGCGGTCGCGGTCAGCAAGGTCGGCGACCTGCCGGTCGGCCACGGGCTGAACGCGGCCACGCTGAAGTACGGCGACCTGGCCGCCGACGGCGTCATCGACCCGGTCAAGGTCACCCGGTCGGCGTTGCTCAACGCCGCGTCGGTGGCACGCATGCTGCTGACCACCGAGACGGCAATTGTCGAGAAGCCCGCCGAGCAGGCCGATGACCACGGACATGGTCACGGTCATCATCACCACTAGTCGCTAGACGCGAAACACCGCGCGTGTTTTTGCGAAGGCTGAAGGGTGGATCCGGCTAAACGACTGGTTTGTGTAGGTGCGTGGTGCCGGGCTCGTCAAGGTGCGCGAAGGGTGGCCGCCGTTTGAGCGTGACGGTCGCGCCGCGGGCGGGGGCGATCGTGACCGTGTGTCGTGCGACGCGTTCGGCGCGCCGGTTCGTCGGGAGCAGCCGCGCGTGGCGGAGCATTGTGCGCAACACGATCCGCATTTCGACGAGCGAGAACGCGGCGCCGATGCAGCGTCTTGCTCCGCCGCCGAACGGGATCCACGTGTAGGTCCCGGCGCGGCTGTCTAGGAAGCGCTGCGGGCGGAACGTGAGCGGGTCGGGATATAGGTCGGCGCGGCGGTGCACCAGGGTGATGTGCGGAATGATGAGGGTGCCGGCGGGGATCGTGAGATCACCCAACGCGAAGTCCTCGGCGGCGAGCCGCCCAGTGATCGGGAAGACCGAGCGCAGACGCATCGCCTCCTTGATAACGGCGTCGATGTAGTCGTCGTGGCCGGCGAGGGCCGCCGCCTCGAGGCGCGCGAGCTCGTCGGGGTGGCGGGTGACGCGCTCGAGGATCCACGCGAGCGTGGAGGCCGTGGTCTCGTGTCCGCCTAGTAGCAGTGTGCGCATCGCGTCACAGAGCTCGGTGTCGGGCATCGGTTTGCTGTTCGCGTCGTGGGCGCGCAGGAACATCCCGAGGACGTCGTCCTGGTCGAGGTCACCGCGGTGGCGCCGCTCGGCGGCCTCTTCGAGCACGATCGCGTCGACCGCGGCCATCGCGGCGCGGATGCGCGGGAAGGGACCGTCCCAGCCCTTGTTGCGGGCGGTGACGATCATCGTCTGCACGAAGAACCGCCGCGAGTTGCCCACGCGGATCAGCGCCAGTGTTGCCGCGCGCAGGCGCTCGACGCGGTCGGGGTCGGTGACGCCGAAGACCACGGCGATGATCACCTCCAGCGAGATCGCCTGCATATGGGAGTCGGCACGGGTCGGCCGTCCGTACGGCCAGCGAGCAAGCGCGTCTTCGGTCTTGCGCTCAATGACGTTCTCGTACTCGGCAATCGCTCGGGCGCGGAACGGCGGCAGCTGCATCTTGCGACTGCGCGTGTGCTCGTCACCGTCGACGTTCGTCAGCCCGGTCGGGCCGAGGACGAGCGGATGCGGCGAATTCTTTGCAAGCGCGGCGCCGAGGCGCAGCACGCCGGTGTCGGCGCTGAACACGCGCTTGATGTCGTCGGGGTGGGTGAGGCACAGCCACGGCCGCGATGCGGGCATCGCCACGAGAAAGCGGTCGCCGAGCGACGCGCAGCGCCGGGCGAAGCGCTCGGGCGCCAGCCAGTACTCGGCTGCGTTGAGCAGCGCCGGAGTTCGCAGCCGCGGCAGGTCACCCATCTGTTGTGTTATTAAGTGCGTCATTTGATAACATAACAACATGCAGTCAATGGCGCTGTCAATCGCGCAGCTCGACCAAGGCCCGGCGCCGGGCGAGGACGCGACCGTCGACCGCGTCGCGGCGGCGGCGTTCGAGGTGTTCGCCGAGTACGGGATCCGCCGCGCGACGATCGACGATGTCGCGCGGCGAGCCGGCGTCTCGAAGATGACCGTGTTCAGGCGCTTTCAGAGCAAGCAAGGGCTCGTCGGGGTCGTGATCGCACGCGAGATCCGCCGCGGCATGGCCGAGCTCGACCGTGTCTGGGAGCGTGAGCAGACCCTCGAGCAGCGGGTCGTGCTCGGCTTTTCGTTCGCCGTGAACTTCGTCCGCGGACACGCGCTGTTCGACCGCCTGCTGCGCAGCGAACCTGAGTTGCTG
>NZ_JBAPMI010000157.1:0-100097 GCF_049278535.1 Mycobacterium sp. | reverse complement strand
CTGGACAACCTCGGACGGGTGATCGATGTGCTTCCAGGACAGCTCGGAGACGTGCACCAGACCGTCCACCCCGCCGAGGTCGACGAACGCGCCGAAGTTGACGATCGAGGACACCACACCCTTGCGGATGGCGCCCTTCTGCAGCTGGTTGAGGAACTCGCTGCGCACCTCGGACTGGGTCTGCTCCAGCCAGGCGCGACGGGACAGAACCACGTTGTTGCGGTTCTTGTCCAGCTCGATGATCTTGGCTTCGATCTCCTTGCCGATGTACGGCTGCAGATCGCGGACGCGGCGCATCTCGACCAGCGACGCGGGCAGGAAGCCACGCAAGCCGATGTCGAGGATCAGACCACCCTTGACGACCTCGATGACGGTGCCCTTGACGGCCTCGTCCTTCTCCTTGAGTGCCTCGATGGTGCCCCAGGCGCGCTCGTACTGGGCGCGCTTCTTGGACAGGATCAGGCGCCCTTCTTTGTCCTCTTTGGTGAGGACGAGGGCTTCGACTTCATCGCCCACGGAAACGACCTCATTGGGGTCGACGTCGTGCTTGATGGACAGTTCGCGGGAAGGGATGACGCCTTCGGTCTTGTAGCCGATGTCGAGCAGGACTTCGTCCCGGTCAACCTTGACGATGGTCCCTTCGACGATGTCGCCATCGTTGAAGTACTTGATTGTTTTATCGATGGCGGCGAGAAAATCCTCGCTCGAGCCAATGTCGTTGACGGCTACTTGCGGCGAGGTGACGGTGGGACTCGGCATATTGTTGGGTTGCTCCGGACAGGTTGAGGTCGTAGGGACAGTGCTGGATTCAATTCACGCCCGGCTTACCCATCGCGCTACGCGCGCTGAATCGTTGCCGAACTACCTGTTGAGGCTACTCGACTAGGCACACGCTGGCCAAACTCGGCCCACCGACGTCCTGGGAAAACCTGCGAATTTCTCGCGAGCACGAGGCGCCCGCGGCTAGATCGGACGCTAATGTGCGGCAGTGTCCCAGCTCGGGCCATAGCCCACCGACACCTCCAACGGCACGTCAAGCGGGTATGCGCCGCCCATTTTGTCGCGCATCAGCTGCTCGAGCTGCTCACGCTCACCTTCGGCGACTTCGAACAAAAGTTCGTCGTGAACCTGCAACAACATCCGTGATGTCAGCCCTGCGGCGGTGAGGCCGTTGTCGACCTCGATCATGGCCACCTTGATGATGTCGGCGGCGCTGCCCTGGATCGGCGCGTTGAGCGCAGCCCGTTCGGCGGCCTCGCGGACCTGCCGGTTGGTGCTGTCCAGCTCGGGCAGATAGCGGCGGCGTCCCAGCACCGTCGATGTGTAGCCGTCCTTGCGGGCCTGCTCGACGACGGCCATCAGGTAGTCACGCACCCCGCCGAACCGGGCGAAGTACTGATCCATCTGGACCTTGGCCTCTTCGGTGGAGATCTTCAGCTGCGCCGCCAGGCCGTACGCGCTCAACCCGTAAGCCAGTCCGTAGGACATCGCCTTGACCCGGCGTCGCAGTTCGCCGGTCACCTCCTCGATCGGCACCCCGAACGCCCGCGACGCGACAAATGAGTGCAAATCCTCTCCGGTGTTGAAGGCTTCGATGAGGCCCTCGTCGCCGGAGAGATGCGCCATGATCCGCATCTCGATCTGGCTGTAATCGGCGGTCATCAGCTCGGTGTATGAGGCACCGGCTCCCGTGCCGACCACGAAAGCGTCGCGGATTTGGCGGCCGGCGTCGGTGCGGATCGGGATGTTCTGCAGGTTGGGCTCAGTAGATGACAGGCGGCCCGTGGCTGCGATCGTCTGGTTGAACGTGGTGTGGATACGGGCATCTCCGGCAACCGAATTCAGCAGGCCGTCGACGGTCACCTTCAACCGAGTGACGTCGCGGTGTGCGAGCAGGTGCTGCAGGAACGGATGCCCGGTTTTGTCGAACAGCGACTGCAGCGCATCGGCGTCGGTGGTGTATCCGGTCTTGGTCCGTTTGGTCTTCGGCATCTCCAGCTCGTCAAACAGCACCACCTGCAGCTGTTTCGGCGATCCGAGGTTGATCTGCTTGCCGATCACGGCGTACGCCGCTTCGGCGGCATCGCGGATCTGGTCGCCGAATTGGCTTTGCAGCGAACTCAACTGGTCCAGATCCACGGCGATACCGACCGCCTCCATGCCCGCCAGCACCCGCTGGACCGGCAACTCCATGTCGGCCAGCAACGGCGTGGACTCGATGCGGGCTAATTCCGAGTCCAGCGCGTCGGCGAGGTCGACGACCGCGCGGGCACGTAGTACCGCGGTCTGCACGGCTTGCTGGTCGACGCCGTCGCTGTCATCGAGGAGTGAAAGTTGCTGCTGCTCAGATGTTTCCGCGCGCAGCTCGCGACGCAGGTAGCGCAGCGACAGATCATCGAGCGTAAAGCTGCGCTGTCCCGGGCGGACCAGGTAGGCGGCCAGCGCGGTGTCGGAGCTGACGCCGTTCAACGTCCAACCGCGACCGGCCAGGTCGTGGATCGCCAACTTGGCCTCGTGCAAGGCTTTTGGCTTTTCGGGGTCGGCCAGCCAGCCGGCCAGCGCCGAATCGTCCTGCGGCGTCAGCGTCGTGGTATCGATGAAGCCGCCGTCGCCGTCGGCAGCGGCGATCGCCAGCGCGGTCGCATCGCCGCCGTAGGGCAGATGGGTGCCCACCACCGCCAGGCCGGCGCGGCGGCCGTCGGCGAGATGATCGGACAGCCACTGCCCGATGGTGCCGGGTTCCAGCGCTCCCCCGCGGATGTCGAATCCCTCGTCGACCTCCGGCTCGACGGCCGCCAGCGTGTCGAACAACCGGTCCCGCAGCACCCGAAATTCCAGCTGGTCGAACAACTGGTGGATCTGGTCGCGATCCCAGGGCTGCATCCGCAGCGTGTCCGGCGTCTGCGCCAGCGGCACGTCCCGCACCAGGTCGGTGAGCTCGCGGTTGAGCACCACGCTGGACAGATTCGCACGCAGCGCGTCGCCGACCTTGCCGCGCACCGAGTCGACGTTGTCGACCAGCGCCTGCAGCGATCCGTATTCGGTGATCCACTTCGACGCCGTCTTCTCGCCAACTCCCGGGATGCCGGGCAGATTGTCGCTCGGGTCGCCGCGCAGCGCGGCAAAGTCCGGATACTGCTCGGGCGTCAGGCCGTACTTCTCGACCACAGCCGCCGGAGTGAACCGGGTCAGTTCGCTAACGCCTTTACGCGGGTAGAGCACGGTGACGTCGTCGCTGACCAGCTGCAGCGAATCGCGGTCGCCGGTAACGACCAGCACCTGGTAGCCCTCTTTTTCGGCCTGTGTCGTCAGCGTGGCGATCAGGTCGTCGGCTTCGAAGCCAGGCTCAGCGAGTACCGTAATACCCAGTGCCGCAAGGACTTCCTTGGTGACGTCGATCTGCCCGCGGAACTCGTCGGGGGTGGACGAGCGGTTGGCCTTGTATTCCGGGTATCGCTCGGAGCGGAACGTCTGCCGCGACACGTCGAACGCGGCTCCCACGTGGGTAGGCGATTCGTCGCGCAGCAAATTGATCAGCATCGCGGTGAACCCGTACACCGCGTTGGTGGTCAGCCCGCCCTGAGTTTTGAAATTCTCCGCGGGCAGCGCGTAGAACGCGCGATACGCCAGCGAATTGCCGTCCAGCAGCATCAACGTCGGCTTGTCGTCACCGGCCTTGCCGGCTTCGGCCTTCTTGCTCGCGGTCCTCGCTGGGCTCACGGCCTCAACTCTAGGCACACGTCATGACATCAAGTCAGCCGCTGCTCGCTGCCGACGTCGTACTCGCACACCGACGCGGAGACGATCTGGCCTTGTTGCTCGTCACCGGGCCCGCTGCCGCGGAACTCATCGAGCGCGGCACGCGATTCCCAGCGTTCGAAGATGTCGACGCGATCCGGCTCGATCAAGTCGGCACTGATCGCGAAGTCGAGACAGCCCGGCGACGTGCGGGCTTGCCGCACGACCTCCCCGCAGCCTTCGAGGTAGCTATCGCGCTGCAATGGGTCGACGACGAGGTAACCCGCGACGATCAACATTGGCTGCTCCTTCGATTGACGCAAGCTTTGACAATGTGACCGCGCGGGTCCGCGAAACTCATCGGTGACAGCGCCAAACTGCAACACGTTTCAGTTTTGCTGTCGCGCTAGGTAGGCTGGCCCCGTGCCTGAGGTCACCATTCCAGAACCGGCAATCGACGGGTGGTTCGCCGCCGACTCGACCGGCAACCCGCATCTGATTGGCAGCAAGTGCCCAAAATGTGGCACCTATGTTTTCCCGCCACGGGAGAACAACTGTCCTAATCCGGCGTGCGATTCCGACGCACTAGAGTCCGTCGCGTTGTCGACCCGCGGAACGCTGTGGAGCTATACCGAGAACCGCTATCCGCCGCCTGCGCCTTACCCTGCCGCAGACCCCTTCGAGCCATTCGCCATCGCGGCGGTCGAACTCGACGATGAGGGCATCATCGTGCTCGGCAAGGTGGTCGAGGGAACGCTCGCGGCCGATCTGAAGGTCGGCATGCAGATGGAGCTGGCCACCATGACTTTGTTCACCGACGCCGACGGTGTCGAGCGTCTCGTGCACGCGTGGAGGATCGCCAAATGAGTACTCCCGAACCGCTTTACATCCTCGGCGCCGGCATGCACCCGTGGGGCAAGTGGGGCCGAGACTTCACCGAGTACGGCGTGGTCGCCGCGCGTGCGGCGTTGGCGGAGGCCGGCCTGGACTGGCGGCAGATTCAGCTCGTCGCCGGGGCCGACACCATCCGCAACGGATACCCGGGTTTCATCGCCGGGTCGACGTTCGCGCAGAAGCTCGGCTGGAACGGGGTGCCGGTCAGCTCCAGCTACGCGGCATGTGCCAGCGGCTCGCAGGCCCTGCAGAGCGCCCGCGCCCACATTCTGGCCGGGTTCTGCGATGTCGCACTGGTCATCGGCGCCGACACCACCCCGAAGGGGGCGTTTGCCCCAGTCGGCGGGGAGCGAAAGAACGACCCGGACTGGCAGCGTTTCCACCTGATCGGTGCGATGAACCCGGTGTATTTCGCACTGCTGGCGCGGCGCCGGATGGACCTGTACGGGGCGACGTCCGACGACTTTGCTCAGGTGAAGGTCAAGAACTCCCAGCACGGTCTGCAGAACCCGAATGCCCGCTACCGCAAGGAATCCTCGGTCGAGGACGTGCTGGCCAGCCCGGTGGTCAGCGACCCACTGCGCCAGCTCGACATCTGCGCCACCTCCGACGGCGCCGCCGCACTGATCGTGGCCAGCGCGGACTTCGCCCGCAAGCATCTCGGCTCTCTGGACGGTGTACCGTCGGTGCGCGCGGTGAGCACCGTGACGCCGCAGTATCCGCAGCATCTGCCCGAATTGCCAGACATTGCAACGGATTCCACCGCCGTGGTGTCGGCGCCGGATCGGGTGTTCAAGGACCAGATCCTCGACGCCGCCTACGCCGAAGCCGGTATCGGGCCGGAAGACGTCAGCCTGGCCGAGGTGTACGACCTCTCCACGGCCCTGGAGCTGGACTGGTATGAGCACCTAGGGCTGTGCGCCAAGGGCGAAGCCGAGGGTCTTCTGCGCAGCGGTGCGACCACCATCGGGGGCAAGGTGCCGGTCAACCCGTCGGGTGGATTGGCGTGCTTTGGTGAGGCGATTCCCGCCCAGGCGATCGCCCAAGTCTGCGAGTTGACCTGGCAGCTCCGTGGTCAGGCCACCGGCCGCCAGGTCGAGGGCGCCAGAGTCGGCGTCACCGCGAATCAAGGCCTGTTCGGCCACGGCTCGTCGGTGATCGTCGCCCGTTAGCTCGATGCGTCCTTAGTGGTGTCCAGGGTCTCCAGCACCACTTCGGCGACGTGCTTCATCGTGGTACGACGATCCATCGCCGCACGCTGGATCCACTTGAACGCCTCAGGCTCGGTCATGCCCTGGTTGGCTTGCAGCAGTCCTTTGGCCCGTTCGACGAGCTTGCGGGTCTCCAGCCGGTCGGACAGTGACTCGACCTCGAGCTCCAACGCCCTGACTTCGCTGAATCGGCTCAGCGCGACCTCGATAGCGGGAATCAGGTCGGAGATCGTGAACGGCTTCACCAGGTAGGCCATCGCACCGGCGTCACGCGCCTTTTCGACGAGATCGCGCTGGCTGAAGGCGGTCAGGATCACGATCGGCGCGATGCGTTTGCTGGCGATCTCCGATGCCGCGTCAATGCCATCGCGGCGCGGCATCTTGACATCCATGATCACCAGATCGGGCTTCATCTGCTCGGCCAGCTCGACGGCCTCCTGGCCGTCGCCGGCCTCGCCGACGATCTCGTAACCCTCTTCGCGCAGCATCTCGGCCAAGTCGAGGCGGATCAGCGCCTCGTCTTCGGCGATCAGAACCCGGTGCGGCGTGCGGGCGTCGTCGTCGGTCATGACGAACATTCTCTCGTGAACCGCGTGGATCCTCGACCGCGGGGCTGTGAGTCGGCCCGCATGGCCCGATCCTCTATGGTGGGAGGCCGTAAGTCAGCAGGCCCTCGTATCCCAACTGGCAGAGGAAACGGATTCAAAACCCGTCCAGTGTGAGTTCGAATCTCACCGAGGGCACCACATGGCATTGGTTTTAGCCGTTAGGCTTTTCCTGTGGTGGCTAAGCGGTGCGCCGCCCAACAACCAACAGGGTCGCGGCGGACACCGGATTGCGTAGAGGCAGTGCGGGCGCAACCGCGCGCTCGCAGCCAGGTTTACGCCGAGCGGATCACCCGGCGGCGCCGCATTCTCAACCTGACCGCAGCGATGGCGGTCTTCATCAGCGCCGGGTTCGGGTTCGTCCAAGTTTTCTCGGCGCCCCAGCTGTGGTGGACCGGCTTGGTCAACATCGTTGCCGCCGGGATCTACGCCGTGGTGCCGTTGCTATACCGTTTCGGCGAGCTGCTCCCGCCATTGACGTTCATCGGCACGGCGTACGTGTCGATCTTCACCATCTGCTGGTTCGTAGGCACCGGCTCGGGGCTGCAGTTCTATTTCCTTGTCGCGGCCTGCCTGGTGGTGCTGCAGCTGGGCGTCGACCGCATTTTTCTCGCGTCGATTCTGGCCGCGATCGCCGCCAGCATGGTAATCACGTTGCAGTTTCTGGTCCCCCACAACACCGGCGCGGAACCCGGCTGGGCGTTGTCGCTGAACTTCGTCGTCACCACGATCTCCGCGTGCGTGATGGTGGTGACGACCGTGTGGTACGCGGTACGCGAAATCGTTCGCGCTGAAGCCGCAATGGAAGTCGAGTACGAGCGGTCCGAGGCCTTGCTGGCCAACATCTTGCCGTCCAGTGTCGCCGACCGGCTAAAAGACCCGGAGCGCAACATCATTGCCGACAAGTACGACGACGCTTCGGTTCTGTTCGCTGACATCGCCGGGTTCACCGAGCGGGCCAGCGATATGCCGCCGGATCGGCTGATCCGCTTCCTGGATCGACTTTACAGCGACTTCGACGCGCTGCTCGACAAGCACGGCCTGGAGAAGATCAAAGTGAGCGGAGACTCCTACATGGTGGTCAGCGGCGTGCCTCAACCGCGTGCCGATCACGTGGAGGCGTTGGCAGCATATGCGCTCGACATGGCCGAAGCCGCAAGCCATTTGAAAGATTCACACGGCAACGCCCTGCCGTTGCGGATCGGGCTGGCCAGCGGACCCGTTGTCGCGGGCGTGGTGGGTTCGCGCCGCTTCTTTTATGACGTGTGGGGCGATGCAGTCAACGTCGCATCCCGGATGGAATCCACGGATTCGATCGGCCGGATCCAGGTTCCCGAGGATGTCTATCGGCGGCTGAAAGATGACTTTGTGCTTCAGGAGCGGGGCGCCGTCGAAGTCAAGGGCAAAGGATCGATGCGGACCTGGTACCTCATCGGCCGCAGGCCAGACACCGGGTCCGGCGACGTTCTTACAGCGGCGCCTCAGACAGCCGGCGTCTGACACCTCGTAAACCTTCCACCCGCGGAGGCTGTGTGTGGGAAAATTACGGCATGGAAAACACTGCTGTTCCAAAGTTGTTGCCGCATCTGTGGAAGTCGACCCTGCTCTCCGGGATCATGGCCCTGACTCTTGGCATCCTGGTGTACGTCTTACCCGGCCATTCCATCGTCGCTGCGGCCGCTCTATTCGGTATCTACCTACTGGTCACCGGTGTCGCGCAGGTCTTCTTCGCCTTCAGCCTGCACGTCGCCGCCGGCGGACGAGTGCTGTCGTTCATCAGCGGGGCGGCCTCGCTGGTGTTGGCCGTGCTGTGTTTTCGGCATTTCGGCGAGGGCTATGCGATCATCCTGCTGGCCATCTGGATCGGCGTCGGCTTCATCTTTCGCGGTGTGGCAACCTCGATCTCGGCCATCAGCGATCCGCACCTGCCCGGGCGTGGCTGGCAGATATTCCTCGGTTTGGTCAACCTGCTGGCCGGTATCGTGATGATCGCATCGCCTTTGGAAACGATCGAGATCTTGACGCTGATCGTCGCCATTTGGCTGATCGTCATAGGGGTGTTCGAAATCGTGTCGTCGTTCGGTATTCGCAGTGCCTCCAGGCGGCTGGACAAGGCCCTGACAAGCGGACCTCCGAACGCGGCGTGACAGGCGGCGCACGCAGTCCCGCAGACGTTCAATGAGGGTTGTGCCGGAGCATGTCTGGCTGACAGTTGTGCACGCCGCCCGATGAGAGAGCGAGCCATGAGCGGATCTCCGGATATGCCGGACAGACGGGAAAACGCCGCGGCCACACCGCCTACCGGTCCGCGGTATCAGTACCCCAACCGGTATCAGCCCGGCCCTTACCCGCCTGGTTATCCGCCGCCTCCGAGCTACTACTACGGCGGCCCCCGACCGCCGGTGGCGCCGAAGAATGGGCTGGGTATCTCCTCGCTGGTGTTGGCCGTCGTCGGGCTTCTCAGTGTCGCGACGGTGTTCGCGCCCATCCTTCTCGGAGTGCTCGCGGTGGTGATCGGTTTTTTCGGGCAGGGACGCGCGAAGCGTGGCATCGCCAACAACGGCGGTGTCGCGATCGCCGGCATAGTGTTAGGGGGCTTGGCAGTTGTTGTCGGGTTGGCGTTTATCGCGATTTGGACGACGGTCTGGAAGGACGTGCGCGGCGGCGATTACATCGACTGCACCCAGAAAGCCGGCTCCGACCGCGTCTTGCAGCAGCAGTGCGCCGACCAGTTTCGGCACAGCGTCCAAGACCGGCTCAGCGTTACGTTGACGCCTGTGCCGACCCGGTAGATCGCTGTCGGCCGCGGCGGCGCGGCACGAACTCCAGCGACAGGAGCACGTAGATCAGTGGTACCAGCTGCGTGAGCGATACCAGTGCGTAACGCCTTTCGCCCGTTGCGTGGAATTTACACAGATAGCGATAGAGCGACTCGAGTGCGATCAAAGGGTCCAGTCGATGGATCAGCCAGTAGAAGATAGCTTGCATCCGACCCCGGTCCTGCGCGTCGAAAAGCTCAGGAAAGGCCGCAAAAGACAATGACACGCGTTGTGCGCCAGCATCTTTAGCTGCAGTGATCATGTCTACGCTGAGTCGTTCGTCAATACCATTGGGTGCGCCACGTCGCCGCCACGGCACTTCGAGGGTGATCTCGCTGCCGCCCCCGGCCGTGGCGTAGCGGTGAAACCCTTGTGCGCGGCACGATTTGTCGCGCGCAACGATCAGCTGTACGCCCGGGAACCGGCCCTCGAGGACACCGTCCAGGCTCATGCAGAAGCCACGATCGGTGTGCGCTCCGCTGGGCGATGCCCGTAGCACCTCGGCCAGCTCCGCCACCTGCGACTCGTCGAGATCCTGTTCCGCGACGATCTCGGTGGTGATGCCGGAGTTGTGGGTGCGCTGAACTGCTTGACGCAAGTTGCGGAACCTGCGCCCGGTCATCGTGAAATCGGCCACGTCGATGACGACATCCCGGCCGATCGGTATCGTCCGCAACGGCGTGCCGAGCACCTTGTGATCACTCCACAACGGAAGGCGCCGTTCGCTACACCCCAGTACCACCATCCGCCAGCCGTGGGCGCGGCAGTGCGCGGCGAAATCGGCAACGAGTTGCGGGAATTGGGCCTCCTCGCCGACGGGGTCCCCGCTGACAACCGCGTAGCCGATGCGGGTCCGGTACGCAAGCGCCGCCCTGCCGTCCGCGCTGAACAGGTAGCACTTGCCGGCCTGCATCGCGAACGGCGCCAGTGGGTCGCGGTTGGTGGCGTTGATCAAGACCCACACTCGAGCAAGATCGCCGGGCTGTCGTCGCGCCGTGACGGGCCACATCAGCGCCAGTCCGGATCCAGCGATCAGTGCACCACCGAGCAAGTCGAAAGACAGCACCCGTGCACCGATCCCGACGACCAGGACGACGGCCGCGACACCTGCGTGCCGGGCCGTGACTGGTCGCCCGAGGAACAGACCTCGCACGATCAGCGCAACCGCGGCAAGGACAGTCAACGACCATTCCAGGCGATCCGTGGCGTGCCAGCCCGCGTGGGCGTATGCGCGCACGATTATCGACATCAACCAGCACACCGCGCCCAATAGCGCGGCTGCGCCGAGATAGCGTGCCGCCGATGAGTGGACGTGAACGGCTTGCCCACCTGAGCGGACCCCAGGTGCGAGACCGAGCGGTGACTCCTTCACGCGCACCTCCGGCTGGTCCAATCACCAACCCAATATCGAAGATACGCTCCAAACGCCCTTCAGCGCAGTACCGCGCCACGCTCCGAAATCAAAAGCTACCTGGACCTTCCCGCCCGCCGATCAGCTCTTTTCCGGGAAATATTTCACCAGTCCTTCTTGCACCACGGTGGCTACCGGCTGTCGAGACCGGTCGAAGAAGTAGCCGCTCCCGAGGCCGCGTGAGTCCGCCGCGACCGGCGAGGACGTGGAGTACAACACCCAGTCGTTGAAATTCACCTGACGGTGGAACCAGACCGAGTGATTAACAGTCGCAGCGAAGATGCGGTCGAACCCCCACGAGAGTCCGTGCGTCGTGATGATCGAATCCAGCACGGTGGTGTCGGAGCAGTAAAGCATTGCGGCGGTGTGCAATACGGGGTCCTCCGGTAATGTGCCGTGGGCCCTGACCCACACCCGGTTGTAATCCAGCTGATCGCCTTTTTTTCGCATCACCCACGATGGGTCGTTGGTGTAACGCCATTCGATGGGTTGCAGCGCGTTGGCGAACAGCGGGACGGCGTCCTCGTAGCCGCGCAGCTGCTCCTTGAGCGTTGGCACTTCGTCCGGGTCGGGGACATCGGGGGGTTCGACGTTGTGCTCGAGACCGCGGCCGCCGGCCAGGAAGGAGATCAGCACGGTGGCCAGCAGCATGCCTTCCTGCGTCACCTCGACACGACGGTTGGCGAAGCGGCGCTCGTCGCGCAGCCGTACCACCTCGAATTCGATGTCCTTGTCGGTGTCGCCGCCGTTGATGAAGTGTGCGGACAGGGCGTTGGGCGGAAGATCGCGGGTCCGCGTGCGGCTCGCAGCCACGAACGATTGCGCCATCATGAGTCCACCGAACGTGCGAGGCGGGTTTTTGCTGGGGTGGGTTCCGGCGAAGACGTCATCGCCCTTTTGATGCAGGTCCAGCACCGCCATCAGCTCGTCGAAGTCGGACACCGGCCCCAGCCTAGTGGCCCGGTTGGCTGAGCTAGACGTCCTCTTCGCCGATGCGGTGCACGTGAATCAGATTCGTCGAGCCCACGGTGCCCGGAGGCGCACCCGCAACGATCACCACCAGGTCGCCCCGTTTGTAGCGGCCCAGCGACAACAGCGACTTGTCCACCTGGCGGATCATGCCGTCGGTGGTTTGCATGATCGGGACGATGAACGTCTCGGTGCCCCAGGTCATGGCCAGCTGGCTGCGAACTTCGGGCAGCGGGGTGAACGCCAGCAACGGCAGCGGCGTGTGCAGGCGGGCCAGTCGCCGCACGGTATCCCCCGACTGGGTGAACGCGACCAGCGCCTTGGCGTCGAGCCGTTCGCCGATATCGCGCGCCGCGTAGCTGATCACTCCGCGTTTGGTGCGCGGTACGTGGGTCAGCGGCGGGGCGGCCGTCGAATTCTCTTCGACGGCGCAGATGATTCGGGCCATCGTCTGGACCGCCGCCAACGGATATTTGCCGACCGAAGTTTCTCCCGACAGCATGACCGCGTCGGCGCCGTCGAGAACCGCGTTTGCGACGTCCGAGGCCTCAGCCCTGGTCGGCCGCGAGTGCTCGATCATCGATTCGAGCATCTGGGTGGCCACGATAACGGGTTTAGCGTTCTCCCTTGCCATTTGGATGGCGCGCTTCTGAACCAGCGGCACTTCTTCCAGCGGCAGCTCGACCCCCAAATCACCGCGCGCGACCATGACAGCATCGAAGGCCAGCACGACCGCCTCGAGGTTGTCGATGGCCTCAGGCTTTTCGAGTTTGGCGATCACCGGAACCCGCCGGCCGACCCGATCCATCACCTCGTGAACCAGCTCGACGTCCGAAGGAGAACGCACGAATGACAGCGCCACCATGTCGACACCCAAGTGCATGGCGAACTCGAGATCGTCGACGTCCTTTCCGGACAGCGCGGGCGCCGACACACTCATCCCGGGTAGCGACATCCCCTTGTTGTTGCTGACCGGGCCGCCCTCGGTGACCCGGCACACCACGTCGTCGCCGTCAATGTGATCGACCATCAATCCGACGTTGCCGTCGTCGACCAGAACACGGTCACCGACCACCGCGTCTTGGGCCAGCTGCTTGTAGGTGGTCGAGACCCGGTCGTGGTTGCCCGCGCAGTCCGCAACGGTGATCCGCACGATTTCGCCGTCGGCCCAGTACGTCGGTCCGTCAGCGAAGCGGCCGAGCCTGATCTTCGGGCCCTGAAGGTCGGCGAGAACGCCGACGGCCCGGCCGGTGGCATTTGATGCGGCCCGCACCCGGTCGTAGGACGCTTTATGGTCGCTGTAGTCGCCGTGGCTGAAGTTCATTCTGGCGACGTCCATTCCGGCTTCGACCAGCGCCCGGACCGCCTCGTCAGAGCTGGTGGCCGGACCGAGAGTACAGACGATCTTTCCGCGTCTTGCCACGACAAATCAGCATAGTCGCGCTACTTGATCATCTCGCGTCAGTTCCGGATCGAGCAGCGGGCTAGTGGGTGAGCAAAGTCGGAACCAAGGGGAATCCGGGCAGGTTGCGCACCACTGTCCAGGCCAGCAGTGTGATCATCACCGTCACAACCGCCGGGAGTGTCAACGGCCACTTTCGGCTGCGGCGGCGCAGCAGAATCCACCCGACCAGCAGCGGGGCTCCTACCAGGACCACCACATTGTCGTTGATCGCCGCGAGCAGATTCCCGTGCAGCACGTCGTGCGTCATCCGCAGCGTGCCGCAGACAGGGCAGCTCCAGCCGGTGAGCAGGCGGAATGGGCACACCGGGAAAAACGAGTCCGGCTTATGCGGGTCTACCAGTCCGATGTAGCCGAGCGCGGCAGTGAGTACTGCGCCCGATCCCAGCAAGGCGTACAGGTGATGTCGATTCCAGCGTTCAGCCGGCCCGCCGGGGCCGTACTGAGCCGGACCGGACATCAGTCGTCTTCCGACTTGGTTGCGCTCGCGTCGGGATCGTCCTCGGCGTCTTCCGATGCCGCGACGTCCCCGTCGGTCGATTCCGGTTCGGGGTCTGCCGGTTCGTCTGCGCCTTCGTCTTTGTCTGCATCCTCTGCGTCTGCCGGCTCGGCTTCGTCTTCGTCGGCATCCTCGGCTTCTGTCGAGTCGGCCGTTGCCCCGTCGGCCTCGGTCTCGGGTTGCGGGGCGTCCTCTGGCTCAGGGGTTGCCGGCACCTCGACCTCGGTCGGGTCGACTTCGGCCGCATCAGCCTCGGCCACGACCGCCTCGGCGTCGTCGTCAGGCTTGTCGGGCGCCGTCGTGTCCGGCTTCTCGGTGTCCTCGACTTCGTCGGTGGCGCCGCCGACGGGAGGCGTCTCGGCCGCTTCTGTCGCCGCCGCGGCCTCTGGCGTCTCCGGCGACGCATCGTCGGATTCGTCCTCGATCTCATCGGGTTCCAGCAACTCGGCCGCGGAGCCGCTTAGTGTCGCCGGATCTTCGCGGCCCTTGGGGGCCAAGATCAGGTAGACCACCGCGCCGATGAAGACGAACGTTGACGTGAAGGAGTTGATCCGGATTCCAGCGATATGGGTTGCGGTGTCGTCACGCAGTAGCTCGACACAGAACCGCCCGACGCAGTAGAGCGCAACATAGGCCGCGAACAGCCGACCGTGCCCGATCGTGAATCGCCGGTCCAGGTAGATCAGGATCGCGAATACCAGTACATTCCAAAGTAATTCGTATAGGAACGTAGGCTGCACAACCATCGCCAACTGCCCGGTCGACACCCCGTCGAGCGAGTGCACGTCGACAAATCCGGCTGGGTCGCGACGGTAGAAGATCTCCAGACCCCACGGCATCGTGGTCTCACGGCCGAAAAGCTCTTGGTTGAAGTAGTTCCCGATGCGGCCGATCGCCTGCGCCAGAACGATGCCCGGCGCAATCGCGTCGCCGAATGCCGGAAGCGGAATGTCCCGACGCCGGCAGGCGATCCACGCGCCCACCCCGCCAAGTGCGACGGCGCCCCAGATTCCCAGTCCGCCGTCCCAGATACGCAGCGCTGCAATCGGCCCGGCCCCGCCCTCGCCGAAATATGTCCGCCAGTCTGTCGCCAGGTGATAAAGGCGACCCCCGATCAGGCCGAACGGTACGGCCCACAGCGCGATGTCGTAGATGACACCTCGCTCGCCGCCGCGGGCCGCCCACCGCCGGTCACCGATCACCAGAGCGGCGATGATCCCAATGATGATGAACAGGGCGTAGGCCCGCAGCGGGATCGGCCCCAGATGCCACACGCCCTGCGGCGGGCTCGGGAAATATGCAATGACAGTCGTCGTCATGATGTCGAATTCCTTTGGCGCACACCGGTGGCGAGTTCTTCGCTTAAAGCACGCAGGGTCGGCAACCCATCGGTGAGGGCAGAAACGAGCGCCGAGCCGACAATGACACCGTCCGCATAGCTGGCGATCTGGGCCGCCTGCTCCCGGGACCGAACGCCCAGACCGACTCCGGCGGGAATATCGGAAACCGCTTTGACCCTGGCCACCAGATCCGGCGCCGCGTTCGACACCGCATCACGGGCACCGGTAACACCCATCGTCGATGCCGCATAGACGAATCCTCGCGATGCTGCGACTGTAGCCGCCAGGCGCTCTGGCGTCGACGACGGCGCGACCAGGAAGATCCGGTCCAACCGATGCTGATCAGATGCCGCCAACCATTCGTCGGCCTCGTCGGGGATGAGATCGGGGGTGATCAGGCCATGCCCGCCGGCCGCTGCGAGGTCACGTGCGAACGCGTCAACTCCATAGCGCAACACTGGATTCCAGTACGTCATGACTACTGCACGGCCACCGGTCGCGCTGATCGCCTCGACGGCCGCCAACGTGTCGCGGACCCGCACACCCCCACGGAGCGCGATCTCCGCGGCGTTGGCGATGGTCGGGCCGTCCATACCCGGATCCGAGTATGGCACACCGACTTCGATGAGGTCACAGCCCGATTCGGTCAAAGCCTTCATCGCCTCGATCGACGTCGGAACATCGGGGTATCCGGTCGGCAGGTAGCCGATCAGCGCCGCGCGGTTATCGTCTCGGCACGCTTTGAAAAGCTCCGCCAAACGGCTCTTTTCGCTCTGCTCGACGGTCATGATCGTCTGCCGTCCGCTTCGTTGCCGAGCAAGCCGAACCACTTCGCGGCTGTCTCGACATCTTTGTCCCCGCGGCCGGACAGATTCACCACGATGACTGCCCCGCTGCCCATCTCAACGCCCAGCTTGAGCGCACCGGCCAGCCCGTGCGCCGATTCGATTGCCGGGATGATGCCTTCAGTCCGGCACAACAGCCGGAACGCGTCCATCGCCTCCGTGTCGTTGATCGGCCGGTATTCAGCCCGCCCAGTATCTCGCAGCCAAGCGTGTTCTGGACCCACACCCGGATAGTCCAAGCCGGCCGAGATCGAATGCGATTCGATGGTCTGTCCGTCATCGTCCTGCAGCAAGTACGAAAACGAACCCTGAAACGCGCCGGGCGAGCCGCCGGTGAATGTCGCAGCGTGGCGGCCGGTTTCGACTCCATCACCCGCCGCTTCGAAGCCCACCAGCCGGACGCCGGGATCATCAAGGAAAGCGTGGAATATGCCGATCGCATTGGATCCACCACCCACGCACGCGGTGACGGCGTCGGGCAGTCGGCCAGCCTGGTCCTGGATTTGCACACGTGTCTCGAGCCCGATGATCCGCTGGAAGTCGCGAACCATCGTCGGAAAGGGGTGCGGTCCGGCAGCGGTGCCGAAGCAGTAGTAGGTGTTGTCGGCGTTGGTAACCCAGTCGCGAAACGCCTCATTGATGGCATCTTTGAGAGTTTTCGAGCCTGATTCCACCGACACGACCTCGGCACCCAGCAGCCGCATCCGGGCGACGTTCAGCGCTTGGCGCGCGGTGTCGACGGCGCCCATGTAGATCACGCAGTCCAAGCCGAGCAGCGCGCATGCGGTCGCGGTGGCAACCCCGTGCTGGCCGGCCCCGGTCTCGGCAATCACTCGTGTCTTGCCCATCTGGCGAGCCAACAAGGCTTGACCCAACACGTTGTTGATTTTGTGAGAACCGGTGTGGTTCAAGTCTTCTCGTTTGAGGAAGATTCGCGCCCCGCCGGCGTGCTCGCTCAGCCGGACGGCCTCGTACAACGGCGATGGCCGGCCAGTGTAGTGCGTCTGCAGCCGGTCGAGCTCGTCCAGATATGTCTGATCGGTGCGTGCCTTGTCGTACGCCGCGGTGACGTCCTCGATCACCGCCATCAAGGCTTCGGCGACGAACCGGCCCCCATACACGCCGAAATGACCACGAGAGTCTGGATCGTGGTCAGTGGGCTCAGCGATCGCGGCGCTGGAACGCGGAAGTTCCGGACGCGTGGGGACACCTCGCGCTTGCGGGGGATTGTCTGCCATCACAAACGCTCAACGTGCAAGCGGCTCATCGGGTTCGCCGGGCTAGCGGGCGGGCTTGGGGCACGACGGATGCTTACCGGCGGTGACCAGGTCGGCGACAGCAGCACGCGGATCACCGCTGGTGACCAGCCCTTCGCCGACCAGGACGGCATCGGCACCGGCACCGGCGTAGGCCAGCAGATCGGCTCGGCCACGAACACCGGATTCGGCGATTCGGATCACGTCGGACGGCAGCCCCGGGGCGATGCGCGCAAAGCAGTCCCGGTCGACCCGTAGCGTCCGCAAGTCACGGGCGTTCACACCGATCACCCGGGCTCCAGCCGTCAACGCGCGGTCGGCTTCCTCTTCGGTGTGCACCTCGACAAGTGCAGTCATGCCAAGCGATTCGGTGCGCTCCAGCATCGACTCCAGCGCCGGTTGATCCAGCGCCGCGACGATCAGCAGAAGCATGTCCGCACCGTGGGCACGGGCCTCATGAATTTGGTAGGGCCCCACCACAAAGTCTTTGCGCAGCACCGGTATCGACACCCCGGCACGCACCGCGTCCAGATCGTCCAGGCTGCCGTGAAAGCGGCGCTCTTCGGTCAGCACGCTGATGATCCGGGCGCCGCCGTCTTCGTACTCGCACGCCAGAGCGGCCGGGTCGGAGATCGAGGCGAGCTCACCCGCCGATGGGCTGGCTCGCTTGACTTCGGCGATGACGCCGATGCCGGGCTCGCGCAACGCGGCCAACACATCACGCGGCGCAGGCGCAGCTTCAGCGGCGGCCCTGATCTCGGCCATGCTCACGACGGCTTCACGGGTGGCAACGTCGGCGCGGACTCCCTCGATAATGGAGTCGAGCACGCTTGCCGAACTCATGCCGTAGGTTCCTCTCCCCGGGCGCCGCCATATTGTCGTCGGCGTACTTCGAAGGGTAGCGAGCGCCGGCGCACGGTTCGTCACCGACCCTCGGTGTCAGGGTCGGGTGGTGGATTGCCATCCGGCGGCGGCGCCGACTCGGTCGGGTCGCGGCCCTCGTCGAGCTCGTCCCAGATCATCCGCTCAGACATCGGCCACTCGTCGCGCGCTGCCGCGGACCGACGCGCAGCGGGCGTGAGGTATTTCGTGGCGGTGCGGCCGGCCGTGGTCGCGGCGCGCATGACCAGCGCCGCGCTCGCCAGCGTGCAGACCGCGCTCGCCAGCGTGATCACCGGTCCCGGGTAGTGCCGGTTGCTGCCGACCAACTCCAGCAGCGGTACACGCGCGAGTTCAGCCGCCCGCACGGCAACGTCGGGGATCTCCAGCGTGCTGACCGCCAGATATCCCGCAGCCAGGCTGGCAAGTGCCACCAGGACCGCAAGAACCCGCAAGGCCCATCCCCGCACCGCCAGGACGGCGATAGCGGCGGCGAGCAGCAGCAGAGCCAGCGGGAGCAGGGCCGACGACCACGTCGCACCGGACAGGGTGACAGGCTTCGGTGGACCCAGCCCGTCGAAGGTGCGCAGGTCCACCCAGGTCAGCCTCGATGCCGCCCATAAACCCGCCGCCGAAGCCACCAGCAGGACCTGTGCGACCCGGATGGTCAGCCGGCCCGGAGTGGATGGCTGGGCGTCAGCCATCCCGACCGGTATCCGGGGTGGTCAACGTCTCCGCGGCCGCGATCGCGCTAAGCACCGCGCGTGCCTTGTTCGTCGCCTCGGTGTATTCATAGGGCCCGTTGGAGTCGGCCACTACCCCGCCGCCGGCCTGCACGTAGGCGGTGCCGTCGCGCATCAGCGCGGTGCGGATCGCGATCGCGAAGTCGGCATTCCCGGCGAAGTCGAGATAACCGATCACGCCGCCGTAGAGGCCGCGCCGGGTCTTCTCCACTTCTTCGATCAGCTCCATGGCGCGGACTTTGGGGGCGCCGGACAGGGTTCCGGCCGGGAAACAGGCCGTCACGGCGTCCAGCGCGGAGCGCCCTTCGGCCAGCATCCCGGTCACCGTGGAGACCAAATGCATGACGTGGCTGTAGCGCTCGATGTGGCTGTAGTCCTCGACTCGAACGGTGCCAGGCATACAGACGCGGCCCAGATCGTTACGGCCCAGGTCGACCAACATCAGGTGCTCGGCGCGTTCCTTGTCGTCGGCCATCAGCTCCTTCCCCAGGAGCTGATCCTCTTCCTCGGTCTCACCGCGCCATCTGGTTCCCGCGATCGGGTGCGTCGTCGCCCACCGGTCGTGCACGGTCACCAGCGCTTCGGGGCTGGACCCCGTAATTGAAAACGCCGTTCCCCCTTCGCCATTCGGTACGTGAAGGAGGTACATGTACGGGCTGGGGTTGGATACCCGCAACATCCGGTAGACGTCGATCGCCTCGACGTGGGTGTCCATCTCGAAACGCTGCGACGGCACCACCTGAAATGCCTCGCCGCGCTCGATTTCACCGACGAGACGTTCGACAATCGCGCCGTACTCCTCCACCGTGCGCTGGGAACGGTGGACCGGCTCGGGTCTGGTGAACGTCGCAACCGTCGCAGGCAAGTGCTGACCCAACGCAGTGGTCATCACATCCAGCCGTGCGATGGCGTCCTCGTAGGCTTCGTCGACACGCTCATCGGTGCCGTTCCAGTTCACCGCGTTGGCGATCAACGTAATGGTGCCCTCGTGGTGGTCGACGGCCGCGAGATCAGTGGCCAACAGCAGCAGCATGTCCGGCAGGTTGAGGTCGTCGACGGCGATCTCCGGCAGCCGCTCGAGCCGCCGCACCAGGTCGTAGGCGAAGAAGCCGACCATGCCGCCGGACAACGGCGGCAGCCCCGGCAGCACGGCAGTCGCCAGCAACTCCAGCGTCTCGTGTAAGACCTGGAGCGGGTCACCGCCGGTGGGCGCATCGTGCGGCACGGCACCCAGCCACACCGCCTGACCGTCGCGCACCGTGAGCGCCGACGGCGCACCGGCACCGATGAACGACCACCGCGACCACGACCGGCCGTTCTCCGCCGACTCCAGCAGAAAAGTGCCGGGGCGGTTGTCGGCCAGTTTGCGGTACGCGGACAGCGGCGTCTCGTCGTCGGCCAACACCTTGCGGGTCACCGGTACGACGCGATGCTCGGCCGCCAGCCCGCGGAAATGCTCCCGTGACGTGGTGGCAGCAGCGAGGTTTGCTTGCACGCAGCCATCTTCCCAGATGGGCAGATATACGGCGATCGCCACTGGCGTAGCCTGACGGCCATGAAAACCGGTGACACCGTGGCTGACTTCGAACTTCCCGACCAGACTGGCACTCCGCGCAAGCTGAGCGCGCTGCTGTCCGACGGTCCGGTCGTGCTGTTCTTCTACCCGGCGGCGATGACGCCCGGGTGCACCAAGGAAGCCTGCCACTTCCGAGACTTGGCTCAAGAGTTTGCCGCCGTCGGCGCAAGCCGGGTCGGCATCAGCGTCGATCCCGTCGCGAAGCAGGCGAAGTTCGCCGACACACAGGGCTTCGACTACCCGTTGTTGTCCGACACCGGCGGCGCGATCGCCAATCAATTCGGGGTCAAGCGTGGGCTTTTGGGCAAGCTGGTGCCGGTGAAACGCACCACCTTCATCATCGACACCAATCGGACTGTCCTTGACGTGATCGCCAGCGAGCTGAGCATGGAAACCCACGCCGACAAGGCATTACAGACGCTGCGCGCGCGTAGTTAGTTCGGCATGCCGCTGAACAACGGCGGTTCGTTCTGCGGGCGCCGGCGACGCCAGCAAGTCCATCATTGCGGAAGCCGCGATAGGCGGACTGTAGAGAATGCCTTGCGCCACTTCGCATCCCCGGTCGCGCAGCCACCCCGCCGTCTCGGCATTCTCCACGCCCTCCGCCACTGTCGTGACGTCCAAGGCGTGCGCGAGGTCGATGACCGCCCGCACGATCGCCTCGGCGCGCGGATCTGTCAGCACGTGCCCGATCAAGTCGTAGTCGACCTTGACCTCATCGATGGGCAGCTTGCGCAGATACGTCAATGCCGAATAACCGCTGCCGAAGTCGTCGAGTGCAATGTGAATGCGCTTCTCTCGCAAGACTTCCAGGACCTGGCGGGTCCGATAGATGTTGTCGAGCAGCATGTCCTCGGTGATCTCCACGATCAACGAGTCGCCGGGCAAGTCGTGTCGCGCCAGGGCTTCGAAGATGCGACCGGGCAGATTGACATCGCCGACCAACGGAGGGAACAAGTTGACCGCAACCGGCACGGCGATGCCCCGGCGCCGCCAGTGCGCGGCGTCGCCCAGTGCCTGGTCCAGAATCAGGTCGGTAAATGTGCGCATCAGGCCGTGCTGGCGCACCAGGGGCAGAAATTGGTGAGGCTGCACCATGCCGAAGAGCGGGTGCGGCCAGCGCACCAGCGCCTCGGCCCCCACTATGCGCGTCGTCTGCAGGTCGACCTTCGGTTGAAACAACACGGTCAGGGCACGATGGCTGATGGCCTGGCGCAGGTCACTGAGCAACCGCACCTCGACCAGTCCGCGTGTGGATTGCACCCCCGACGCGGGGAAGCTGGGCGATGTGTCGTCGCTGACATGCATGTCGGGACTGAAAGTCTGCAGTCCGCCACCGAACCGTTTGGCCGAGTACATGGCTATGTCAGCCTGCTTGAGCAATGCGCCGGCACGCAGGTCGGGATCGTCGACACCGGCAACCGCCAGGCCAGCGCTCGGCCGCATGAAGATGACCTCGCCGTCGGCGCTGAAGGGTCGCTCGAATGCCTCCATGATCTGGTAGACGATCAGGTGCGCTTGCTCCCCGGCGTCCTCGATGAGCACGGCAAATTCGTCGCCGCCAAGCCGGCCGACGGTGTCCCCGGTCCGCACGCAGCTCATCAAACGCTGGGCGGCTTGGACCAGCAGCGCGTCACCCGCGGGATGGCCCAAGTTGTCGTTGATCAGTTTGAAGTCGTCGAGATCCATCGACAACACCGCCACCGAGCGCTGATCTCGGTGGTAGAGCTGGATGGCATGGTCGAGCCGGTCATGAAACAGGATCCGGTTGGCCAGGTTGGTCAGCGGGTCGTGCAGCGCTTGGTCCGACACACTGTGCAGCAATCGCCGATTCTCGGCGACCACCATGAACTGGCGGGCCAGCACCGCAATGATCAGCCAAGGCGTCGCGGCCAGCGCGGGATCGGAGCCGAGGTGGCTATGGAGTTCGGCGAGTTCGAGCACACCGGCGATAGCTAATGGAATGTAGGGCAGCCACAACGAGATCGGGGCAGCCGAGGTCGGCGGTTCGGGTGAGGCCTCTGGCCCTTCTGCAGGACAGTTGAGCGCCGCGATGCCCAGCAGCACCAGCCCCGCCGGCCACTCCAAGCTCCACGCGCCGTCGGCCAGGTAGCTGTGGCGGACCAGCGAGAACACGTAAGCTCCGCCGGCCGCGGCAATCAGAGTCAGACCGATCGTCAGCACGGTAAACGTCCGGCGCCAGTGCGGGCTGGCGCGGGCTAGCCCGAGGATGGCCACCGTGACGGTCACGATTCCGGCGATCGGACAGGCGATCGACAGCATCTCGTCGACGCGGCTCACGCCACTAGCGGAGTACACGTCGCGGAGCAACGTCACCCAGGCCACGACGAACAGCGAGGCGCCGACTATCGCTCCGTCCAACAGCATGCGGAAACGGACGACGCCTGGATAACCCGACGGGAAGATGATCAGTGCGACGCAAGCGACCAAAGGAAAGATCAGAAACCCGACCATCGCCGTCGGCGGGTACGAGGGGAGGACACTGCCGCGTAACCGGTCATGCAGCACCGCGATCGAGCCGAACTCCAAAGCGACCAAGCCGACGGTCATCACGAGCCATGCCTGTCGTTGCCTCCCGCGTCCTCGTCGCGCCGCAATTGCGGCGCTCAGGGCCGCGAATGCAGGAAATCCCAACGTCCCCGCGACTCGCAGGGAGCTCACCACCGACTCGCCGCCCCACCCGGCTACAAACCAGACGGCGAACACCGCGAACACCGCGGTCGGCACCGCGGCTACGCGGAGCCGACGCTGCGTCGCGCTCGATGGTCCTGGCACTACACCCTGGCCTGTCATCCGGACTTGCACTGCGCGGCCGTTGATGCCGCGCCTGAAAGCTAGCAAAACCGGCGGCGGTTCACGGTGACATTTGTGCAGATCGTTGGGCGTTTGCCGACCGGATCGGCGATGTCTCCGCGTCAGCGGCGAGCGCGGCGCTTTTCCCTCCGGAATGTCGGACGCGATGTAGCGCGAGGATGTTGCTTCCAACAAACGGTCAGCGGAGCGCCAGGCGGGTTTCGCAAACCTATTTCACGATCTGAAATAACTCGCTGGTGTCTTCCTTCAGTTACTCCTCCGGTGCCAGCAGTACATCGGCGTCGAAGCAGCTGTGGTCTCCGGTGTGGCATGCGCCGCCGACCTGGTCGACCACCAGCAGCACCGCGTCGCCGTCGCAGTCCAGCCGCACCGAATGCACCCGTTGGGTGTGGCCGGACGTGGCGCCCTTTACCCACTGCGCGCCACGGGATCGCGAAAAATAAGTGCCCTCGCGGGTTTCCAGGGTGCGGGCGAGTGCCTCGTCATCCATCCAGGCGACCATCAGGACGTCACCGCTGCTGCGCTCCTGCACGATCGCGGTAAACAGGCCGTCGGCGTTGCGTTTGAGGCGCGCCGCGATATCGGGATCGAGTGTCATCGCACGGTGATCCCTTCTGCCGCCATGGCTTGTTTCACTTGACCGATGGTCAACTGCCGGAAGTGAAACACGCTGGCGGCCAATACCGCATCGGCGCCGGCAACCACGGCCGGCGCGAAATGCTCTGCTGAACCGGCGCCTCCGCTGGCAATCACCGGCACGGTCACCGCCGCACGGACCGCACGCAACATCGGCAGATCGAACCCGGCCCGGGTCCCGTCGGCATCCATCGAATTGAGCAGAATCTCCCCCACGCCCAACTCTGCACCGCGGGCCGCCCACTCCACCGCGTCGATGCCGGTGCCACGTCGTCCACCGTGAGTGGTGACCTCCCAGCCCGACGGTGTCGGAGCCGAACCCTCCGGCACAGTGCGCGCGTCGACCGACAACACGATGCACTGCGAACCGAATTGGGCCGCCATTTCGGCCAGCAGATCCGGACGTGCGATCGCCGCGGTGTTGATCGACACCTTGTCAGCGCCGGCCCGCAGCAACACGTCGACATCGTCGACTGTCCGCACACCGCCGCCGACGGTGAGCGGGATGAACACCTGCTCGGCGGTGCGGCGCACCACCCCCAGCATGGTGGCTCGTCCCGACGACGACGCGGTCACGTCGAGAAAGGTCAGCTCGTCGGCACCTTCGGCGTCATAGGCGGCGGCGAGCTCCACCGGATCGCCTGCGTCGCGCAAGTTGTCGAAGTTGACGCCCTTGACCACCCGGCCGTCATCGACGTCCAGGCACGGAATGACACGCACGGCAAGGTTTGTGTCACAGGCGGATTCAGTACTCATCGGGTCGTCCTACCGTTTGCAGCATCTCGAGCAACTGGGCGTGCACACCTGGTGCCGCCGCCAGAGCGGACCGCGAATCGGGTTTCCAGTCCTCGCCGGCCAACGTGGTGACCACTCCGCCGGCGGCCCGTACCAGCGCCACCCCGGCGGCGTGATCCCACACATGGTCACCGAAGCTGATCGAACCGCCGAGCACTCCGTCGGCGACGTAGGCGAGATCGATGCCGGTGGCTCCGTGCATCCGCATCCGCGACGACACCCGGCTGAGCTCTTCGAGCACCGCCAACCGGTACCGCCCTGGGAATCTGCCACGCGAATCGGCGTTGAAGGTGCCGACACCGATGATCGATTCGGTCAGCTCGCCCCGAGTCAACGGCGGTTGCGGCACACCATTTTTCATCACCGGACCACCCGAGACCGCCGCGTAGCGCTCGTTCATGAACGGCAACCAGGTCAGTCCGGCTACCGGATCGCCGTCATGCAGCAGGCCGAGCAGAATCGCGGCCATCGGCGAACCGGCGGCGTAATTGAACGTCCCATCTACCGGGTCGAGGATCCAGACCCATGGCGAATCGAGGTCCGCGCCACCGAACTCCTCGCCGTGCACCGGGATTCCGGTCGCCGACACCAAAGCGTCGACCACTTGACGCTCGATGGCCAGATCGACCTTGGTGGCGAAATCGTCGCCGCGTTTGCTGACGGCGGAGTCGGCTCGATGGCCGGCGACGAACGGTTTCGCGGCGACGTCGAGGATTGCCGATGCTTCCGCCACCAGTGCGTCGAGATCCATTGCGGCCCTAGCCCGCCACCGCTGCGAGCGCCTGCGGCAAAGTGAATCGTCGGGCGTACAGAGCCTTGCCGACGATCGCACCCTCGACGCCACTGCCGGTCAGCGTGGCGATGGCGCGCAGATCGTCGAGGCTCGACACGCCACCCGAGGCGATCACCGGAACGTCGGTCTGCTCGGCGACGCTGCGGAGCAGGTCGAGGTTGGGCCCGGTCAATGTGCCGTCTTTGGTGACGTCGGTGACGACGAAGCGCGAACATCCCTCGCTGTCAAGGCGTTCCAACACGTCCCACAAATCCCCGCCGTCGGTCTCCCAGCCGCGGCCGCGCAGCCGGTGATCGCCGTCGATGATCTGCACGTCCAGACCGACCGCGACCTTGTCGCCGTGCTCGGCAATCGCTCGCGCGCACCACTGCGGGTTCTCCAGGGCCGCGGTGCCCACGTTCACCCGGGCGCAGCCGGTGGCCAGCGCCGCCGCCAGCGATTCGTCATCGCGGATGCCGCCGGAGAGTTCGACCTGCACGTCGAGCTTGCCGACGACCTCGGCCAGCAACTCACGGTTGGAACCGCGGCCGAACGCCGCATCGAGGTCGACCAGGTGCACCCACTCGGCGCCGTCGCGTTGCCAGGTCAACGCGGCGTCCAGCGCTGAGCCGTACGCGGTTTCGCTGCCGGCCTTGCCCTGTACCAAGCGCACCGCCCGGCCCTCGACCACGTCGACGGCCGGCAACAAAATCAATGACACGTCATAACCCTTCAACCCAGTTGCTCAGCACGGCCGCCCCTGCATCCCCGCTCTTCTCCGGGTGAAACTGCGTGGCGGCCAACGGCCCGTCCTCGACCGCGGCCAGGAACGGTACACCGTGGGTGGCCCATGTCAGGAGCGCTTCGGGTCCGCCCTCCCACCGCTGGGCGGCATAGGAGTGCACAAAGTAGAAGCGCGCATCGGCGTCGAGGCCTTTGAACAATGCGCTGCCGGCTGCGGCCGCGACCACGTTCCAGCCCATGTGCGGGATCACCGGCGCATCCAACCGGGTAACCGCGCCCGGCCACTGGCCGCAACCGCTGCTCTCCACTCCGAACTCGACACCCCGGGCGAACAAGATCTGCATGCCGACGCACACACCCAGCACTGGCCGTCCGGTACCAACCCGCTCGGCGATCACCTGCTCGCCCTTGATCGCGCGGAGTCCGGCCATACACGCTTCGAATGCGCCGACGCCCGGCACCACCAGCCCATCGGCCGCCGCGGCCGCATCGAGGTCGGCCGTCACCTCCACCTCTGCGCCGACTCGCTGCAGCGCACGCTGAGCCGAACGTAGGTTACCGGAGCCGTAGTCCAGCACCACGACGGATTTGCTTGTCACAGAGTGCCTTTGGTGGACGGCACACCGGACACCCGTGGATCGGCTTCGACCGCTTGCCGCAGCGCCCGAGCGACGGCCTTGTATTGGGCCTCGGTAACGTGGTGCGGGTCGCGACCGTAGAGGACGCGGACATGCAGCGCGATGCGGGCGTTGTTCGCCAGCGTCTCGAACACGTGCCGGTTGATCACGGTGTGGTACGGCACCGAGCTGCCGGCGATCGTGGTGTGCCGCAGGTGATCCGGCTCGCCCGTGTGTACGCAGTAGGGCCGGCCGGAGACATCGACGATCGCGTGCGCCAGCGTCTCGTCCATCGGAATGAAGGCGTCGCCGAATCGGCGAATGCCCTTCTTGTCACCGAGTGCCTGACCGAGCGCCTGACCGAGCACGATCGCGGTGTCCTCGATGGTGTGATGTCCTTCGATGTCGACGTCGCCCTTGGCGCGCACGGTCAGATCGAAGCTGGCGTGGGTACCCAGCGAGGTCAGCATGTGGTCATAGAACGGCACTCCGGTGTCGACGTGAACGTCGCCGGTGCCATCGAGATCGAGTTCGACGACGATCTCGGATTCCTTGGTGGTGCGCTCAACGCGTGCGCGGCGACCGGCGGTCATGACGCTCCTAACGGCTGGGCTAATTGAGTCGCAGCCAGGTCTGCGCTGGCCGTCAGGAACGCATCGTTCTCCGCGGCCAGTCCTATTGTCGTGCGTAGGTATCCCGGGATGCCCACGTCGCGGATCAGTACACCGGCATCGAGGTAGCGCTGCCAGGTGTCGGGTGCATCAGCGAACCGGCCGAACAACACAAAGTTGGCGTCACTGGGAACCACCTGAAAACCCATGCCGCTCAGCGCTGTCGACACTCGTTCGCGTTCGGCGACCAGCGTCGCCACGCTGCCCAGCGTGTCGTCGGCGTGCCTCAGCGCCGCCCTGGCCGCGGCCTGGGTGGGCGCGGACAGGTGGTACGGCAGCCGAACCAGCAGCATCGCCTCGATCACTGCCGGCGTGGCAACCAGGTATCCCAGCCGCCCGCCGGCGAAAGCGAAAGCCTTGCTCATGGTCCGGCTCACAACCAGCTTGGTCGGGTACTCCTCGATCAGCGCCACGGCGCTGGGCTGCGCGGAGAACTCCCCGTAAGCTTCGTCGACGATCAGGATCCCCGGTGTCGCATCGAGCAACCGGCGTAGATCGGCCAGCGAAATGCTTTGTCCTGTTGGATTATTGGGACTCGTGACGAAAACAATGTCGGGGCAGTGCTCGACGATCGCCGCGACCGCGGCATCGGCGTCGAGGCTGAAGTCGGTGGCCCGAGTCGTCTGGATCCACTCGGTGCGGGTGCTGTCGGAGATGATCGGGTGCATCGAATACGACGGCACAAAGCCGATTGCGCTGCGTCCCGGGCCGCCGAAGGCCTGCAGTAGCTGCTGCAGGATCTCATTGGATCCGTTTGCCGCCCAAAGGTTTTCCACGCCGAGCTGAACCCCGGTCTGCACGCTGAGGTAGGCAGCCAGATCGGCACGAAGTGCCACCGCGTCGCGGTCAGGGTAGCGGTGCAGGTCGACAGCCGCATCGCGCACGGAGGCGACGACGTCGTCGACGAGCGCCTTGCTGGGCGGGTGCGGGTTCTCGTTGGTGTTCAGCCGCACCGGAACGGCCAGCTGCGGCGCCCCATAGGGCGATTTGCCGCGCAGGTCGTGGCGCAGCGGCAGGTCATCGAGCGACGGCCGGGTGCTCATTGCCCGAACCTCCGCCGTATCGCCTCGCCGTGCGCGGGCAGATCTTCGGCATTGGCCAGCGTGATCACATGCCCTGACACGTCTTTCAGTGCCGACTCGGTGTAGTCGACGATGTGGATACCGCGCAGAAAGGTCTGAACCGACAGGCCGCTGGCGTGCGCGGCACTGCCCGCGGTGGGCAGCACGTGATTCGAGCCGGCGCAGTAGTCGCCCAGGCTGACCGGCGAGTACGGGCCGATGAAGATCGCGCCGGCCGAACGAATCTGGGCCGCCACCTTGTCCGAATTCGCCGTCTGGATCTCCAGATGTTCTGCGGCGTAAGCATTGACGGTGCGGATGCCGGCATCGATGTCGTCGACCAGGATGATGGCCGACTGTCGACCGGCCAGCGCAGTCGTCACGCGCTGCCGGTGCACGGTGGTCTCCAGTTGCGCGGCCAGCTCGGTGTCGGTGGCGTCGGCGAGGGCGGTGCTCGGCGTCACCAGAACACTCGCGGCCATTTCGTCGTGCTCGGCCTGACTGATCAGATCGGCCGCGACGTGCGCCGCGTCGGCAGTGTGGTCGGCCAGGATCGCGATCTCGGTTGGCCCGGCTTCGGCGTCGATGCCGACCCGCGAGCGGCAAAGCCGTTTGGCCGCTGTGACATAGATGTTGCCCGGTCCGGTGACCATGTCGACGGGAAGCAGCTCGCCGCCGTCGGTGTCCTCGCCGCCGTACGCCAGCAGCGCCACCGCCTGGGCCCCGCCGACCGCCCATACCTCGTCAACGCCGAGAAGGCGGGCGGCGGCCAGGATGGTCGGATGAGGTAGTCCTTGGAAACGATCCCCGTATCGGCCTTGCGGCTGGGCCTGCGGCGGGCTGGCCACCACCAGCGAGCCGACACCGGCAGCCTGCGCCGGCACCACGTTCATCACGACGCTCGACGGGTACACGGCGTTACCGCCGGGCACGTACAGCCCGACCCGCTCGACGGGAACCCATCGTTCGGTGACGGTGGCACCGGGCCCCAACGTCGTCGTCACATCCGACCGGCGCTGATCGGCGTGCACCGCGCGGGTGCGTTCGATCGCCACCTCCAGTGCAGACCGGACGTCGCGATCCAGACCGGCCAGCGCGGCGTCCAACTCGGCACTGGGCACCCGGACCTTCGGCGGCCGAACTCCATCGAACGATTCGCCGTACTCGAGGGCGGCCTCCGCGCCGCGTTCGGCGACCGCATCGACGATCGGTCGCACCGTGGAAAGCGCGGCCTCCACGTCCACTCCGCCACGGGGCAAGGCCGCCCGCAGTCCGGCGACGGACAAGTCGGCACCCCGCAGGTCGATGCGCGCCATCACAGTCACGCCAACCATTGTCCCAGAGCAGAGCAACTACATATCGGACCGGTAGTGTGACCGCACCTGACGAAAACGGAGTCGCCATGTCCCGAAAGGACCATCCCAACAACGCCCCGGGTATCCCGATGCTCTTCCCGGTGTGGTTTGAGAACTTCCAAACCAAGTACTTCAACCCGATGGTGCAGCCGATCGCGCGCTACCTCCCGGGTTTCTCGGTGATCAAGCATCGGGGCCGCACGTCCGGCAAGCCATACGAGACCATCGTCACCGCGTACCGCAAGGACAATGTGCTGGCTATCGCGCTAGCCCACGGCAAGACCAACTGGGTCAAGAACGTGCTGGCAGCGGGCGAAGCCGACCTGCACTCCATCCGCAAGGACGTCCATCTGATCAACCCTCGGGTGTTGCCGGCCGGCAGCGCCAGCGACGGGCTGCCGTGGCTGGCCAAGCGGCAGATCGGTCGGGTCGGGATCTTCGTCGCCGATATCGCCTAGACGCGGGTGAATACGGTCTTGCCGGCGATCGTCGGCCAGGCTGACGGTGCGTCCTCCCACGGCACGACCCGTTCGACGATCGGCGACAAGTCACATCCGCCGGCCAGCACCTCCAAAATGTCTGGGATGACGGCCCGCGCGCTGACCCGCCCGGTGGCGAACCGCACACCTCGGGTGTAGGCCTGCAGCATCGGCATCTCGACGCTCGGCTGGAAGTAGATCCCGGTGTCGGTGCACACGCCATCCGGCCAGGTTGCGCGCAGCGCCGCGGAAAGCAGCGACGGGTTGCCGGTGGTGTGCACGGTGACCGGGTAGGGCTCCCAGGTTTTGTCCGGCTTGTCGGCATCGTGAACGACGGCGCCGATTTTTTCCGCCGCGGCGAGGCGGCCCGGATGGGTGTCGACGTAGTCGACGCGGCAGCCCAGCGCCGCGGCGAGCGCCGCCGCATACAGCCCGATCGACAGCCGGCCGATGACCAGCACACGGCGCTCGGCCGGGTCAAGGCCGGCAAGTTCCGACCGGAACGGGCCGATCGCCCGCCAGCCGTCGGGGATGTTGTCCGACAGCGACGCCACAGCGACCGGGTCGAGGGTCGGCGGCAGCGAAAGCAGCATCGCGTCGGCGTAGGGCACGAGCACCAGATCGGACATGAAGCCGCCGCCGTCCAGGCCGGCCAGCGGACCCAGTCCGTACATCGCCATCAGTGGCAGCGAACCGCATGAACTCGTCACGCCGCGACGGCATTCGCGGCAGGTCCCGCAGCTGATTTGGAACGGTACGACGACCCGGTCGCCCACCGCGACTCCCGTGACGGCGTCACCGACCGCGACGACCTCCGCTATCCCCTCGTGCCCGACCGCGTATCCGGGCGGCAGTGGCGCGGCTCCGCGCGCAACCGCGACGTCGAGGTCGCAGCACGCCACCGCCAAGGGGCGAACCAGCGCCTGCTGCGGCTGGGTGATCTCCGGGTCGGCGACATCGCGCCAGGCGTATCGACCGGCCTCCTCGAACGTCAGCTGCCTCATTCCAGAATTCTTGAGTGATTGCTCAAGTATTGTCAATAGCGTGCCGAGACCAGACCGCAGCCGGGCCGCATTGATCGATACCGCGGCTACCCTGTTCCGCCGCCAGGGGTACGCGGCGACCGGCCTCAACCAGATCCTCGAGGAGGCGGCGGTCAAACCGGGATCGATGTATCACCACTTCCCGCGGGGAAAGCAACAACTGGCCGCCGCAGTCGTCGACGGCGCCGGGGCCGCCATCGAACAACTGCTGCGCAGATTCTTAGCCGGCGGACTGCCGGTGGCCGACATCGTCGATCGGTGGGTCGATCTTCTGGTCGCCGGGCTGACCGCCGACCGGCGCGACGGCTGCCCGATCGAGCCGATCGCCACCGAGTCGGTCCATGCCAGTGCACTGGTGCGGGAAGCGTCGGCACGTGCCTTCACCGGCTGGTGCAGAGCGATCGAAGAGCGGCTGTGCGCCGATGGCTGGTCGGCGGTAGAAGCGGAAAGTGTTGCTGTTGCTGTGATTTCGTTGATCGAGGGAGCGTTGATCCTATCCCGCATCGCGGGCGACGCGGGCCCGCTCACCGCCGCAAAACCGGCAGCCCGCTGCCTACTTCGCCGCTAGATCGCGGCGCTCAGCGCGCCTATCCTGGACGCACGGGGTGCGACATGACTCGTGATGAACTCTTCGCCTCGATCGTGGCCGCAGGCCCCGGTCGCGATGACCTCGTGTACCTGGAGCGCCGCGGCGACTCCTACAACTGGCGAATCTTGACCGCCGTTGAAACCCCCGTTGCGGTCGCCGCGCCCGACGTGTGGATGTCGATCTCGGCCGCCTGGCCGCTTGACGATCCGGTGCGGCTGAACGCGTTCTTCGACGACCTGCTCGCCGAACTCGAGTCGATGGCCGATACCGCCGACCGGTGCCGGTGGCCAGTCGACGATCCATGGCCATATCACGCCCACCAGCACTGAACGGCGGGACAGATGGTCGAGTATCGGATCACCGCGGAGGAGCGCACTCGGTTCAAACGCTGCCGACGGCAGTGGGACTTCGCCTCACCCCATCGTCGCAATCTGCGCCCCATCGCTGCCGTCGAACCCGTGCTGCCTGCCGCTCTCAAGGACGCGCTGGCGGTGTACTACTACCCGGGCACCTGGGACTGGCAACACGAGGTGACCCAGCCGTTGGCGCACAAGGCCCTCGAGCGTGCGCTGGCCGACGCCGGTGGGACCGAGTTGCTCCCACGAGGGGCGGCCCTGCTGGACTGCTATGACGCCTGGGCGCATGCAGTCGACGACTTCGCGCCGGTCAAGATCAACCTCGATGTTGAGGCGCTGGTCCCGGATCCCGACGATGTCGAGTGCGGACTGGTGGTGCACGACGGATCACCGGTTATCTACGCGTGCCGGATCGACCTGGTGGCCGTCGACGCCACCGACGAGTACTGGGTGGTCTGCCATCAGATCGTCGACGAGTGGCAGGACGTCGACCGGTGGGACCGCGACGAGCAGGCGGTGGCGGCCTGTTGGGCGTTCGAGCATGACTACATCGGTGTCCAAGTCGCCGGAACCATCCACAACGAGGTGCGGATCGACGGCCCGCTCACGTTCCCGCCCACCGGGCCGGCGGTGAAACGTACGCCCAAAGCCGTCGCTCAACACGAGGCCAGCGGCGGTGGTCGATCGTTCCCACAACACCAACGGGTTTCGGCGCAGGAAACACGCGGCGATGCGAGGATCCGAACCGAGCAGCTCACCGCTGGGGTGTTGCGTCGTACTCGCATCCGCCGCAGCCGCCACGAAATCACATCGGCGGGAACGTTGATCGCCGCCGAGGCGGTGGATATGACACCTTGGCCAACCATCTACCCGACGTTCGCCGGGCATTGTCGCGACTGCGAATTCAGGGTGCCTTGTTCAGCGATCAGCGCAGGGTCTGACGCGGAACCGTTGTTGCAGAACGATTTCAGGCCAGCGCCCGATGAGGTGAGCAAACCGAGACTAGGTCAGTCGACCTGGGGTTTCGGGCGCGGCGCCGCTCCGCCGAGGTGGTGATCGCCGTATCTAAGCGTGCGTTTGATGATCGCTACTTCGCGCTAGACGTCCAGGCCGATGTCGAGCACCCGCACTGAATGCGTGAGCGCCCCGACCGCGAGGTAGTCCACTCCGGTCCCGGCGTAGTCCGCGGCGGACTCCAGCGAAAGTCCGCCGGAGGACTCGAGTTTGGTGGCCGGCGCCCGGGAGTCGCGGCGCTGCACCGCGATCTGGGTCTGCCAGACCGGAAAATTGTCGAGCAGCACCAATTCGGCGCCCTCGGGCAGGATTTCGTCGAGCTGCTCGAGCGAATCGACCTCGACCTCGCACGGCAGGCCGGGCGCGGCGGCCCGCACCGCGCGTAACGCCGCGACCACCGACCCCGCAGCCGCGACGTGGTTGTCCTTGATCAACGCCGCGTCGCCGAGGCCGAGCCGGTGGTTGACGCCACCGCCCACCCGGACCGCGTACTTCTGCAGGGCACGCAAACCGGGCAGCGTCTTGCGGGTGTCACGGATCTTCGTTGCGGTGCCGTGCACCGCGTCCACCCACGCCGCGGTCGCGGTGGCAATCCCGGACAGGTGGCATACCAGGTTGAGCAGTGTGCGCTCGGCGGTCAACAGGCCGTGCATGGGGGCTTCCACCGTCAATGCCGACGCTCCCGGCTCAAGCCGGGCGCCGTCGTCGACCCGGTCGATGATCCGATACCCGTCGGCGCCCAGCACCTCGTCGAGCACCAGCAGCGCGACGTCCACACCGGCAATTACCCCGGGTTCGCGGGTGATCAGCGACGCCGTGGTTCCCGCACCGTCGGGCACGGTCGCCGCGGTCGTGATGTCCGGGCCGTAGCGCAGATCCTCGTCGAGCGCCCGAGCGATCGTGGCGCGTGCCTCGGTGAGGTCGATTTCCGACAAATCCCCCATGGCGCTCCTCTCCGCTCGGCTCCGCATCCTCGACGGCGCAGCCATCAGCAGACCTCCGCCAACTCCTCGACCTGCGCGTCGTAGTCCGCGTCAAGCCGGACGACCAGGCTGCGGGCCGGAGCGGGAGCCGCGTGCGGATACTCCGCCCGGTGGTGACACCCTCGGCTTTCTTCGCGGGCCAGCGCCGCCGTGGCCACCGCGCGGGCGGCGACGGTTAATGCCGCGTCCTCGAGGCCGGCGCGGGTGGTGATCGCGCCCGCCGGCGCGGCCGACAATTTGCCGATCAACCGGTACAGGCCATCCGCGTCGCGGACCACCGCGGCATCGCGGCTCATGGCCCGCTGTAGCTCGGCGCGAGCCAGTGCCGCACATCCGGCCGGCTCCCCCGCCGTCGCGTGGACACGTCCGAGCAGCGTTGCGTGCTCAGCCGCGGCGCGGCCCGCCCGGCCTCCCACGACCAGGCCCTCCAACAGGCTGTTGGATGCCAGCCGGTTGGCGCCGTGCATGCCGGTGCGGGCGACCTCGCCCGCGGCGAACAGCCCGGGCAGCTCGGTGCGACCGTGAACGTCGGTGACGACGCCGCCGCAGCTGTAGTGCGCACCCGGGGCCACCGGGATCGGCTGACGAACCGGGTCGATGCCCGCCGCCCGGCAGGCGGCGGCAACAGTGGGGAAGCGGCGACCAAAGTCGTCGATACCGCGGGCGTCGAGGTAAACGCAGTCGTCGCCGATAGCGCGCAGGCGCGCCTCGATCGCGCCGGCCACCACATCGCGCGGCGCCAGATCTCCCATCGGATGCACACCCGCGGTCACCGAATTACCTTGACTGTCAACCAAGGCCGCGCCCTCACCGCGTATCGCCTCGGTGACCAGCGGCCGGCGACCACCTGCACGGCCGTCATAGAGCATCGTCGGGTGAAACTGGATGAACTCGATGTCGCTGACCGCGACACCGGCCCACAGCGCCAACGCGACCCCGTCGCCGGTGGAACCGGCCGGGTTGGTTGTCGCGCCGAAGAGTTGCCCGAGACCGCCGGTGGCCAGAATCACTGACGGCGCGTGGACGATGCCGATCCCCCGCGGATCGGCTACCAGAACACCGGTCACAGCATCGACTCCCGAAGCCGTGTCGTGCAGCAGTCGCAACGCGGCGTGCTTGGTCCGGATGTCCAGCGTGGTCGCCGCACGGTCGAGGGCCCGTTGCACCTCGGCACCGGTGGCGTCGCCCCCCGCGTGCACGATGCGTCGCCGGGAGTGTCCACCTTCGCGACTGAGCGCCCAGCCGCCGGTCGCAGCCCGATCGAATTGCGCTCCGTCGCTGACTAATTCGGTGACTGCCCGAAAGCCGTCCGCAACGATCGAGGTCACCGCGTCGGTATCACAAAGCCCGGCGCCGGCCGCCAGGGTATCGGCGACGTGCCCATCGACCGAGTCGTCGGTGTCCGGTAAGACCACGGCGATCCCGCCCTGGGCGTAGTGCGTGGCCGTCGCGCCCGGCTTGCGGCCGGCCTTACTGAGCACGATGACGCGCCGGCCCGCGCGGTGCGCGGCCAGTGCCGCGGCCAGACCACCGACACCCGTGCCGATGACGACGACATCAGCGCTCTCTGCCCAAGTCGGGTGGATGCTCATTCGCCGCCGCCGCCGCCCGGCTGGCCGATCGCGATCATCCGCTGCACGCTCTGCCGCGCCCGTGCCGCGGTCTGGGGATCGACGTGGACTTCGTCGGCACCCTCGACCAGGCAACGCAACAGGGCCGCGGGGGTGATCATCTTCATGTACTTGCACGATGCACGATCGTTGACCGCCTGGAAGTCGACGTCCGGTGCGGCGTTGCGCAGCTGGTACAGCATCCCGACCTCGGTGGCGACCAACACCTGTCGGGCTCGGGTTTCGCGCGCGGCGTCCAGCATGCCTCCGGTCGACAGGATTTTGACCCGGTCGTCCGGGAAGGCGCCCTCACCGGCCAGATACAGCGCAGACGTCGCGCAGCCACACTCCGGATGGACGAACAGCTCGGCGTCGGGGTGCCGGCGGGCCTGATCGGCCAACTCATCGCCGTTGATCCCGGCGTGCACGTGGCACTCACCGGCCCACACGTGCACGTTGTCGCGGCCCGTCATCCGGCGCACGTGGGCTCCGAGGAACTGATCGGGGCAGAACAGCACCTCGCGGTCGGGGTCGATGGAGGCTACGACGTCGACGGCGTTGGACGAAGTGCAGCAGATGTCGGTGAGCGCCTTCACCGCTGCGGTGGTGTTGACGTAGGAGACGACAACGGCGCCGGGGTGTTCGTCTTTCCAGGCCTGCAGATCCTCGGGCGTGATCGAGTCGGCGAGCGAGCACCCGGCACGCTGATCGGGGATGAGCACAGTCTTGTCGGGGCTGAGGATTTTCGCGGTCTCGGCCATGAAATGCACACCGCAGAACACGATGGTGTCCTCGGGCACCTCGGCGGCGACCCGGGACAGCGCCAGCGAGTCTCCGACGTGATCAGCGACATCCTGGATGGCCGGCAGCTGATAGTTGTGCGCCAGGATCGTGGCGTTCCGCAGGTCAGCCAGCCGACGAATCTCGGCCGCCCATTGCGCGTCGCCTTCGATGCCACCGAAACCGTTGGGAGAGTTAGTGATTCCCGCGGCCAGATCGTTTGCCATGTCTTTTTCCAGCCCGTTTGACAGCAAGTCGGTGCGATTCACGACTGTCATAGTCGATCCTTTCGACTCCCGGCGTCGGTTTTCGACTTATAATCGAAAACATGGTCAATGGTAGCACTGAGCACGAAGTGCTCGCTGTCGTATTCCAGGTTCGCGGGCTCGGACCAGGCTCGAAGACGCAAAAACCCGAGCTCAGTGTGCTGTTGTGGCAGCGTGCTCGCGATCCGCAACGAGGTGCGTGGTCTCTGCCCGGCGGGCAACTGCGCCACGACGAGGACATGACGACGTCGGTGCGGCGCCAGCTGGCCGAGAAGGTCGATCTGCGTGAAGTCGCTCACTTGGAGCAACTCGCGGTGTTTTCCGAACCCGCACGATTGCCCGGCGCGCGCACCATCGCGTCGACGTTCCTGGGCCTGGTTCCCTCCCCCGCCATCCCGGAGCTACCGCCGGACACCCGCTGGCACCCGGTCGCCGCGTTGCCGCCGATGGCGTTCGACCACGGCCCGATGGTCGCTCACGCCCGGACCCGACTGGTCGCCAAGATGTCGTACACGAATATCGGATTTGCCTTGGCACCAACCGAATTCGCGATGTCGACGCTGCGCGACATCTACAGCGCCGCACTGGACTACCAGGTGGATACCACCAATCTGCAGCGTGTGCTGACCCGCCGTGGCGTCATCACGCCGACCGGCACCGTCGCACAGTCCGGGCGTAGCGGCGGCCGCCCGGCGGCGATGTATCGATTCACCGAGTCACAGCTGCGGGTCACTGACGAATTCGCCGCGTTGCGCCCTCCCGGCTCTGCGTGACATGCGCGAGCCACCGGCGGGCCGACTGGATTCTTAAAGCCCTCTTAAGCAAGAATGTTCCGATGGACATTGGCAACCTTGCGAGCGCGACCGAGACCGGTGCCGAGTGGATCGGTCGGGCGCCCCATGAGGATTTGCAGGCCAAGGCCCGACCACTCCTGCCGTCTGAGGATCCGTTCTTCGAGCCGCCGCCCGGTTACCAGCACGCCACGCCCGGCACCGTGCTGCGTTCGCGCGACGTAGAGCTGGCATTTCTCGGCCTGATCCCGCAACGAGCGATGGCCACCCAACTGCTGTACCGCACCACGGACATGAACGGCAGGCCCGAGGCGACGGCAACGACGGTCATCGTGCCCGCCGACGCCACGCCCGAGCGGCCCTGCCCGGTGCTCTCGTACCAGTGCGCGATCGACGCGGTGTCGTCTCGATGTTTTCCGTCGTATGCCCTGCGGCGACGCGCGCAGGCCGTGGGCTCGCTGGCCCAGCTGGAATATCTGTTGATCGCGGCCGCGCTCGCCGAAGGCTGGGCGGTGTCGATCCCCGACCACGAAGGCCGCGCCGGAATGTGGGGGGCGCCGTTCGAGCCCGGTTACTTCATTCTGGACGGTGTTCGGGCCGCGATGAACGCCGAGCGGCTCGGGCTGGCCTCGTCGGCGCCGGTGGCCTTGTGGGGCTACTCCGGCGGCGGCCTAGCGACCGCATGGGCCGCCGAGCTGTGCGCGGACTACGCACCGGAGCTGGACATCGTCGGCGCAGTGCTGGGGTCACCGGTCGGCGACCTCGGCCACACGTTCCGCCGGCTCAACGGGAGCTTCCTGTCCGGCCTACCGGCCATGGTGATCGCCGCGCTGGTGCATATCTACCCCGACCTGGACCGGGTCATCGACGAACACGCCACCGACGAGGGACGCGCGATCCTGCGCCGGCTGGAAAGTATGACGACCATCGGCGCGGTCATCCGGATGATCAAGAAGGACGTCGGACAGTACCTCGACCGGCCGCTGGAAGAAATCCTGACGATGCCGGAAGTTCAGCACGTCTTCGACAGCATCCGACTGGGCGCCAAGGTGCCCACCCCGCCGGTACTGATCGTGCAGGCTGTGCACGACTATCTGATCGACGTCGAAGACATCGACCGGCTGGCCGACGCCTACTCGGCGGGCGGCGCCGATGTCACCTATCACCGCGACGCGTTCAACGAGCACCTGCTGCTGCATCCGCTGTCGGCGCCGATGGCGTTGCGCTGGCTGCAGGACCGGTTTGCGCGCCGGCCACTGACCGATCACCTGGTCAGAACGAAATGGCCGACGATGTTCAACCCGACCACCTACGTTGGCATGGCGCGGCTGGCCGTCATCGCGGCCAAGGTCATCACCGGAAAGGCAGTACACCGCCGTCCGCTATGACGGCGTCGAGCCTTCAGCGCTTTCAGCGCGCGGATACACCGCCTCGACGGCCGGATAGCCGCCGAGATCGTCGCGTGCGGTCGCCGCAACCGGTATGGCGTAGACCAGTGCGGCGGTCGCGGCCGGAAGCAGCAGCGTGCAGGCTTTCTGTAGCCCTGAGGAGCCGAAGAACACCGATGGCGCCTCAGTGACGTAGTACAGCGGGTGATCGTGGCTCACCGGGACGGTGTCGAAATTGACTGCGCCATACCGTAAATGCGCCAAGAGCACGCCTACGCCGATCGCAGCACCGGCCGCGATCACCACGCCGGCGCACAGCCCGGCGACCATCCCGGGACCGCGGTGCGGCCGCCACTGCCAGGCCAGCACGGCTGCCACCGCGGCGACGACGTTCAGCAGCCCAAGCATCAGGAACGCGGCGACGAAATAATGATCGGCTTCGCTGCCCAGATACTCGTGCACCCGCTCACCGCTATGGGTCAGCGCCACCGCACCTTTGATCGGTGGGGTCAGCCATGCCCACAGGGCACCGACGAGCGCGCCGATGGGAAGCAGTCCCGCCGCCACCGTGATTTCGGCTCGTCGCCGGGAAATGCGCGGCACGCCGCCGGCCCGCACGTCGGTCATCGCTGTGCCTCCAGATCCGCCGAGTCCACCCGGCCGTGCCGCGAACATTTCGCCCACCAGCCATCGGGCCGGACCTGAACCACCATCCGCCGACCGCATTCGGCGCAGAACCGGGGCGGCTCCAAACCCAGCTGGGCTGCCGTCGGCACGGCGCTGTCGGCCGGATCGCCGGTATAGACGTTATAAATGCCCGCCCCTACCGGCGCAGGCAGATCGCGGAGCATCACCGTCTCGTCTACAGGCTGGCGTTGAGGGCCTTGATCGGCATCTGCAGATCTTCGAGCAGCTCCAGATCGGCCTCGGCGGGCCGGCCCAGCGTGGTCAGGTAGTTGCCGACGATCACGGCGTTGATGCCGCCCAGAATGCCCTGTTTGGCGCCTAGGTCCCCAAGCGTGATCTCCCGGCCACCGGCAAAGCGCAGCATGGTGCGCGGCAAGGCCAACCGGAATGCGGCGACCGCCTTGAGCGCTTCGCTGGCCGGCAGTACTTCGAGGTCACCGAACGGCGTGCCCGGCCGGGGGTTGAGGAAGTTCAGCGGCACCTCGTCGGGGTCCAGCTCGGCCAGGTTGGCGGCGAACTCCGCGCGCTGCTCGATGGTCTCGCCCATGCCGAGAATGCCGCCGCAGCACACCTCCATGCCGGCCTCGCGCACCATCGACAGCGTCTCCCAGCGCTCTTCCCAGCTGTGTGTGGTGACGACATTGGGGAAGAAGGAGCGAGCCGTCTCCAGGTTGTGGTTGTAGCGATGTACGCCCATCGCGGCGAGCCGGTCTACTTGCTCGGCGGTCAGCATGCCGAGTGAGCAGGCGATCTGGATGTCGACAGCGTCGCGGATCGCTTCGATGCCGGCAGCCACCTGAGCCAGCAGCCGCTCGTCGGGTCCGCGTACCGCGGCGACGATGCAGAACTCGGTGGCGCCGGTCTTGGCAGTCTGTTTGGCGGCTTCGACCAGGCTGGGGACATCCAGCCAGGCACTGCGCACCGGTGAGGCGAACAACCCCGATTGCGAGCAGAAATGACAGTCTTCGGGGCAGCCGCCGGTCTTCAGGCTGATGATGCCTTCGACCTCGACCTCGGGACCGCACCAGGCCATCCGCACTTCGTGCGCCAGCGCCAACAGCTCTTCGAGCCGTTCGTCGGGAAGCTGCAGCACCTCCAGCACCTGTTGCCGGCTCAGCCCTTCGCCACCCTCGAGCACTTGGTGACGCGCCACGGCCAGGATGTCGGTGCTGTCGGTCTCGGATGTTGGCCGAGTCGCCGCCTGAGTCACCAGCTACTCCTTAGATCTTCGTCTTTGTCCTGTCCACGCATCCGGGACGCAGCGGACCAGGGCTTCTCGCAACCAGCGTTGACCGGTGCCCAGGCTAGGCTAGCGGTGTGCACCTGCACAAACGTGATGTGGTCGATGCGGCGGTCGCTGGGTACCCGACCGGGGTAGGCAACAGAGCCCCGGGAGTGAATGCAATTGGCTAGTGCACACGTTGAATACGTGTCTCATCATTGGCTTCTGCTGGCCGGGCCGGCGTTCTTGCCGGCGGTGGTCGTCGTCGGCGTTGTGTTGTACGTCGCGATCAAAGACCGGCGCACTCCCGATGACGATCAACAGGCCTCGACCGACGAACGGCGTGACTGAAACACGCCGACAGCAAATCGACCGAAGTTTGAGCGGAGCGCCCGCAGGCTACCTACTGTGAAGTAAGTTGAGCGCCCGAGAACTGTGGGCGGTCCGTCGCGGTGGGAGGTATCACGGTGGAGCTGACACTTCTGGCAGCGGAGCCGCCGGCGCGCGGCGCAGGCCTCAACCAGGTGATAGGCCTGTCGTTCGCCGCGATGATCATCGGCGTGGTGCTGTTGTACGTCGGATGGGCCCATCGCACGCACCGGATCACCTGGTTCAACACGATCGCCGAGCGGCTGGGACACAAGTTCAACCGGCCGTCCTGGGTCGCGCTGCCCATCCTGGTTTTCACATCGTCGATCATCTGCGCTCTGTTCGGTTTCATTTGGGATGTCAGCTGGCACATCGGAAACGGTCGCGACCCGGGTCCGTTGGCGAACCCGGCGCACTACTTCATCATCATCGGGCTGTTCGGCATTTTCCTGGCGGGCATGATTTCGGTGGTGCTGCCGTTCGACAAGCCAGGTCCGGCCGCTGTACGCATCACCCGCAACTGGTACGCCCCGGTCGGCGGGTTGCTGATGGCCGGTTGCGGCCTGTACGCGATGATCGGCTTTCCGCTCGACGACGTTTGGCACCGCATCTTCGGCCAGGACGTAACGCTTTGGGGTCCAACCCATCTGATGATGATCGGTGGTGCGAACTTCTCGCTGTTCGCGGTGCTGATGCTGGAGTACGAGGGCGCGCGCAAGACCGAAGACACGCCCGCCGACGAAGCGCTGGAGCGCCACGACGGGCCGTTCATCAAAGTCCTCCGCTACCTGTCATGCGGCGGCCTCCTGATCGGAATGTCGGTCTACCAAATCGAGTTCGACTTCGGCGTGCCGCAGTTCCGACTGGTCTTCCAGCCGATGTTGATCGCCGCGGCGGCGGCGATCGGGACGATCATCGCCCGCATGACCCTGGGTAGAGGCGCGGCGATCATCGCGGCGCTGTTCGCGATTGGGCTGCGGGGGGCCGTCGCGGTAATCGTCGGGCCGATCCTCGGCGCTGCGATCAACTGGTTCCCGCTCTATCTCGGGCCGGCACTGGTCGTCGAATTGCTCGCCCTGACACCGCTTTTCCGCCGCCCGATTCTGTTCGGCGCCGTGTCTGGACTTGGCATCGGCACGGCAGGTCTGTGGCTCGAGTCGCTGTGGATCGGCAAGGTGTACCACTACCCGTGGCCAGTCGACCTGTGGCGCGAGGCGCTGCCGACGGCGGTGCCGGTGGCGATCTTGGCCGGAGTGTGCGCGGCATTGGTCGGCATGGTGCTCACCAGTCAGCGTTTGCCGGGTCGCGCCTTCGGCATCACCGCGGTAGCACTGACGGTGCTTGTCATCGGTGGCACCGTCGCCAACGGACTGCACATCAACGTGCCGAAGCAGGACTCGGCGACGGTCAAGCTGACCGACCTGCCCAGTCCGGCCGGACAGCGGCTCGCGTCGGCCGATGTGCAACTCAACCCACCCAACATGGCCGGCGACCATCCGGACTGGGTCACGATCTTGGCGTGGCAGGGCAAGATGCAGAACCACCGTGGCCTGGTGATCAACCGGCTGCAAAAGGTCGGACCCGGCCACTACGTGTCCACAGAACCAATTCCGGTGTGGGGTGACTGGAAGACACTGTTGCGGGTGCACGACGGCCGTGACTTGGCGGCGGTGCCGATCTGGGCGCCGGCCGACTCCGCCATCCCAGTGCCCGAGATCCCGGTGTTGAGCAACGGCACCCGGCCGTTCGCCTTCGAAGTCGCGATCTTGCAGCGCGAACGCGATCCTGGCGTTCCCGCGTGGCTGTTCACCGCGGGCGGCATCGTCGTGTTGTTCTTCACGCTTTGTGTGATCACCGCGCTGACGTGGGGTGCCGGACGGATCAACAACTCGGAGAATGCGCCGAACGAACCCGGCGAAGAGGCTGTGGAGCACTCGCCGCCGCGGGCAGCGTGAGCGCGTTGCGGGGAATTCGCAAAGCGCTTTTCTCTGTTGCGGTTTCGACACTGTTAGTCGCCCTGGCCGGGTGCGGCGGTGCATCGAAGCCGGCCGGCGGTGCCGGGCTGACGATCGACATCACCATCGCGCATGGTCAGGTGACGCCGGCCAACGCGACGATGCAGGCTACGGTTCGTCAGCCGATCACGCTGCATGTCACCAGCGACGCCACCGACGAGTTGCACGTGCATTCGGTGCCCGATCACAAATTCGAGGTGGCCGCGGCGGCCAACCAGACGTTCCAATTCAGCGTTGACGTACCGGGCAGCGTCGAGGTCGAACTGCACCATCTCGACCGCACCGTGGCCACCATCCACGTGCATCCGTGACCGATTCGGTCATCGTCGCGCACGGCCTTGGCGGGTCGAGCGATCTGCCTGTGCCGTATGCCTTTTCGGTGATCGGTGCGGCTTGGGCGTTGACCTTCACCTTCGCCCTGGTCGCGTTCGCCTGGCGCCGGCCGCGATTTGACCCGGACAACCCCGCTCGCCCGCTTCCGGAGGCGGTGACGACTTTCGTGGACTCACGTGTTACCCGCGGCGTTGCCGCGGGTACGGCGCTGGGGTTCACCGGATGGGTGCTGCTGGCCGGGTTATGGGGTCCGCAGACTCAGGCCAACGCGCTGCTCGGCGTCTTCTACGTGCTGCTGTGGGTTGGCCTGGTGGCGACTTCGCTACTCTTCGGCCCGGTTTGGCGGGTCGTCTCACCGGTGCGCACGGTGTACCAACTGCTGCAACGCATTACACCGGAACGCATCGCCAGGCCGCGGCTGTCCTACCCGGAATCCTGGGGGTACCGGCCGGCTGCGGTCGGCTTGTTCACGTTCGTATGGATGGAATTGGCCAGCCCCAACCCTGCGGCTCTGGCATGGGTCAAGACCTGGCTGCTGATCTACGCCGCGGTGCTGTTGATCGGAGCATGGCTATGCGGGCAACGCTGGTTCGCCCGCGCAGACCCGTTCGGCGTATACAGCATGGCGGTCTCGCGGCTATCGCCCTTTCGGCGCGACCGGGAGGGCGGGCGCATCGCGATCGGCAACCCGTTCGATCACCTGCTGTCGCTACCCATTCGGCCGGGCATCGTCGTCGTGTTGGCGGTGCTGCTCGGCTCCACCGCGTTCGACAGCTTCTCGTCGTCGGCGACCTGGCGTAACTTCGCCGACGGGCTCGCCCGTGGTATTCACGCTGTGCCGGTATCGGTTTCGTTGTCCGGGCTGCGCACTGTCGGACTGCTGCTGTTCATCGCGGTGGTGGCGACCACTTTTTCGCTTGCCGCCCGAGCGACGGGCGGAGTCGAACGTGAACAGCGTCGCGCCTTACCCGGCCAGCTCGCGCATTCGCTGATTCCGATCGTGGTCGGCTACATCTTCGCGCACTACCTCTCCTATCTGGTCGAGCGAGGACAGCAGGCGGTGTTCGCCCTCGCCGATCCGCTCGGCAAGGGCTGGAACCTGCTCGGGCTGGGGCATTTACACGTCGCCTATGTGCTGTCGCTGCACCCGACGGTGTTGGCGGTGGTCAAGGTGACGTCGGTGGTCACCGGGCACATCGTCGCGGTGATCGCGGCGCATGACAAAGCGCTGCGCCTACTACCGAAGGGTCACCAACTCACCGGCCAGCTGACCATGATGCTGGTCATGGTCGGTTACACGTTCACCGGGTTGTACCTACTCTTCAGCGCCTGACCTGTCGTCAACGGGAGGGGACCCCTGCCCGGCTGTTGGTGACCGCGGTGGTGAAGGCTTACAGAATCCCGTCGGGCAGGCACAGGAGAAAAGGACAAAGTCATGGCCAAGGTACTGCTGGTTCTCTATCCGGACCCGGTCACCGGCTATCCCCCGGTGTATGCGCGTGACAGCATCCCGTCGATCAGTGGCTATCCCGACGGCCAGACCGTGCCGAGCCCGTCGGCGATCGACTTCACCCCCGGCGATCTGGTGGGCTGTGTGTCAGGTGCCCTGGGGTTGCGCAAATTCCTCGAAGACGGCGGCCATCAGCTGGTCGTCACCTCCGACAAGGACGGCCCCGACTCGGAGTTCGAACGGGAGCTGCCCGACGCCGATGTCGTGATCTCGCAACCATTTTGGCCGGCATATTTGACCGCTGAGCGGATCGGCAAAGCGAAGAAGCTCAAGCTGGCCCTGACCGCGGGGATCGGCTCCGACCACGTCGACCTCGACGCGGCGATCGCCCGCGGAATCACCGTCGCCGAAGTCACCTTCTGCAACAGCATCAGTGTCGCCGAGCACGCAGTCATGCAGATCCTGGCACTGGTGCGCAATTTCGTCCCCTCCCACCAGTGGGCGGCTGACGGCGGCTGGAACATCGCCGACTGCGTTGAGCGCGCCTACGACGTCGAAGGCATGGACGTCGGGGTGATCGCCGCGGGCCGCATCGGACAAGCCGTGTTGCGGCGGATGGCCCCCTTCGATGTCAACCTGCACTACACCGACACCAGGCGGCTCCCAGAGAAGGCCGAAAAGGAATTGGGCGTCACCTATCACCCCGACGCCGCTTCGCTGGTGCGTGCCGTCGACGTGGTGTCCATCCACGCTCCGCTGCACCCGCAGACCTACCACTTGTTCGATGAAAAGCTGCTGGCATCGATGCGGCGGGGCTCCTACATCGTCAACACTGCGCGCGCCGAGATCTGCGTGCGCGACGCGGTTGTCGCCGCGTTGAAGAGCGGTCAGCTGGCCGGCTACGCCGGCGACGTGTGGTACCCGCAGCCGCCACCGGCCGACCATCCGTGGCGCGCGATGCCGAACAATGCCATGACGCCACACATCTCGGGCACGACGCTGTCGGCGCAGGCCCGGTACGCCGCGGGCGCTCGCGAGATTCTCGAGGATTTTTTCGCCGACAAGCCGATCCGTGACGAGTACCTGATCGTGGCCGGCGGAGCGTTGGCCGGTACCGGCAAGGCCTCCTACACCGCGGGCGGCGGCTCGAGCCCTGGCAGCAGCGGAAAGTAGATCAGCCGATCGGATGCTCGACGCGTTCGGTGCCATCCCATCGACGCAGACCGGTGAGGCTGCCCCGGATCTCTGACGGCAGGCCTGCCACGCGCAGAACGGGGCCGAGTCGCGCATCCTCGACTCGGCGAGCCAGCGTGACGTGCGCCGTCCACTGACCGGGCAGGCTGTGCGGCAACGGTCCGGGCCGCAGATGCTGGCCGCAGATTCGGTGCACCTCGGCGTGCAGAGCGAGCAGTTCGGCCGACGGCACGACAAGCCGGGCAAGGACGGCGTTCGATTGTCCGAACAGCAGCGGTGCCCCGACCGTGCAGCCCAGCGGCAGGCGTTGCGCGACCGGCCGCAGCAGAGCGTCGACGTCGGGCTCGATCCGCTCGGCCACCGCCAGCGTCACGTGCGGCCGGCCGGCCGGAGTCCTGCCGGGTAGGTCCGCAACGGACAGGTCGTCCCACATGCGCCGCAGAGTCGCCTCGGTGTCTCGATCGAAGAGCAGCTCGATGGAGTGCACCATCAGCTGACCAGACTGGTGACCCAGGCCCGGTCGAATGCGTGCGCGCTCATCGCGACGAACTCGCCGGAATTCATCGACCCCGCACCGGCGGGCAGCGCGGCACGCAGCGGCGCCAGGCGCGCCAACGCCGACCGGTTCGAGGTTTCCAACACTCCGGGCTGCTGCGGCCAGTTGCCGATCACCAGACCCGAGCAGGAAATTCCATGCGCTGCAAGCGACTCCACTGTCAATGCGGTGTGGTTGAGCGTGCCGAGCTCAGCGGTGGCAACCACCAGCGCGGCGGCACCCAGATCAGCCGCAAGGTCTCGCAAACTCGTGCCGGCCTCGGCGATCTCGACCAGCAAACCGCCGGCACCCTCGACCAGGGTCAGCTGACCCCGACGGTCCACTGCGCGAATGAGTTTGAGCATGTCGCGGCGGCTGGGCAAAGGTTTTCCGGCCTGCTCGGCGGCCGCCAACGGAGCCAGCGGCTGCGGATAACGCGCCAGCCCGACGACCTTGCTCACCCCGGAGAGCCGCGTCACTTCGGCGAGGTCGTCATCGCCCAGGTCGGTACCGGTCTGCACCGGCTTGCAGACCGCGACATCGACACCCGCGTGGCGCGCTGACGCTGCCAGGGCCGCGGTGGTGATGGTCTTTCCGACACCGGTCCCCGTGCCGGTGACGACCAGAACCGTCAACGGCGGGCCGCGGCGAGCACGTCGGTCAGCACCGTGCGGGCCAGCTCGATGTCGTCCTGATCCAGCGACGCGCGAGCGGTCAGGCGCAGCCGCGACGTACCTACGGGCACCGTCGGCGGCCGGAAGCAGCCCACCCGGACGCCGGCTTCCAGACAGGCCGTCGCGGCGGCCAGCGCCACCTCCGGCGCGCCGAGGATCACCGACACCACCGCGGACTGCGGAATCTCCGCGACTCCACAGATGCCGGCCAGCGTGCCCGCGTGTCGCAGTACCGCCTGGCTTCGCCACGGGTCCGCGGTCAACACCCGCAACGCCGCCAGGGCGGCGCCCACTGCCGCCGGCGCCAAACCGGTATCGAAGATGAACGGGCGGGCGACGTCGATCAGGTGATCGCGTACCCCGACGGTCCCCAGCACCGCGCCGCCCTGACTGCCCAGCGCCTTGGACAGCGTGGTGGTCATCACCACATCGGGCGCGCCGGCCAATCCCAGTTCGTGCAGCAACCCGCGGCCACCGGGACCTCGGACACCCAGTCCGTGGGCCTCGTCGACGATGAGCAGCGCCCGGTGCCTGCGGCACACCTCGTGCAGCTGCCGTACCGGAGCCAGCGCGCCGTCCGCGGAGAACACCGACTCGGTGATGACGACGGCCCGCTCCTCGTTCCGGGAGGCCAATGCCGTCTCGACCGCGTCGATGTCGCGATGCGGGGTCACCACCACCCGCGCCCGCGACAGCCGGCAGGCGTCGACCAGCGAGGCGTGCGAGTAGGCGTCCGAGACCAGCAGCGAACCCGGCCCGGACAGCCCTACCACCGCGCCCAGGTTGGCGGTGTATCCGGATGAGAATACCAAACCTGCTGCGGCACCGACGAATTCGGCAAGCCTGGTTTCGAGCTCCTCGTGCAGCGCGGTGTTGCCGGTGACCAGCCGGGAACCGGTCGCGCCCGCACCCCAGGTACGCAGCGCGTCCACTCCGCCGTCGATTACCTGGGGATGCTGCGACAGGCCCAAGTAGTCGTTGGACGCAAGGTCGAGTTCAGTGGCCACCGCGGGCCGGGGCCGCAACGCGCGTCGCAGCCCGGCCTGGCGGCGCGCCTCAGCATGCGCCTCCAGCCAGGCCAACGGCGAAGTATCGATCTGCGTCATCGCACTAGAGCCTACGAGAACCGGTCAGCCGGGCCACCTCGACCATCGCGGAGGTGACCTGCGCAATCTCGTCGGGGGTGCAGATGAACGGCGGCATGGCGTACACCAGGTTGCGGAACGGCCGCAGCCAGACCCCCCGATCAAGCGCGGCCGGCGTCGCGATCGCCAGGTCAACAGGGCGGTCGCATTCGATGACCCCGATGGCGCCACAGACCCGAACGTCGGTCACCCCCGGCAACGCCCGCGCCGGCTCGAGACCTGCGGTCAGTCCGGTGCCGACTTGGGCGACCGTCGAGCGCCAATCCTGGCCGAGCAGCAATTCGACAGCAGCCACCGATACCGCGCAGGCCAGCGGATTGGCCATGAACGTGGGCCCGTGCATCAGCGCTCCGGCTTCACCGGAACTGATCGTGTGCGCGACGTCGGTGGTGCACAGCGTGGCGGCCAAGCTGAGGTAACCGCCGGTGAGCGCCTTGCCGACGCACATGATGTCGGGGCTGACGCCGGCATGGTCGGCGGCGAACAATTCGCCGGTGCGGCCGAATCCGGTGGCGATCTCGTCGAAGACCAGCAGGACGTCGTGCCGTCGGCAGATGTCGCGAAGGTCGGTCAGGTAACGCGGATCGTGAAACCGCATCCCGCCGGCGCCCTGGACTACCGGCTCGACGACCACGGCGGCCAATTCGGCTGCGTGTCGGGCCAGCTGCGCCTCGAATGACGCGCTGTAGCCGGGGTCGTAATCACGGGGCACCTGCGGGGCGAACACCTGGTGAGCAAGGACGTCGGTCCACAAGCTGTGCATGCCGCCGTCGGGGTCGCAGATGCTCATCGGCGTAAAGGTGTCGCCGTGGTATCCCCCGCGCCAAGTCATCAGCCGGCGCTTGCCCACCCGGCCGCGGCTGCGCCAGTACTGCAGCGCCATCTTCACCGCGACCTCAACCGACACCGACCCGGAGTCACTGAAGAACACCGTCTCCAAACCTGCCGGGGTGATCTCGACGAGGAGCTGCGCCAGCCGAGCGGCCGGCTCGTGGGTGAGCCCGCCGAACATGACGTGGTTCATGGTGGCGAGCTGCCTGGTCAGCGCCGCATCCAGCGCGGGGTGGCCATGACCGTGGACGGCTGTCCACCACGAGCTCATCGCGTCGATTGCCTGAATCTGCTCGCCGTCGCGGACCAGCGTCAGCCAGGCGCCGCGGGCGCCGACCGCCACCACATTCAGCGTCTCCGCGCCGGCATTCGAGCCCCCGATCGTGCTGTAGGGGTGCCACAGGTGGGCCGCATCGATCGCGCTGATCTGCTGGGGCGTCAGCCCCGACATCCCGGGGGCCGCAGAAGTCATAGAAAACGAGGGTAAAGCAGCCGGCCTCGGTGGCCGACCCGCTCAGCTTTCGGTCGCACAAAAGCCGGGCATCCGGCAGCATTGAGCCACCATGGCTTCGCCGCAGCAGTTCGATGACCCGTCCCCCAGCGACCACGATGACTCCCCACAGCGGGTGCTGCGGCTGCGGCTGATCCCGTGGGATGTGTTCTCGTTGCTCGCGTTGCTGATGCTGCTGGCGGCCATTGCCTTCGGGACCGATTGGTATTCGCGGCTTTTCGGCTTCCTCAAGGACGTCTGCACCGGCGATTGCCCACCCGCGCCTCTCGGCGTCGATTTCTACATCTACCCGGTGGTGTGGGGATGCATCGGCGCTGCGGTCGCCGCGGCACTGCTTGGGCCGCTGGTCTCGCTGTTGAAGGGTTGGTATCTGTCCTTCTGGCCACTTTTGGCGATCGCCCTGGTGCTGTTCGCCTCGGCGGCCGGCTCGGCGCTGACCGACTTCAGCAGCACGTACTGGCACGGCGGATCCGGGGTTGTGGACGACGGCGAGTGAGAGCGAAATCACAACGGTTCGCTGCCGGTTCGGCCCCCGGCCGACATCCGGTCACCGTCGGGTCACGGTATGACAAAAAATCCCGCTCAGAGGGCTTGCGCAGTGGCTCTGGCCACCTTTTGTTGCCACAGTGTCCCTAGTGACTGTTGTGAATTCAGCGGTTCACCGGCGGGTCCACCCGACACCGGTCTCGGTGGCGGCATGCGGCCCCCAACGGGGCGGGCCAGCGCATGGGTCTCGGTGGTGAATCGGGAATGGCGGCAGAGGCGTGAAGTCACCGCGCCAAAGCCACAGAGAGGTGATCAACATGAGACGCAGCTTCGCCGTCCCGTCCACCCTGGCCCTGTTGTTGACGCTGCCGATGGTCAATCCGCACATCGCAAGCGCTGACCCGACCGGCCCGACTCTCGTCGGATACCAGCAGTCGACCAGCTACGTAATCCAGCGTGCGCTTTCTCAGCGCAATGTGCCGTTCCTCTACGGCGGCGGCAACGCGGCGGGCCCCACCCGGGGCACTGGCCTGAATGCCAACATCGTCGGCTTCGACGCCTCCGGTCTGATCCAGTACGCCTACGCCGGCGCTGGGGTGAAGATGCCCCGCACGTCGGCCGAGCAGTGCAACGTCGGCCGCAAAGTCGCGCCCGCGCAAGCACGTCCGGGCGACCTGCTCTGCTACGGACCCGGTGGAACCCAGAGCGTCGCGATGTATCTCGGCAACAACCAAATGATCGAGGCCACCGAGCCTGGCGTCACGGTCTCGCCCGCGCGTACCAACGGCATGATGCCGTACCTGACTCGCATCCTGGAGTCCTGATCGGGAGCTAGCCGCCGGTTTCGAGCACCCGGAACGGCCGGCGGGTTAGGTAGATTGGCTGTCAATCATGACCGCCTCCCTGACCCGTCCGGCCGACGCCGACGTTGCGTGCCCTACGCAACACGCGACCGGCAAACGCGCAACGGGGTTCTACCGCCACGATCTCGACGGGCTGCGTGGCATAGCCATTGCCCTGGTGGCGATGTTCCACGTGTGGTTCGGCCGGGTGTCCGGCGGCGTCGACGTGTTCTTGGCGCTATCTGGTTTCTTCTTCGGCGGCAAATTGCTACGCACAGCGCTCAATCCGGCGTCGTCGCTGTCGCCGGTGCCCGAGCTGCTTCGGTTGGCACGCCGGCTGCTGCCGGCTCTTGTGGTGGTGCTGGCCGGCTGCGCACTGCTGACCGTCCTGATTCAGCCGGAGACGCGGTGGGAGACCTTCGCGGACCAGAGTCTGGCCAGCCTCGGCTACTACCAGAACTGGGAGCTGGCCAGCACGGTGGCCGACTATCTCCGGGCCGGCGAAGCGGTCAGCCCGCTACAGCACATCTGGTCGATGTCGGTACAAGGCCAGTTTTATCTCTCGTTCTTGTTGCTGATCTTCGGCTTCGCGGTGATGTTCCGACGCCGGCTCGGGGATCGGCTGCGGACGGCGTTCATCGTGTTGCTGACCGCGCTCACCGTGGCGTCGTTCGTCTACGCGATCGTCGCCCACCAGGCCAACCAGGCAACCGCCTACTACAACAGCTTCGCGCGTGCGTGGGAGCTGCTGCTTGGCGTGCTCGTCGGTGCCCTGGTCCCCTACGTGCGTTGGCCGATGTGGCTGCGCACGACGGCCGCCATCATCGCGCTGGCCGCGGTGCTGTCCTGCGGCGCGCTGATCGACGGCGTCAAGCAGTTCCCCGGCCCGTGGGCCCTGGTCCCCGTCGGCGCTGCCCTGCTGTTCATTCTGGCCGGCGCCAACCGGGCTGAGGGTGTCATATTGCCGCGGCCCAACCGGCTGCTGGCAACAGCGCCACTGGTGCGACTCGGCGCGATGGCCTACTCGCTGTATCTGTGGCACTGGCCGCTGCTGATCTTCTGGCTGGCCTACACCGGTCACGCGCATGCCAACGTCGTGGAGGGCACCGCCGTACTGCTGATCTCCGGCCTGCTGGCCTATTGGACGAACCGGTACATCGAGGAACCGCTGCGGCAGCGCGGCGCCGCTCGCACCGCGCCCGGGGCGGCGCCTGCTCTGCCCTGGCGAACACGGCTACGTCGCCCGACGATCGTGCTGGGATCGGTAGTCGGGCTGATGGGTGTGACGCTCACCGCGACGGCATTCACCTGGCGCGAGCACGTCAACGTCGAACGCGCCAGCGGCAAAGAGTTGAGCGGGCTGAGTTCCATCGACTATCCCGGCGCTCGCGCGCTGGTCAAGCACGTGCGAGTGCCCAAGCTCCGGATGCGGCCCACCGTGTTGGAAGCCCAGGAGGACTACCCGCCGTCCACTCGCGACGGCTGCATCGGTGATTTCAAAAACACCGACGTGATCAGGTGCAGCTACGGCGACAAGAACGCCACCCGGACCATCGCGCTTGCCGGTGGCTCGCACGCCGAGCACTGGCTGACCGCGCTGGACCTGCTCGGGCGCAGACACCACTTCAAGGTCACCACATACCTGAAGATGGGCTGCCCGCTGTCCACTGAGCAGATGCCGTTGGTGATGGGCAACAACGACCCTTACCCGGAATGCCGCGACTGGGTGGCCAAGGCGATGGCAGCGGTGGTGGCCGACCACCCAGACTTCGTGTTCACCACCTCGACGCGGCCATGGAACATCAAACCCGGTGACGTGATGCCCGGCACTTACGTAGGAATCTGGCAGACGTTCTCTGACAACAACATTCCGATCCTCGCCATGCGAGACACCCCGTGGTTGGTTAAGGACGGTCAGCCGTTCAACCCGCCGGACTGCCTCGCCAAAGGCGGCGACGCGGTGTCGTGCGGCATCAAGCGCTCCGATGTGCTGGCCGACCGCAACCCCACCCTCGACTGGGTTGAGCAGTTCCCGATGCTCAAGCCGCTGGACATGAGCGACGCGGTCTGCCGGGCCGACATCTGCCCGGCCGTCGAGGGAAACGTGTTGGTATACCACGACGCTCACCACCTGTCGGCTACCTACATGCGCACGATGACCAACGAGCTGGGTCGGCAGGTCGGACCGGCCACCGGTTGGTGGTGACCGCCCGGCGACGATGCAGGCAGAGCATTGGCATGAGGAGGAGCCGGGCAAAAGACACGGCCCGGGGCGGCCGGAGCCAGCAGAGCGATCGGATCGGACCGCCACTAAGGTCGAGAGATGCCCCCGTCAGACCCGACCAATGGCGCCGCCGCGGCCCCGCCCGCGCTGGCCACCGTGTGGCCGGGAAGCAGCTATCCGTTGGGCGCGAACTACGACGGCGGCGGCACCAACTTCGCACTGTTCTCCGAGATCGCCGAGAAAGTCGAGTTGTGCCTGATCGGTGACGACGGTCAGGAAACCCGGATCAACCTCGACGAGGTCGACGGATACGTCTGGCACGCATACCTGCCGGACATCAACCCCGGGCAGCAATACGGCTTTCGGGTGCATGGCCCGTTCGACCCCGCGGCAGGGCACCGCTGTGATCCCAGCAAGCTGCTGCTCGACCCGTACGGCAAGTGCTTTGACGGCGAGTTCAAATTCGACCAGCCGCTGTTCTCCTACGACCTCGCCGTCGCCGCCGAGGACCCCGCTGAGACCGGCACTCCGCCCCGGCTCGACTCGTACGGGCACACCATGACCAGCGTGGTGATCAATCCATACTTCGACTGGGCGAACGATCGCGCACCGCGCACGCCGTATCACGAGACGGTGATTTACGAAGCGCACGTCAAGGGTATGACTCAGGCGCATCCCGCTATCCCCGAGGCGCTGCGCGGCACCTACGCCGGCCTGGCGCATCCGGCGATCATCGATCACCTCAAATCGCTGAACGTCACCGCGATCGAACTGATGCCAGTGCACCAATTCATGCACGACCATCGCCTGATCGACCTGGGGCTGCGAAACTACTGGGGCTACAACACGTTCGGATTCTTCGCCCCGCACAACCAGTACGCCGCCAACCGGCGCGTCCGTGGCGCGGTGACCGAATTCAAGTCGATGGTCCGGGCCTTTCACGAGCAAGGCATCGAAGTCATCCTCGACGTGGTGTACAACCACACCGCCGAAGGCAACCATCTGGGACCCACGATCAACTTTCGCGGCATCGACAACGCCGCCTACTACCGTCTGGTCGACGAGGACCTGCGGTTGTACAAGGATTTCACCGGCACCGGTAACAGCCTCAACGCTCGCAACCCGCACACGCTGCAGCTGATCATGGACTCGCTGCGCTACTGGGTGACCGAGATGCACGTCGACGGCTTCCGGTTCGACCTGGCCTCCACGCTGGCCCGCGAGTTCTACGACGTCGACCGACTGAGCGCGTTTTTCGATCTGGTGCAACAGGATCCGATAGTCAGCCAGGTCAAGCTGATCGCCGAGCCGTGGGACATCGGCGAGGGTGGCTACCAGGTCGGCAACTTCCCGGGTTTGTGGACCGAGTGGAACGGGAAATATCGCGATACTGTGCGTGACTACTGGCGGGGCGAACCCGCGACACTCGGCGAGTTCGCGTCCCGCCTGACCGGGTCGTCGGATCTCTATGAGGCGACCGGCCGCCGGCCAGGCGCCAGCATCAATTTCGTCACCGCCCACGACGGATTCACGCTCAACGACCTCGTCTCGTACAACGAAAAACACAATGAGGCCAACGGCGAGGACAACCGTGATGGCGAGAGCCACAACCGGTCCTGGAACTGCGGCGTCGAGGGCCCGACCGACGACCCGGAAATCCTCGAGCTGCGCGGACGACAGATGCGCAACATCATGGCGACGCTGATGCTGAGCCAGGGCACGCCGATGATCTTGCACGGCGACGAGATCGGCCGCAGCCAGCAGGGCAACAACAACGTGTATTGCCAGGACTCCGAATTATCGTGGATGGACTGGTCCTTGGTCGACAAGAACGCCGAGCTACTGGAATTCGGCCGCAAGGTCACCGCATTACGTAAGGCCCACCCGGTGTTTCGCCGTCGCCGGTTCTTCGACGGTGAGCCGATCCGCACCGGCGACGAAGTGCGCGACATCGCCTGGCTGACACCGGCAGGCAAGGCGATGCAACCCCAAGACTGGGGCGGCGAATTCGGCCAGAGCATCGCGGTGTTCCTCAACGGCGATGCGATACCCGAATCCAACTCCCGCGGCGAACGGGTCGTCGACGACTCGTTCCTGATGTGCTTCAACGCCCACGACCACGAAGTCGATTTCAGCATCCCGCCCGACGACTACGCCACCGAGTGGACAGCCGTTCTGGACACCACCGATGCCACCGGTTCGGTGGAACTGGTCGTGCAAGACGGCGACGAGGTTTCTCTACCGGCGCGGGCATTGCTCGTCTTCCGTAAGACGAAGTAACGCATGGCATTTCCGGTACTGTCCACCTACCGGCTGCAGCTTCGGGGTGCCTCGAGCGGCTTCGGGTTCACCTTGGCCGACGCGGAGAATCTCCTCGACTATCTCCACGATCTCGGGGTGTCGCATCTGTATCTGTCGCCGATCCTCACCGCGGTCAGCGGGTCGGGGCACGGCTACGACGTCACCGACCCGACGACGGTGTCGGCCGAACTCGGCGGGGCGCCGGGTTTGGCGCGGCTGTCAGCGGCGGCGCGGGCTCGGGGCCTGGGCTTGGTCGTCGACATCGTGCCCAATCACGTCGGGGTGGACAGACCCGAGCAGAACTCGTGGTGGTGGGATGTGCTGCGGCACGGTCGATCGTCGGCCTACGCGTCGTTCTTCGACATCGACTGGGAGCTCGGTGACGGCCGGATTATGCTGCCGCTGCTCGGTTCTGACGATGACTCCGCCGACCTCACGGTGGACGGCGACCTGTTGCGGCTCGGCGACCTGGTCCTGCCGATCGCGCCGGGCACCGCGCACGGCAGCGGTCCTGACGTGCATGACCGTCAGCATTATCGGCTGATCGGCTGGCGCAACGGACTGTGCGGGTATCGGCGCTTCTTCTCGATCACGTCGCTGGCCGGCCTGCGCCAAGAAGACCGGACCGTGTTCGACACCAGTCACACCGAGGTAGCGCGGTGGTTCGCCGAAGGACTCGTCGACGGGTTGCGCATCGACCATCCGGACGGCTTGGCGGACCCGTCGAAGTATCTTCGCGGGCTGCGCGAGCAGGTAGGGCCTGACGCGTGGATCGTGATCGAAAAGATCCTCGCCGTCGACGAGGCGCTGGAACCGACCCTGCCCATCGCCGGTACCACCGGATACGACGCGCTCAGGGAGATCGGCGGTGTGTTCGTCGATCCCCAAGGAGCACAGGCATTGACGGGCCTGCTGGAATCCGCCGGTGTCGACTACGGCCAGATGGACGCCATGCTGGCCGACCTCAAGACCGTGGCGGCAACCGAGACACTGGCCAGTGAGCTGGGCCGACTGCGGCGATGCATCGTCGCTGCCGCCGGAGCCGACCATCCGTTACTGCCCGCGGCAGTGGCAGCCCTGCTGACCCATATCGACGTCTATCGCAGCGACTATCTCGGACTGGCGGCGGTGCTGCCTGTCGCGTTGGCGGTAACCTGCTCTGCTGCTCCGGAATTGGACGTTCCGCTGCAGCTGATCGCGGCGGCGGCCTCCGACGGAGGCGAACCGGCGGTGCGTCTGCAGCAGTTGTGCGGGGCGGTGACCGCCAAGGCCGTCGAGGATTGCCTTTTCTATCGCGACGCCCGACTGGTGTCGCTGAACGAGGTCGGCGGCGATCCCCGCGACTTCGGCGTCGGTCTTGCCGAATTCCATCAACGGGCGGCGACCCGGGCCCAGCTGTGGCCGCAGGCGATGACGACGCTGTCCACCCACGACACCAAACGCGGCGAAGACGTCCGGGCCCGCATCGGCGTGCTATCGCAGGTGCCATCGCTGTGGGCCGAGTTGGTCGCCCGTTGGGAGATCAGCACCCCATCCCCTGACCCTGCGACCGGACTGTTTCTGTGGCAGAACATCTTCGGTGTCTGGCCGGCGGACGGCGTGGTCACCGACGAGCTGCGCGAGCGGTTGCACGCCTACAGCGAAAAGGCGATCCGTGAAGCGGCCTGGCATACCTCCTGGCACGACCCGGTTGCCGATTTCGAAGACTCGGTGCATCGCTGGCTCGACGCCGTACTTGACGGCCCGATCGCGCGCGAACTGACCAATCTGGTGGCCCGGCTGCAATCGCATGCCGAGAACGACGCGCTCGGCCAGAAGTTGCTGGCGCTGACATCGCCCGGGATCCCCGACATCTACCAGGGCACCGAGTTGTGGGATGACAGCCTGGTCGACCCCGATAACCGACGCCCGGTTGACTACACCGCGCGGCGACAAGCATTGAAGTCGCTGCAGCACAAGAAAATTCGGGTGGTCAAAGCGGCCCTGCAGTTGCGTCGATCCCGTCCTGGCACGTTCCTGCGGGGCGGCTACCGTCCGGTGCTCGCCGCCGGAACCGGCGCTGACCACGTGGTGGCGTTCCAGCGTGGTGACGATGTGCTGGTTGCGGCCACCCGCTGGACGGTGCAGCTCGAGCAGACCGGTTGGGGCGATACTGTTCTCACGCTGCCGGATGGCTCGTGGAGCAATGCGCTTACCGGTGCGGTGGTCAGCGGGACGACGCCGGCCGCAGAGTTGTTTGCCGAATTACCGGTGGCCCTCATGGAGCGCACCGATGCGTGACTTCGCCGTGTGGGCACCGAAACCGGATCGGGTGCGACTCGACGTCGACGGGGCGGAGTTTTCCATGACGCGCGATCCCGGCGGCTGGTGGCGGGCTGCCGTCGACGCACCCGCAGATGCGCGCTACGGATATCTACTCGACGACGATCCGACGCGGCTGCCCGACCCGCGCTCGCCACGTCAACCCGACGGGGTGCACGACCGCTCACAGTTGTGGGAACCGGCGCCACGGGCGTGGTCCGACGACGGCTGGGCGGGCCGATCAGTGCACGGCGCGGTGATCTACGAGCTGCACATCGGCACGTTCACCGCGGCCGGCACCTTCGATTCGGCGATCGAAAAGCTCGACTATCTGGTCGGTCTCGGCGTCGATTTCGTCGAAGTGATGCCGGTCAACGCGTTTTCCGGCACGCATGGCTGGGGCTACGACGGCGTGCTGTGGTACGCGGTGCACGAGCCCTACGGCGGGCCCGACGCGCTGGTCCGCTTCGTCGACGCGTGCCATCAGCGTGGCCTGGGAGTGCTGATCGACGCGGTGTTCAATCACCTCGGCCCGTCGGGTAATTACCTTCCACGGTTCGGGCCCTACTTGTCGTCGGCGAGTAACCCGTGGGGTGAAGGCATCAACATCGCCGACGACGGATCCGATGAGGTACGCCGCTACATCATCGACTGCGCGCTGCGCTGGATGCGCGACTTCCACGCCGACGGTCTACGCCTGGACGCAGTGCATGCGCTCTTCGACACCACCGCGATCCACATCCTCGAGGAACTGGCCACCGAAACCGACGCTCTCGCCGAGCAGTTGGGCAGACCGTTGTCACTGCTCGCCGAGAGCGACCTCAACGATCCGCGCATGATCACCCCGCGCTCTGATCACGGCCACGGGATGACCGCGCAATGGGACGACGACATCCACCATGCCATCCACACCGCGGTGTCCGGTGAGCGTCAGGGCTACTACGCCGACTTCGGGTCGCTGGCCGGCTTGGCAAAGACGTTACGCCACGGATTCTTCCACGCGGCTACCTACTCCTCGTTTCGGCACCGCCGGCACGGCCGGCCGTTGGACACCGCGGCAATTCCGGCAACTAGGCTGCTGGCCTACACGTGCACACACGATCAGGTCGGCAACCGCGCGCAGGGCGACCGGCCGTCGCAAAATCTGACTTACGGTCAGCTAGCCGTCAAAGCCGCGCTGGTGCTCGGTTCTCCCTACACCGCAATGCTTTTCATGGGCGAAGAATGGGGGGCATCAACTCCGTTTCAGTTCTTCAGCTCCCATCCGGAACCCGAACTGGCCCGCGCCACCGCCGAAGGCCGCAAAAAAGAGTTCGCCGGTCACGGATGGGACGCCGAGGAGATCCCCGACCCCCAGGATCCGCGGACCTTCCAGCGCTCGAAACTGGATTGGTCTGAGCTCGACGTCGACGAGCATGCGAAGTTGTTCCGGGTGTATCAGGAGCTGATTGCGTTGCGGCGCAGTGAAACCGACTTAGCAGATTCGTGGCTCGAGCATCTGATCGTCGACTACGACGAAGAGGCTCGCTGGATCACCTTGCGCCGTGGTCGATTGACGGTGGCCTGCAATCTGGGCGCCGAGCCGGTGACCGTCCCGTGCACCGGCGAACTGGTGCTCGGCTCGGACTCCCCCGCCATCGGCGGCGAGGGTACCGAGTTGGCGCCGCACTCGTTCGCGATCCTGCGCGCTGTGGATAACTGACTACCGGCACCGCTGCACGCCGCTGATGATGCGCGGATGAGCCAACCCGAGCTGTTGCCGATCCCACCCATCCACACCGCATGCGATCCGGTGCATTCGGCCGAAGATCTGCGTGAGCGATGGCGCGCGCTGATGGGGCCGTTGGGTTTTGGGACGCGGTTGCTGTGGTTCGGTCTGATCGGGCCAGACCGGTGCTTTGCCCAGAAAATCAGCCGGGTGGCGATCCGCCCCCGTCCCCGGGGCCCGATCGTCTGGAACCTGATGTCGTCATTGCGGACCCTGCTCGACGACCTGGAGCCGAGCACCACAGTGCCTTTACTGCTCTCCGGGCCCGGACGCGGACCGATCTCGACCACCGAGCTTGTCTGGTCGAAGGCGCTGACCGATATGGCCGCCCGGTTCGCCGTGCCGCTGGAACCGATCTTTCGCGCCAACGATGAATCGATCGCAGTACTGGGCTAGCCGACGTCGATCGGGTAGCTTTCGCGTGTGAGTGAAATCGACTACGGCGCCAGAGCCCGTCTCGATTACATCGAAAAGCAGCTCCAGGCACTGTTTCCCGACAGCTACGTGCCCTTCGCATCGGCCAACGCATCCGGGATGCCGGCCGCCGTGGTCGAACTGGCCCGCGCCGGCAACTTGATCGCCGCGATCAAGGAGTACCGCAGGATCACCGGCGCCGATCTGGCCGAGGCGAAAAGGGCCGTCGAAGCCATCCGCTGAGCGACACCGGAAACGTCTGCGCCTACAACAGATAGCGATACGCCGGCGAGCCCGGCTCGATGGCTTCGATCTGCATCTCGGTGGCCCGCATGCGTTCCAGCAAGCCGTCCAGGCCGGCGGCTGAGCCTAACTCGATACCGACTAGAGCCTCGCCAGTCTCCCGGTTGTTGCGCTTGACGTACTCGAACAACGTGATGTCGTCGTTCGGTCCGAGCACGCCGTCCAGGAAGCGCCGCAGCGCGCCGGGCTCCTGCGGGAAGTCGACCAGGAAGTAGTGCTTGAGACCGAGGTGGACCAGCGACCGCTCGAGTATCTCCCCGTACCGCGACACATCGTTGTTGCCACCGGACACCAGGCACACCACGGTGGAGCCAGGCTCGACGTTGGCATCCAGCAAGCCGGCCACCGCCAGTGCACCCGCCGGCTCGGCGATGATGCCCTCGTGCTGATACAGGTCCAGCATCGCGGTGCACACCGCCCCCTCGTCGACGGCGGTGATCGACACCATGTCGCCGGCGGCGGCCAGGGCGGCGTAGGTCAGTTTGCCGGCCCGGCTGACAGCGGCGCCGTCGACGAACTGGTCGACGTGATCGAGAGTCACCGGGCCCCCGCTGGCCAGTGCGGCCATCATCGCCGCCGCTCCTGCCGGCTCGATACCGAGCACGGCGGTGTTGCTCGTCCGCTCGGCAAGGTACGTGGTGATGCCGGCGATGCACCCGCCGCCGCCGACCGGGACCACGACCAGGTCCGGCTCGTCCTCGAGCTGGCTGAGTATTTCGACCGCGATCGTGCCCTGGCCGGCGATGGTGCGCGGGTCGTCGAACGGTGGAACCAGCGTCGCTCCGGTGCGCGCCACGTCGGCGAGCGCGGCCTCGGCCGCCAGATCGTAGGTCGATCCGCCCACAATCAGCTCGATGAACTCCCCGCCGTGGTAGCGGATGCGATCACGCTTCTGCTTCGGCGTCTTGGCCGGAACGTAAACGCGACCGCGAACACCAAGGGTCCGGCAGGCGTAGGCGAAGCCCTGGGCATGATTGCCCGCCGATGAGCACACCACACCGGCGGCGATCTCCTCGGCAGACAGCTGGACGAGCAGGTTGTAGGCGCCACGCAGCTTGTAGGAGCGCACCGTCTGCAGGTCTTCACGCTTGAGGTACACGTTCGCCCCGGTTGTCGCGGACAACCGATCGGACAGCTGAAGGGGCGTGGGCGTGACCACCCCCGCGATTCGCTTCGCCGCACTGTCGACATCGGCCGCTGAAAAGGACGGCAGCGGCCCACTACCGCCGGTGCTCGGGCTCTGGCTCAGTTCGGCGGACACCGGTCAATGGTGCCACCACGCTGCGCGTTCAGTGCACAGGGGTGAGCACAAAGACCGGAATTTGCCGGTCAGTCTTGGTCTGATAGTCGGCGTAGTCCGGCCAGGCCTGCACTGCCCGCTCCCACCACAAGGCCTTCTCGTCTCCGAAAACCTCGCGCGCGTCGTAGTCGCGCGTGACGGCGCCGTCCTGCAGTTCCACCCGCGGATTCTTGGCGATGTTGTAGTACCAAACGGGGTTTTTCGGGGCGCCGCCCAGCGATGCGACCACGGCATACTCCCCGTCGTGTTCGACGCGCATCAGCGGGGTTTTGCGGAGCTTGCCGGTCTTGGCGCCGACGGTGGTCAGCAGGATGATCGGCTTGCCCTTCATGTCGGCGGCATCGGCTCCGCCGGACTCGGCGTACTTGTCGGCTTGCTCGCGAGACCAGTCCCAGGGGGATGGTGCATATTCACCTTCGAGTGGCATACCTCACCTTAAACCCGGCCGCGCAGTGCATCGAGATCGCGCGGAGACCCTGCAGTAATGCTTCCCGTGTAGAGTCTGCGAGCGACATCGACAATCCACGGTCAACCGGACGGCGCAGAGCCGATAAAGCAGGTATTCAAGCAAATGCTCGAACCGTCCAGCTGGTCGTTGCGCGCCCTCGCGCGAATCGGGCCATACCCCAACGCTGCCCGTCACCGATAAGCCTCTATGGCAATCGCCGAGGTACCTGAATACGCCCATCTGAGTGACGCGGATGTCGCCGCGCTCGCGGCCGAGTTGGACACGATTCGCTGCGACATCGAGCAGTCCCGCGGCACCAAGGACATGGAATACATCCGGCGCGCGATCGCTATTCAGCGATGCCTCGAGGTCGCGGCGAGGCTGACCATTCTTGGCAGCAAGACCAGGTTTGGCTGGATCTGCGGCACCGTCGGGTTGGCCGTTGCCAAGTGCATCGAAAACATGGAACTGGCCCACAACATCACCCACGGTCAGTGGGATTGGATGAACGATCCGGAAATCCACTCCGCGACGTGGGAATGGGACATGGTCGGTCCCTCCGCGCACTGGATGTCCTCGCACAACCACCGTCACCATGTCTTCACCAACGTTGTCGATGTGGACCACGACCTCGGCTTCGGCGTTCTGCGGGTCACCCGCGACCAGGAGTGGCGGCCGAGCAACCTTTTCCAGCCACTACGAGCGGTGCTGCTGGCGGCGCTGTTCGAATGGGGCGTTGCCATGCACGGCCTGTATTCGGTGCAGGAACGCGAGGACACCGACGAGGCCAAGTCTGCCCACACCAAGACGATGGTCCGCAAGATGGTCCGGCAAGCCGTCAAAGATTATGTGCTCTTCCCTGCCTTGAGCCTCAGGCGGTGGCGCCGCACACTCGGAGCCACCGTGGTGGCCAATGGGCTTCGCAATGGGTGGGCCTACATCGTCATCGTCTGCGGACACTTCGCCGACGGCGCGGAGAAATTCACCGCCTCGGTATTGGACGACGAGACGAAGCCGCAATGGTATCTGCGACAGATGCTGGGCACCGCGAACTTCCGGGCCGGTCCGGTACTGGCATTCATGAGCGGAAACCTCTGCTACCAGATCGAACATCACCTGTTTCCCGATTTGCCCAGCAATCGCCTGCCCGAGATCTCCGAGCGGGTCCGCGCGTTGTGCGTCACCTACGACTTGCCTTACACCACAGACTCATTCCTACGTCAATACCTACTCACCGTGCGCACCATCTGCAAATTGGCGCTGCCCACTCGGTATCTCTCCGCCACCTGCGATGACGCACCAGAAACGGCTTCGGAGAACAAGTTCCGGAATGCGTTGAAACAACCGGACTCTGCACTAGTAGGCGAAGATGTGCGGCGAAGCGGGTTGGCGACTGCCATGCTGGCCCAGCGCGCTCGCCGCAAGGCCAGCTGAGGTCAAACCCCCTGCGTCGTCTCTGCGCGGGCGGGCTCGTGAACATCCGGGCCCGGTTCTTTCGCATACAGCCCCTTGATCTCGGCGGCGTACTTCGCCATGATCGGGCGGCGTTTGAGTTTCATCGTGAGCGTGATCTCTTCGCCGCCAGGCTCCCACAACGCGGGTAGCACGCGGAAACGCTTGATCTGCTCGACCCTCGACAGTCTGGCGTTGCCCGCAGCCACGCCCGCCGAGATCTTCTCCAGCATCTGCGGGTGGGCCGCCAGGGCCTCCGGCGAGGCATCGTCGAGTCCGAGGTCGGCCGCGATCGGGCCGACCGAGTCGGCGTCGAACACCAGCAATGCGGTGTTGTAGGGACGACCGTCGCCGACTGTCAGCATTGCGCCGACCATCGGGCAGGCCGCCAGGATCGTGGTCTCAATGTTCGCCGGTGACATGTTCTTTCCGGCTTCGTTGATGATCAGCTCTTTCTTGCGGTCGACGATCCGCAGGTAACCGTCGGCGTCGACCTCCAGAATGTCGCCGGTGTGCAGCCAGCCGTCGGGGTCGATGGCCTCCGCCGTCTTGGCCGGCTCGCCGCGGTAGCCCTTCATCACCAGCGGTCCGCGCACCAGGTACTCGCCGTCCTCGGCGATCTTGGACTCCAGCCCGGGCAGCAGCTTGCCCACCGAGCCTAGCCGCGCATCGGCCGGATGTGTCACGCTGGCAACGCAACTCAGCTCCGACATACCCCACACCTCGGCGATATCGATCCCGATGCCGGCGAAGAATGCCAGGGTCTCCCGCGGGATCGGCGCCGCGCCGGAGACCGCCCAGCGCAACTCGTCGAATCCGAGCTTGGCACGCAGCTTCGAGAACACCAGTTCGTCGGCTTGAGCCCATTCCGCAGTTACCTCGTCGGAGAGCGTCTCCCCGGCGACCAACGCGGCCGCCTTTTTGGCCGCGACCGACATCGACCACTGCAGAGCTTGGTGTTTAGTCTCATCCGGCTCGTGCGCTGTCGCGAATTCAATTGCGGCCTTGAGCTTTTCCCATACTCGCGGGACAGCACCCCAGGTGTTCGGGTGCACGTCGGCCAACGCGGCGGCGATCTCACGGGCATCGGGGACCACGGTGATCTGCGCACCGAACACCTCGTTGTTGTACAGCGCCATCGTGCGGTCGGCGATGTGCGCCGACGGCAGGAAGGACGTCACGCGGTCGCCGAACCGAACTCCCAGAACGGCGTCGAGGGCTTGGGCCTCGAACAGCAGATGGGCGTGCGTCATCTCGACGCCCTTGGGATTACCCGTCGTCCCGGAGGTGTAGATCAAAGTGATCACGTCCTCGGCGCGCACCGCCCGCCAGGTCGCCTCGAAATCGAAGTCGTCCGTCGCGGCCGCGTACAGATCATCCAGCGACAGGGTGCCGTCCGGGGCGCCGTCGATGCAGATGATGTGCTCGAGTGTCGCGCCGCTGGCCCGGATCCGGTCGACGTACTGCTGCTCGCAGATCACCACTGTGGTGCCGGCATTGTCGAAGACATAGGTCAGCTGCTCGGGGGCCAGCGTGTTGTACACCGAGAACGAGGTGGCGCCGACGTGCTGGGCGCCCACTTCCAGCGGATAGAACTCGATGCGGTTGGCCATCATCAGCGAGACCGTGTCGCCGCGGCGGACCCCCAGCCCGTGCAGCCCGGCTGCCACCCGGCGCACGTCGTCCGCGTACTCCCGCCAAGTCATCGCCTGGCCACCGCCCGGTGTACGCAGCGCGACCGCATCCGGATCGATCGCCGCGGTCCGTTGGAATGCCTCGCACAATGTGGTCGGTGGCTGGGTTTTCGATTCGGTCACCCAGCCGAGGCTAGTCCCGGAGTACCTTGCCGGTATGGGAATTGCGATCAGCGACTTGACGCCTGTCGAGCAGACCGCGTTTGTCACCCAGTACGCCCGTGCGGTCGACAGCCGTTGGCCCAGGCCGATACTCGGCGACACCCTGGCCGCGGAGATCGTCGCCAAGATCGACTACGACTTCGACAGTTTGGGAGTGCCATCGAGCGCGATACGCCAGACTGCGCTGCGCGCGAAGATGCTCGACGACCGGGCCCGCCAGTTCATCGCAGAACACCCAGGCGCCGTCATCGTCGACCTCGGCGCGGGCCTGGGCACGGCCATGCAGCGGGTGGCGCCCCCGACGACGGTCGACTGGTACAGCATCGATCTGCCCAACGTCATCGCGCTGCGCGACGAGTTGGTGCCCGCCGACGACCACGCGCATTCGGTGGCGGCGTCGCTGGCCGACGATGCCTGGACCGACAACATTCCGCCCGACCGGCCCACCATGCTGATCGCCGACGGTCTGCTGGCGTTCATCTCGGAGCGGGTGATCGTCAACCTGTTTCGCCACATACCCGAGCATTTCCGGTCGGGCGAGATAGCGATAAACGACTACGGCCGCGTCAGTCGCCTCAACATCGCGGCGATGAAGGTGGTCTTCAGCGCGGTCGGAACCCAGTGGAATTACCGGGGTTTCAACGACGCCCACGTACCGGAGAGCTGGACTCCACGGCTGCGACTGGTCGAGGAGACCAGCCTGTCGCATGCGCCCGAGATCGACCTGTACCCGATGGTTCCCCGGGTGGCGACCCGGCTGATGGGGATGACCAAGTCCGGTGCCCGCACGGCACGGATCCTGCGCTACCACTTCTGAAACTCCAAAAGGCAGCGCGGGGTGCTCCCACACACCCAGCACGAGCCGCGCTTCGGTTGTCCGCCTAACCGCCCAGACAGCCCGGACCAAGCAGCGCCTTGAGATCGCCCATCAGCGCTGGGGACAACGTCACCCGCAGTGACGCGTCCAACTCGAGGGTGGTAGTCCGGTCGCCGCTGAGCAGCCGCAGGTGCACCTGCGACGTGCCCGGGTGTTGAGCCAGCACTTGCTTGAGCGCGCTGACCTTGTCGATGGTGCACTGCCGCGTCGGCAAGCTGACCGCCAGCGGCCGATTCACCTGCGCATTACTGAAGTCCGGCACCACAAGGTCGTTGGCGATCAACGAAATCCGGTCATCCCTGATAGCGACTTTGGCTGTCACTAGCACCACCGTGTCATCGGCGACCTCCGCGCCGAACGCGGAGTAGGTGTGCGGGAAGAACATCACTTCGATGCCACCGGTGAGGTCTTCCAATTGTGCTGATGCCCAGGGCATTCCGTTCTTATTTACCCGGCGGTTCACCGAGGCCAGGATGCCGCCGACCTTCACCATGGTCTCATTGGCGACATCGCCGTCGAGGATCGCCGGGATGGCGGTGTCGACCTGGGTCGCCAGCAGATGCGCGACTCCGTTGAGCGGATGCCCGGACACGTAGAGGCCCAGCATCTCGCGCTCCAGCGCGAGTTTGTGCTTGTCGTCCCACTCCTCGTCGGGGACCCTGATGGTAAAGACCGCGTCGGCGCCCGCTCCGCCGTCATTCGGGTCGCCACCGAACAGGTCGAACTGCCCCATCGCCTCGGCTTTCTTGGTGCCCAGCACCGAGTCGACTGCGTCGGTGTGCACCAGGAACAGCCCCTTGCGCGGGTGCTTCAACGAATCGAATGCGCCGGCCTTGATCAGCGATTCGGTGACTTTCTTGTTGCACGCCGCGATATCGACCTTGCCGAGATAGTCGGAGAAATCGGTGAACTTCCCCTTCTCGGTACGGGTATTGATCAGCGAGGCAACCACATTGGCCCCGACGTTGCGGATCGCACCCAGCCCGTAACGGATATCGGCGCCGACCGAGGCGAAGTTTAGCCCGGATTCATTCACGTCCGGCGGCAGCACGGTGATGCCCAGCTTGCGGCAATCGGCCAGATAGACCGCGGCTTTGTCCTTGTCGTCGCCGACCGAGGTGAGCAGCCCGGCCATGTACTCGGCGGGATAGTTGGCCTTGAGGTAGGCCGTCCAGTACGACACCAGGCCGTACCCGGCGGCGTGCGACTTGTTGAACGCGTAGTCCGCGAACGGCAGGATGGTATCCCACAGCGCTTTGATCGCCTTGGCTGAGAAGCCGTTGCCCTGCATGCCTTCTGAGAAGCCCTCGAACTCCTTCTCCAGCACCTCGCGTTTCTTCTTACCCATCGCCTTACGCAGAATGTCGGCTCGAGCCAGCGAGTAGCCGGCCACCTTCTGCGCGATGCGCATGATCTGCTCCTGATACACGATCAGGCCGTAAGTCTCGGCGAGGATCTCCCGTAGCGGTTCCTCGAGTTCGGGGTGGATCGGTTTGATCGCCTGCCGATTGTTCTTGCGGTCGGCGTAATCGTTGTGGGCATTCATGCCCATCGGACCGGGCCGGTAGAGCGCAAGGACGGCGACGATGTCTTCGAAGCCGGTGGGCTGCATGCGGCGCAGCAGGTCGCGCATCGGCCCGCCGTCGAGCTGGAACACTCCGAGCGTCTCGCCGCGGCCCAGCAGCTCGTAGGTCGCCGTGTCGTCGAGGGCCAAAGACTCCAGATCGAGGTCAATTCCCCTGTTGGCCTTGATGTTCTCCAGCGCGTCGCCGATGATCGTCAGGTTGCGCAGCCCGAGGAAGTCCATCTTCAGCAGGCCGATCGCCTCGCACGACGGATAGTCCCAGCCGGTGATGATCGCGCCATCCTGCGGCCGCTTCCACAACGGGATGACCTCGGTCAACGGCTCGCTGCTCATGATCACCGCGCAGGCGTGCACGCCGGCGTTGCGGATCAGGCCTTCCAGTCCACGGGCGGTCTGGTAAATCGTGCGCACATCAGGATCGGTGTCGATCAGCCCGCGGATTTCGGCGGCCTCTTTGTAGCGTTCGTGGTTGGGGTCGGTGATGCCCGACAACGGAATGTCTTTGGCCATGATCGCCGGCGGCAGCGCCTTGGTGATCCGGTCGGCGATCGCAAAGCCGGGCTGCCCGTAGTGGATCCGTGCGGAATCCTTCAGCGCCGCTTTGGTTTTGATCGTGCCGAAGGTGATGACCTGCGCAACGCGATCCTGCCCCCATTTTTCGGCCGCGTAGCGCACCATTTCGCCGCGGCGACGGTCGTCGAAGTCGATGTCGATATCCGGCATCGACGCACGCTCGGGATTGAGGAACCGCTCGAATAGCAACCCGTGCTGGATCGGGTCGATGTCGGTGATGCCCAGCGAGTAGGCCACCAGCGAACCGGCCGCCGAGCCACGGCCCGGGCCCACCCGGATATCGACCGAGCGGGCGTAATTGATCAGGTCGGCGACGATCAGGAAATAGGACGGAAAACCCTTGTCGCAGATGACTTCGATCTCGTACGCGGTCCGCTGGGTGTAACCGTCGGGTGCCCCATCGGGGAAACGGCGCTGCAGGCCGGCCTCGACCTCGTGGCGCAGCCAGGACGCCTGGTCGTGGCCGTCGGGCACCGGAAAGATCGGCATCCGGTCGCGGGGTGCCCACACGTCGGCGTACGAGCTGACCCGCTCGGCGATCAGCAGAGTGGAATCGCAGGCCCCATCGACCTCTCCGTCCCAGATCTGCCGCATCTCGGCGGCCGACTTCAGGTAGTAGCCGTCGCCGTCGAACTTGAACCGGGTCGGGTCCGTGAGCGTCTTGCCGGTCTGCACACACAGCAGCGCCTCGTGGTTATGCGCGGCGTCGCGGGTGACGTAGTGGCAGTCGTTGGTGGCCAGCGGCGGAATGTTCAGCGCGCGACCGATTTCCAGCAGCCCGTCGCGCACCCGGCGCTCGATGGACAGCCCGTGGTCCATCAGCTCCAGGAAGTAGTTCTCGGGTCCGAAGATCTCGCGCCACTTGGCGGCGGATTCCAGCGCTTCGCGGTGATGACCTAGCCGCAGCCGGGTCTGCACCTCCCCGGACGGACAGCCGGTGGTGGCGATGATGCCGTTGGCGTGCTCGGCGATCAGCTCGGCGTCCATTCGCGACCATTTGCCCAGCTGGCCCTCGAAGGAGGCCAGCGACGAAAGCTTGAACAGATTGCGCAGCCCGGCGGCGTTCTCGGCGACCATCGTCATGTGGGTGTAGGAGCCGCCGCCGGACACGTCGTCGCTCTTCTGCCCCGGATCACCCCACAGAATGCGTTTGGTCTCGAACCGGGAAGCCGGCGCGACGTAGGCCTCGATGCCGATGATCGGTTTGATACCCGCAGCGGTGGCCCCGTTGTAGAACTCGCTGGCGCCGAACATGTTGCCGTGGTCGGTCATCCCGATCGCGGGCATCTCCAGCCGCTGCGCCTCGGCGAGCATCGGCGCGACCTTCGCGGCACCATCCAACATCGAGTACTCGGTGTGGTTATGCAGGTGCACGAACGACTGACTCATAGGGACGCCAGTCTATGGCCGCACACCGACGCTTACCCGGCGTGTCGCCGAGTGTGTCGTGCGGTTGCACCGACTCACGAGCGCAACGCGACGGTGTCGGGATCGCTGCGGGCGTGCCTGCCGTACGCGCCATTGCCATGGACCGCGGCCGTGCCGTTCGGCGCTTCGGGCGCTGGTGGTGAGGCCGGCTTCGGAAGCCGCTCATGCGGCGTGGGCGGCGGCGGCTTGGACGGCCACCAGTTCCACTTGCCGACAAGCACGGCGATGGCAGGCACGGTGATGGTGCGCACCAGGAAGGTGTCCAGCAGCAACCCGGTCCCGATGATGAAACCCGCCTGCACCAAGGTGCTGATACTGGCGAACATCATGCCGAACATCGAGGCGGCGAAGATGACCCCCGCCGCGGTGATCACGCCACCCGTCGACCGCACCGTGTTGAGGACGCCGGAGCGTATCCCGTGTGGCGACTCTTCCCGAAGCCGCGAGATCAGCAACAAGTTGTAGTCCGCGCCCATTGCGACCAGCACGATAAACGTCAGTCCGGGAATGCTCCACGTCAGCTTCTGGCCGAGGATGAACTGGAAGACGATGACACCGACACCGAATGCCGATAGGTACGAGATCACCACTGACCCAATGAGATACAGCGGCGCGACGACGGCGCGCAGGAGTGCGACCAAAATCACGAACACGATCAGAATGGTCATCACGACGATGAGGCTGATGTCTTTGGCGTAATAGGCACGCGTGTCGCGGAGCATCGCGGTGACTCCCGATGCCGAAATCGAGGCCTGCTTGAACATGGCATCCGGGTGCGGCCCCCGAGCGGCATCGGTGATGACACGAATCTGATCCATCGCATCGGTGCCGAACGGATAGAGCTTGGTTTGCACCAGGTAGCGCGCCGTGTGTCCATCGGGTGAAATGAAAGCCGTCAGCGCGCTGTTCAACCCTCCCCCGGTGTTATCGGTTTGCTTGATCAAATCCTTTACGCCGTCAATCATCTGCTGAATCGCGTCGGCGTAATTGTGGGCATCGTGCTGCGTTTCTGCCGTGCGCTGCTTCTTACCGGAATCGTCGTTGTTAACTACCCGCAGGTCATTGCTGGTGTCGTCCAGTATTTGGCGCACATTTCTCGACGCCGACTCGATGGTGTTCGCGTCAGGAAAGGTTTCCAGCCGCTCGGCGAAATCGGACATCTTCTTGAGTGCTCCACCGTCGCGCGTGGTGATCGCGACCACGTCCAAGACCGTCACCGGCGAGGCGTTGACGGTGTTGGCGATCTCGGCAACATCGAGGGACATCGCGAAGCCGAGCGCACGCACGGTGCTGACGAACATGGCGGTGTCGTCGACTTCTTTGGTGGGGGCGGCCGGAGGTGCCAGGGCGGCCAGTTCGGGCGGTAGGTCGAAGTCGGCGGTTACGGCCCCGGTGCTGGCAACGGAGTAAAGGAGCGAGGCCACGTTAGGGAATCCTTCGGCGCCTTCGATCGAATCGGCGGCCTTATCTGTCTTGTCGGCCTTATCGCTCTTGTCGGCGTTGTCGGCCTTGTCATGGTGCGCGTCGGCAGTGGTCGACTTTTTGTCGGTCGACTTTTTGTCGGTCGAGTTCGCCGTGGCCACCGGGGCGCCGTGGATCGCCGCGATGTCGGGCAGTTGGCCCACCCGCTGTTCCATCTGCTTCAGATCGACCAGGGCAGCCGGCTTGCGCAAGTCTTGTGATGACTGGACGACCAGATACTCGGGAATGGTCGCGTTCAACGGAAAATGCCGGCCAAGCGTGGCATATCCGACAGCGCTCTCGACGGTTTGCGGGAGTGTTTTGCTGTCGTCATAGTTGAAGCGGACAAACATCACGCAGCCGGCCAGAATCACCAACACGGTCATGCTGCCGACCAGATGGGCCACCGGCCGGCGCACGATGCGTATTCCCGAACGCCGCCAGAAGCGGGTGGAGAGGTCACGGCGCGGCTTGATCCAGCCCCGCCTTCCGACGAGAACCATCAGGGCCGGAAGGAAGGTCACGGCAGCCAGAAACGCCAACGCGATGGAAATCGCCAACGCCGGACCGACGTTCCTGAAGGAGCCTAGTTGGGTGAAGACCATGCCCAGAAATGTGACCGACACCGTGGCCGCCGACCCCGCGATGACTTTGCCGATCGACGTCAACGCCTTCACGACGGCTTCGTCAGAAGGCATGCCCTGCCGCAAATAGTCGTGGTATCGGCTGATCAAAAACACGGCGTAATCGACGCCGGCGCCCGCCATCATCGTCGTCATCAAGGTGATCGTCTGGCTGGAAACGCCCAAACCCAGTTCGGCAACTCCGGCCACAATGGACTGCGCAACCCCCACCGACACGCCGATCGTGATCAGCGGCAACATCATCGTGACTAGATTCCGGTAAATCACAAACAGGATGATCAGGACCATCAACACGACGGCCGCCTCGATCGCATGCATGTCGCGAATACCAATGAACATCATGTCGTCGCCGGTAGCCGCGGGGCCGGTCAGGTTTGCCGTCAGCGTGGTCCCGGCGACGGCTTGTTTGACGATGTTGGCGACCCGGCCGTACGCCGCATGCAGCTCTGGCGTGCCCACCCAGCCCGAGAGCACCATTGGCAGATACCAGGCTTTGTGATCCTTGCTCGTCACCGCCTCGCGCAGGGCCGGCGTCCGGACGAAATCCTGCAACATCACGATGTCGCGAGTGTCCGGCCGCAGCTTGTCGGCCAGGGTGCGATACGTAGTGAGGTCGGAGGGATTCAGCCCGTTGTCATCGGTCAGGACCACCAGCAGGACGTTTTCGTTCTCGGAGCCGGACTGGTGATAAGCCTCGGAGATCTGTCGTGTCGTCTGCAGCACCGGGGCGTAGGGCGGCAGAATAGCGACCGGGCGCTTGGCGGCCATCTCGGTCAGCGATGGAAACGTCATCGACAGCACTGCAGCGAGCGCAATCCAGAAACCGATGACGGCCCATGGCCACCGCTGCACCACCACGCCGATCCAGCCGAAGGAACCCCTGGCTTCGGACATAGTGGCTCCTCGAGCCCCCCACGACATCCGGCCAGGTTACCGCCGTTCGTCGATCTTTGGGGCCTTCGGACGTAGCGCGCCCGTCCGCGCCGCTATCCGTACAGCTCGATGAACTGCTTCAGCGACTTCTCGACATCGCCTTTGACGGCGCGTGCCGCCGCCGCACCCACCGGACCGAACAGGGCGCGGCCGCCCAGCTCGAGACGCACGCCCAAGTTCGAACCCTGTTTCGTTGGCGCGACGCTCAGCGTCACGGTGTATTTCGCCCCGCCCTTGCCGGAACCCGACAATGCGACCCGGTGCGGCGGGTCCCAGGTGGTGACCGTCCACGTCACGCGATTGCGAAGCCCCTTGGCGCGTGCCACGCCCACGATCTGGGTTCCTTCGCTCAATTCCTCCGGAAGCTCACTGCGCCACGCCTCGTGCATCACCAGCCAGTCGCCGAGATCGGACAGGTCGGCGACGTGATCCCACATGTCCTGTGGGCTCATCGGCACATCGGCCGTCACGTCGACAGCGGCCATCAGCGACTGGGTCCGCCGCGCAAGCGGTTGCCGAGGCGCAGGGCGGGCAGCAGCAGGGTGCGCGGCATATGCCTGCCGCCGATACTGACGGCCTTCGGCACGATCCCGGGTACCACACTGCGCTTTCCGTCGACCATGCCGGCGATGGCCTGTTCGGCGACATCGTGCGGTGACACCTGCGCGATGGGAATGCTGAACCGCTCGGCGTTGGCGATCTCACCCCATTCAGTCGGCACCGGGCCGGGGCACAACACGGTGACCGACACACCTGTGCCGTTCAGTTCCTCGTGGACAGCCTCCGAGAAGGTCTGCACGAACGCTTTGGTCGCCGAATACACGGCCATGTACGGCATCGGCTGGAATCCCGCAATCGAGGCGATGTTGAGCACCGCGCCGGCGCCCCGTTCGACCATGCCGGGCAGCGCGGCATGGGTCAGCTCCATCAGCGTCAGCGAGTTGAGGACGACCTCCTCGCTTTCGCGCTCGACCGGCAGAGTCTGGAAGACACCGCTGGTGCCGAAGCCGGCGCTGTTGCACAACCCGGCGATCGGCTCGGTGCGCAGCCGCTCGGAGAGTTGTTGGCGTGCCCTGGCATCGGACAGGTCGAGCGCCTGCACCTCGGCTCCGACCGAGTACTGGTTGCGCAGTTCGTCGGCAAGCTCGTCCATGCGTTCCTTGCGGCGAGCGACGAGCACCAGTGGGTAGCCGCGCCGGGCCAGCCCTTTGGCCAGTTCGGTGCCGATGCCGGAGGAAGCGCCGGTGATGACGACGGCTGCCTGGTTGTTCGGTTTCGGAAGACTCATGGTTCCCTCACCAGTGGATTCCGCGGGTGGCCCGCACGAATGTTTCGCTTCGGCCGTCGAATTGTGTTGTGCTGCTGTCAGATTCGTCACCTTTAGCCGCCGACGAGTCTTCGAACATGGTGAACGCCCGGTTGCGCACCCGGTCCATCACCGACGGGTTGACGGCGTCGGCCAGAGCCGCGAATTGCCCGAACGGCGAGCTGGCGCGACGTGGTCGCTGCACGATCGCGTCGGTGATCACCCCGGCGGCCTGGTCCGGTGTCAGCGCCGGGAATTTGTCGTACATCTTGGTGGGGCTGATCATCGGAGTCCTGACCAGCGCCATATGCACGGTGGTGAACTTGATGTCGTCGCCGACCACCTCGGCCTGTAGCGCGTCGCACAGGCTGTCCAGCGCCGCCTTGCTGGCGATGTAGGCACCGAACCGCGGCGCGCGGGTCTGCACACCCACCGAGGACACGTTGATGATCTGCCCGAAGCCGCGTTCGCGCATACCGGGAATGAATTTGAGGATGAGCTGTACCGCGCCGAGGTAGTTCAACTGCATGGTGCGCTGGTAGTCGTGAATCCGGTCGTAGGACAGCGCCAGCGAGCGCCGTATCGATCGTCCGGCGTTGTTGATCAGCATGTCGACGCCGCCGAGATCGGCCAGCACCTGATCGGCCATCGCGGCGATGGCGTCCATGTCGGAGAGATCGCATGGGTAGACATGCGCGGTGCCGCCACTGCTGCGGATTTCGTCGGCAACCTTTTCCAGGTTTTCCCGGGTCCGCGCGACCAGGACCACCTCGCCGCCGGCTTCTGCGATCTTCTTCGCAGCGGCTTCGCCGATACCCGACGATCCGCCCGTGATGAGGGTGATGGTGCCGTCGACGGCATCGTGCAGAGTGCGCCCCTGCACCGCGTCGAGCAGATTGCGCAGGTAGAAAGGTCGATAGCGGCCGGCGGAGTTTGGGGTGTTGACGAGATTGGACACTGCGGCGAACGGTTTCTCGACCAGACCGGTCAGATCACCCAGATTCATAGCTTCCACGCTCCCGGTGGTATTTCCGCTGGCTTCGCCACGAGTCTGCTACACCGCTGCGAAGTTAAGGCGCTTCTTCGGCAATCCGGTTGTTACGCCGGGTAATCCCGTGGTGATGGCGTTCTAACTGTCGGGCAACGGTCCGATGGTCCGCTATTGGGCATGGGAATACTCACCCGGTTTCGCAAACCGGGAACGGCCTCGCTCTACGAGAAGATCGGCGGTCAAGACGCCCTCGAAGTCGTGGTCGAGGACTTCTACTGCCGTGTGCTTGACGACGACCACCTGGCCGGCTTCTACGCCGGCTCGGACATAAGGTGCGTAAAAGCCAGGCAGGTCGAGTTCCTCTCGGCTTTGCTCGGCGGGCCACGGTCCTACACCGGCATGCCGATGCGGCAGGTGCACGAAGGCCGCGGCATCACAATGCATCACTTCGCCATGGCGGCAGCGCATTTGGCGGACTCGCTGTGCGCGGCCGGACTGCACCCGGACACCATCACCGACATCCTTGATGCGATCGCGCCGCTGGCCGGTGAGATCGCATCGGACAACATCAAGGCGGTGGTCTGAAGGCCGTGTCAAGCTTCGCCGAGCGTGCGTGATCCGCGAATGAACGGCCTGGTTTATCCCGCAGACCGCACGCTCGGCGGACCCCTTTCGCGGCGCCATGGGCGTCAGCGGGCGGTGGCCAACACGGGCCGATCGGCGAGGCCGCGGGATGGAAGCCGCACGTAGAAACGCATGGTGACCAGCACGGCTAGCGCATAGAACACCGCGAAGTCCCAAAATGCGATGGTCGCGGTGCCGTCCACGAGGTAGCTGCTGCGCAGCGCCAGGTTGATCGCCACGCCGCCGAGGCCACCGATCGCGCCGGTAATACCGATCACCGCACCAGACATCGAGCGGGAGTAGTTGGCCCGGGCCTCCTCGTCGGCCTCCAGTGCGCGAGACGCCGCATGAAAGATCGACGGGATCATCTTGTACACCGCGCCATTTCCGATCCCGCTGAGTAGGAACAGGACCACGAAACCGATCACGTACGCCACCATGGTCGTTGTCGTGGTTCGACGGCCGGCCAGAGTTGCGGTGATTGCCAGCACCCCATCGGCGCCGATCATGCCGACGAACGCCCACAATGTCACCGTGCCTCCGCCGACTCGGTCGGCAATGCGGCCGCCGTAAATCCTTGCGACAGAACCGAGTAGCGGCCCGATGAACGCGATTTCAGCGGCGTGAAGCGACGCCTGCGCTGCGCTCTGCCCGCTGGCGGCGAACGATATTTGCAGCACCTGGCCGAAAGCGAACGAGAACCCGATGAATGAACCAAAGGTGCCGATGTAGAGCAGGCTGACCAGCCAGGTATGCCGGCTGCGCAACGCGGCACGCATCGCGCCCAGGTCGACCGACACCGCGTCGAGGTTGTCCATGTAGCGGGCCGCCCCGACCGCGGCGATGATCAGCATCACGAGGTAGAACGCGCATACCCAATACGGCTGCCGATTGCCCGCGGTGGCGATGACTAACAGGCCGACCAACTGCACGGCCGGCACGCCGATATTTCCGCCGCCCGCGTTGACGCCCAGGGCCACACCTTTGAGACGCTGCGGGAAGAACGCATTGATGTTGGTCATCGATGACGCGAAGTTGCCACCGCCGAGGCCGCACAGCGTCGCACAGACCAGGTAGAACCACAATGGCCGACCCGGTTCGGCGAGAACGAGGATCGTCGCAACCACCGGCACGACGAGCACGCAGGCGGAGAACACGGTCCAGTTGCGGCCGCCGAAGCGTGCGGTCGCCATGGTGTAGGGCAACCGCAGTGCCGAGCCGACCAACGTTGCGGTGGCAGCAATCAAAAACTTGTCACCGGCGGTCAGCCCATACACCGACTGCGGCATGAACAGAACCATCACCGACCACAGCGACCACACCGAGAAGCCCACATGCTCCGCCGCGACCGACCACGCTAAATTGCGCCGCGCGATGGTTTGTCCGCCCGTCTGCCATGCCGCCCGGTCCTCCGGGTCCCAACCTGTGATCGTGCGCGATCGCGCCACCGCGTTCTCCCTCGCGATTCGGATACTTCCGACGTGAACGTAAAGAGGCGATGTTGCCGCTCGGCGTCCCACGATGTCGCGGCCGTGAAATCACTCTCACACGTGAGCTGGACGCCTTGTGAGCGGGACTTGCGTACTCGAAGACCGCGTGGGTGAGGGCCCTGCATTAGAGTGCTGGCATGGTCGACACGGTGCCAGCACAGATCGAGTCGAACCCGAACCCGTTCCGGTTCGATCGCGCGGAATTAGCCGGAGCGGTAAGCGATCTGGGCGTACTGGTCCCGATCGCGGTGGCCTTGATCGTGAAGAACGGTCTCATGCCGACCGCGGTGCTGTTGCCGGCCGGCCTGCTGTACGTGATGGCCGGCTTCATCTATCGACTACCAGTGCCGGTCCAACCGTTGAAGGCGTTCGGCGCGATCGCGATCGCGCATGGGTTCGGCGTCGACGACATCGCGGCGGGCGCGGTGCTGATGGGCATCCTCTTTCTGGTCCTTGGCGCGACGGGCGTGTTGGATTGGGTCGCAAAAGTGTTCCCCCAGACGATCATTCGGGGGATTCAGCTCTCGGTCGGGTTGTTGTTCTGCCAGCTTGCCTGGCGGCTGGTCTCCACGACACCGAAGGCGTTCACCGATCACCGGCACTCCCTTTGGTGGCTAGGGGGGATGACCCTGCTGGTCATCGCCGTCGCGCTGGTCTTGCGACGCCGGCAGATCACCTTGGTGCTGCTCGCGATTGCCGTGGTGGCAATGGTGCTGAGCTTTCACGTCCCCGTCACGTTCGGACCTTCCGCGGTGCACATACCGCATCTAAGTCGGGCCGCGTTCGCCGCTGCGGCAGTCGCCTTGGTGCTACCGCAGGTGCCGTTGTCGTTCGCCAACTCGTGCCTGGCCACTGCGGACACCGCCCGCACCTACTTCGGCGACGCCGCCCAGCGGGTGCGGCCGGGACGCTTGGCAACCACCATCGGGCTGGCCAATTTGTTCGCCGGCTCGATCAGCGGGATGCCGGTGTGCCACGGCGCCGGGGGCATGACGGCGCATCGCACTTTCGGCGCCCGTAGCGGCGGCGCCCCGATCATGTTGGGCAGCACGATGATTGCGCTTGCACTTGGGATAGGAGCGACCCTGACCGCGGCGCTGGCCGGTTTCCCGGTTCCGATCCTGGCCGGGCTGTTGACGGTCGCGGGCCTGCTGCACATCACACTGCTGAAAGATCTTCGGGGGCCCTGGCATTGGGCGCTGGCGATCGCGGTTGGCGTCACCGGCTTCCTGAGCAACCTTGCCGTCGCTCTCGTTGGGGCGCTTGTGATCTGGTGGGCAGCTCGACTGATCCAGGCACGCCGGTCCCGCTACGAATGATCGTTGCCGGCGATTTGATCCAATGCGTGATCAAGCACGCCGACTAGCACCCCGAGCCCGTCGCGCACTCCGCCGGGTGAACCGGGCAGATTCACCACCAGGGTCCGACCGGCCACCCCGCAGATGCCCCGCGACAGCACTGACGTCGGCACTTTCGGTAAGCCGGAACGCCGGATCTCATCGGCCAGCCCGGGAATCTCGAAGTCGAGCACGGCCCTGGTCTGGGCGGGTGTGTCATCGGTCGGCGAGATGCCGGTGCCCCCGGAGGTGATCACCACCTCGACACCGTCGGCAACCGCATCCCGCAGCGCCTTGCCGACCAAATCGCCATCCGCGACCAGCACCGATTGCACCGACGAAAACCCTTGCTGCACAAGCCATTCAGTGATAAGCGGCCCGCATAGATCATCGTAGACCCCGGCCGCCGCGCGAGTCGAGGCGATCACCACGGTCGCAGATCGGCCTGCCATCAGCGCGTCCACGTCCCGTGGCGGCCGCCGTCTTTGCGCACCACCCGGACGTCATCGATCTGCGCCGCCGGGTCCACCGCCTTAACCATGTCGTACAGCGTCAACGCGGCCACGCTCACCGCCGTCAGCGCCTCCATCTCCACACCGGTCCGATCGGTGCTGTGCACCGTCGCGGTGATCTCGATGCCGTTCGCGCCGATGGTGAAATCGACGTCGACCCCGGTCAGCGCCAATTGATGACACAGCGGAATCAGCTCGCTGGTGCGCTTGGCAGCCAGAATGCCCGCAACCCGTGCGGTGGCCAGCGCGTCACCTTTCGGCAAACCACCCGCCGAGATCAGCTCCATCACCTGTGCTGAGGTACGCAGCGAGCCCGCGGCAATCGCGGTACGTCTGGTGGCATCCTTCCCGGTGACGTCCACCATGTGAGCCGCCCCCGCGGCGTCGATATGCGACAGCGGACCTGTCGGTGGGGTGGGCGCGGCGTCAGACATCGCACCGCCTACCGGTCAACCACTTGGACACGCACGCTCCCATTCTGGCAGTTTGTCGCGCTAGTCGATGTCCCAGACCTGCACCTGGGCGCCCGCGGGGATCTCTGTCGCGTCGGCCGGAATATCGATCAGGCAGTTCGCCGACGCCAGCCACCGCACATGGTGGGAGCCGGCCGGACCATGGCTTGCCACCCTGCCGGTGGCCGCGTCGAATACCCCACGCCGGAACTGGCGTTTTCCGGCCGGCGCGGTCAGCGTCTCGGTCAGCACCGCAGATCGGCGCGGGCGATGCGGAGCCGGCAATCCCATGGCAGAGCGCAGCGCCGGACGGATGAAGACTTCGAAGGACACCAGTGCGCTCACCGGATTTCCGGGCACGGTGACGATCGGGGTACCGGCGGCTCGGCCGGTGCCTTGCGGCATGCCGGGCTGCATTGCCACTTTGACGAACTCCACGCCCTGATCTCCGTCTCGGCCGAAGGCATCCTTGACCACTTCGTAGGCGCCCGCGCTGACGCCGCCGCTGGTGATGATCAGATCCGCCTCACCCGCGTACCGGTCGAGCACCGCGCTGAACTGAGCGACGTCGTCATCAGCGGTCACTGACGCGACGACGTCGGCGCCGGCCTCGCGGATGGCGGCGGCCAGCATGAGCGAGTTCGACTCGTAGATCTGGCCTGCCTGTAGCGCCGCCCCCGGCTGCACGAGTTCGGATCCGGTGGATACCACCAAGATGCGCTGACGCGGGATCACCGTCAGCGCGCGCAGGCCCAGCGCGGCGGCTAATCCCACCACCGCCGGGGTCACCAGCTGCCCGACCCGCAGCACCGTGGCGCCCGCCGCGACGTCCTCGCCCGCCCGGCGGATGTAACTACCCTTCACGCTGGGTGCGTTGATCGTCACGACATCGGTCCTGCCATCGGTAGCCTCGACCGGCACCACCGCCGTCGCTCCGACAGGGACCGGGGCACCGGTCATAATGCGATGAGCGGTGCCGGCCGCGAGCACTGGTATGTCGGTGCGGCCAGCCGGAATATCTTCGGCGACAGGCAATTTCACTGGATATTCAGCCGTTGCCGAAGCCACCTCGTCGGCGCGCACTGCGTAGCCGTCCATCGCGGAGTTGTCGAAAACCGGCAGCGATATCGCCGTGATCACATCACCGGCCAGCATCAGGCCCTCGGCGTCGCGCAGCCCGGCCGCCGTCGCGGGCCGGGCGACGATCAACGCTGCGACGACGCGCTGGTGCTCCTGGACCGACCGCATGGCGTCAGACCGAAAACCGTTGGCTATCAATCATCGACAACTCCACCCAGCCATGCCTGCGCTCTGAAAGCCTTGAAGTTGCCAATATAGTTGGTTCTCATGGAAAGTCGTGGCTCGGCGATGACCCGGGTGGTGCGCGCCGCGCTGACCGATCAACCGATCCTGCTGGCCGACCACGAGGAACTGGTTGGCCATCACGCCGCGGGAGCCGTCGTGGGATTCGTCGGCGCGATTCGCGACCACGACGGCGGGCGGCAGGTGCTCAAACTGGAGTATTCGGCACACCCGTCGGCCGCCGACGTCATCGCTGAGGTGACGGCCGAAGTTGCCGCGAAAGCGGCAGGAGTGCGGGCGGTTGCGGCCAGTCACCGAATCGGTGTGCTGCACATCGGCGAGGCGGCCCTGGTGGTGGCGGTCGCCGCTGATCATCGTCAGGCCGCATTCGAGACCTGCGCGCAACTGGTCGATGCCATCAAGGCGCGGTTGCCGGTGTGGAAGCACCAATTCTTCGCCGACGGAAGCGACGAATGGGTGGGCTCGGCGTAGGGACCGGTTCGCGAATTACCGGGCTATCCCCCGGCGAACGGTGGCAACACGTCGATGGTGTTGCCCGACCGCAGCGGCTGAGCCTGGTCGTGCACTGCCACCCCGTCGCAGAGAAACGAGCACCGCAGCAGGACGCGCGCCAACTGCGGGCCGCGTCGGCTCAGTTCGCCGACAAACTCCCCGACCGTGATGCCGTCACGCACGGTCAGCTGCTCGAAATCGAAGCCCGCGGCGGCGCCGGCGGCCGCGAAATACCGCACATCGACGTCGATCAGCCGGCCCGTTTCGGCAGTCACCTCAGCCACCGATCGCGCTCATCGACCGCTTCGGCTGCACGAAGTCCGGCGCGTTGATACCGTGGCCTGCGGGTTTCTCCCACATCGCGGCTCGCCATGCAGCCTCGATTCCGGCGTCGTCAACGCCGTCGCGCAGCAAGGCCCGCAGGTCGGTCTCCTGGGTGGCGAACAGGCAACTTCGCAGCTGTCCATCGGCGGTCAGCCGGGTGCGATTGCACGTCGCGCAAAACGGTTGCGACACCGTGGCGACGATCCCGACTTTGCCGGTGCGACCTGTCACAGGATCGGTGATCTGCCATAACGCGGCCGGCATCGCACCCCGCGGAGTCTCATCGGGGTTCAACCGAAATCCGTGCCGCCGCAGCTCGGCCAGCACCTGATCCGCGGTCACCATGGTCTGACGTTGCCATTCGTGTCCGGCGTCGAGCGGCATCTGCTCGATAACGCGTAGCTGGTAGTCGTGCTCGAGGCAGAACCGCACCAACGGCACCGCGTCGTCCAGGCCGTTCACCGGGTCCAGCACCGCATTCACCTTCACCGGCCGCAATCCCGCTGCCGACGCGGCAGCCAAGCCGGCCAAGACGTCGGCCAGCCGATCGCGGCGGGTGATAGCCGCGAAATTCGCAAAGTTCACGCTGTCCAGCGACACGTTCACCCGGTCCAAACCGGCGCGCGCCAGCGCCGGGGCACGTTTCGCCAACAAAACGCCGTTGGTTGTCAGCGCGAGCTCCGGGCGGGGCAGAAGGGCCGCCGCCGCGGTGACAATGCGCTCAAGATGCTTGTCCAGCAACGGTTCTCCGCCAGTGAACCGGACTTTGGTCACACCCAGTCGGGTCACCGCGATTCGCACCAACCGAACAAACTCATCGGGCTGGAGCAGTTGACCCGCGCCCAGCCAAGGCAAACCGGCGGCGGGCATGCAGTAGGTACACCGCAGATTACAGCGATCGGTCAGCGACACCCGCAGGTCGGTTGCCGACCGCCCGTAGCTGTCAATCAGCGGACCAGCCGATGGAGCGGACCCGTCGAGCTCACGGGGCGCCAACGGGATACCGAGCGTCGTGATCGTCACGGTGCCGCCCGGAGCATCGTCGCCCGCTCATGCGGGTATTGCGAGAGCATCACTAGCCATTATTGCCCGATTAGCGCCGCACCGCTCGGCACGTTCTCGCACGCTGCTGCGCATCGAACCCGCCACAGATAGCATTTTCTCGTGTCATCGATGCGGATCCGTCAGGCGGCCGAGTTGCTCGGAGTCAGCGACGATACCGTCCGGCGATGGATCGACAACGGTACCTTGCCGGCCAGCCAGGATCAGGCCGGTCGCAAGGTGATAGCCGGTGATGTACTGGCCGAATTCTGGCGCGCCAATGCCCCGTCGCCGCCGCCGAACCCACTTGGAATCAACAGCTCGGCGCGCAATCGCTTCGTCGGATTGGTCACCGATGTGCTCAGCGACAAGGTGATGACCCGCGTCGAAATGCAGTGTGGGCCACACACAGTCGTGTCGTTGATGAGTACCGAGGCGGCCCGCGAGCTCAAGCTCGAGCCCGGCAGTCTGGCCGTCGCCATTGTCAAAGCCACCACTGTGATCGTGGAGACCCCGCGGGCGCGGGAGGAGCCGTCCGCGCACTGAGCCATTGACGCTTGGGCCTTTTCAGCGATTTGTACGCGTTTTGGCAGGCACCCCCCTGACCTGACCGGTTTGTGTAGAAGCGCCGCGGGGTAGGTTGCAGCCGTGGGTGTGATGACCCAGCGGTTGAAGCACGGCCAGTTGTATGAATGGCTTCGCCTCAAGGGCTACGTCGCGTTCAACGTGCCCCGAACGGTTACGGCGCTCGGAGCGGGTCTGTTGCTGGGAATTGCCGCCGTGCATGTCTACGTGTTGACCAGCCGGCCGGCATTGCCGGCGTACTTCGTCGGCTACACCGCCACGGTGCTCGCCTGCTGCCTGTTGGCCGCCGCGGGCCTCTGGCTTGACCGAATTCCCCGGATACCGTCCTCGGCATGGCTGCTCGGCGACGGGATTGCGGTCGCCTTCATCGGTCTGTACCTGGTCACCAGGGTGACGCCACTACCCGGGCTGCTTGCGGTGACCGGCCGCTGGGATTTCGCGCCGGGCACGCTGGCGGGTGTGTTGGCATTGGGCTTCGTCACCGTCCACATGTCAGTGTTGTTGGGAATCAACGTGGCCTATCCGCAACGTCAACAGTGGTCCGACTGACGGGAGCCCTGCCGTGACAACACTCGACTATCCGGTGTGGCTGCGAGTGGACCACTGGCTCAACGTGCTGTTCGTGACGCTGGTAATCCGCAGCGGCATCGAGATTCTCGCGACCCATCCGAAGCTGTACTGGAATGACGACAGCAAGCCCGGAACCGAGTGGGCGCGGTTCACCCGCAAGGTCATGCCTAAGAACAAGCTCTACGACACCCTCGACGAGGAGGAGGACTACAGCCCGTTCATCTCGTTGCCCGGCCGCGCCCAACTGGGCATCGGCCGGCACTGGCATTTCTTCGCGGTGATCGGCTGGATCCTGATCGGCCTGTCGTACTACATCTTGCTGTTCGCTACCGGGCAGTGGCACCGCTACTGGCCCGCGTCGTGGTCGATCTTCCCCGAGGCCTGGAATGACATCGTCACCTACATGACGTTCAATCTGCCGCCGCTGCTGCCGGGCGAGCCGCTGGACGCCATGCAGAAACTGACGTATGCAGGTGTCGTCTTTGTGCTGGCGCCGTTCCAGATCCTCACCGGCGCAGCCCAATCCCCAGCCGTCGAAGCCCGGTTCCCGTGGTACGTGCAGATGCTGGGCGGGCGACAATGGGCGCGCAGTCTGCATTTCCTGGGCCTTGTCGCCTTCGTGGGTTTCATCGCCATCCACCTCTCGATGGTGTTCTTCTGGGGCTGGGGCCGTCTCACGGCTTCGATGATCTTCGGCTCGGTTCACAACACCTACTGGTCAACAGCGTTGTCGTTGTTGATCATCGCGACGATCATCGGCATTCACGTCGCGGCGACGATCTGGAGCCTGCGCAACCCGCGTTCAGTTCAGCGGGTCATCGACCGCGTCGTGGCGATCGTTCGGCGGCCGCTGCTCCGGCCGTTGAACTCACGGCAGAACTATTCGGCCAAGCGGCTCACCACACAGCACCGGGTCAACGGCAAGCCCCCATGCTCGGACGAGTACAAGGTGATGGCGGTGCACAACTTCGTCGACTGGCGGCTTCGGGTAGGCGGATTGGTCGAGAATCCGGTGACGCTGGATTTGGCGGCGCTTCGCGCGCTCGCGCAACCGGAGATGCAGCGGGTGATGCACAACTGCGTCCAGGGTTGGACAAGCATCGGCGAATGGAGCGGCGTGCACCTGAGCATGCTGGTCGAGCTGGTGCGGCCGCTCCCGGAGGCGAAATACATCTGCTCGATGACGATGCAGGACAATGACCGCGACGAGCCCAGTTCGCATGGCGGAGGCCAGTTCTACGAAGTGATGGACCTCGAACTCGCCTACAAGCCGCAGACCATTCTGGCATATGAGATGAACGGCAAACCGTTGCCGATCAAGCACGGCGCACCGGTGCGGTTGCGAGTGGAGACCCAGGTCGGATTCAAGATGGCCAAATGGATCAACCAGATCGAGTTCGTCAACGACTACTCCGGGATCGGCAAGGGTGCGGGCGGCTGGCGCGAAGACAACGTCTACTACGCCAAAAATGTGGAGATCTAGCATGGCTGACCAAGCGATGGTGCGCCCCGAGCTGATCAGCCTGGTCCCCCTCGACCGGGACCGCGTCCTGGAACAGGTTGCGGCTAAAGGTGGACACTGCCAGAGCTGCGGCCAAACCGATTTCGAGGTCGGCCACGCGCTGTATCTCGGTTTTCTCTTCCTGGATGAAGACGACGATGCCTACCTGGTGGCGTTGACGTGCCGTGGCTCGGCGTGTGGGCAGCGCACTGCAATCAGGCTGTGCGAGAAGGATTTTCTCAGTTGCGGCGAAACAGAAGCCCGCGCCGCCACGTGGCTGGCCTCGACTCCCCCCAGCGCTTAGCCGCGGCGGGTGGCGCAGCGCTGAAAACCGGCTGGGCTAGGCCGAAGCGATCAATCAGGCCGGCCATGCCCCGCAGCTCGTCGCACAGGGCCTGGAACCGACGTTCGTCGGTCTCGTCGAGGAGTCCGCGCGAACTGTAGTGCAGCAACCGCGGCAACCGGCCGGCTAGAGCGGTACCCCATCTGATGCTGAAGTCGTATTTCTGGCTGTCGCTTACTTCGTCTAGTAGACCAAGTTGTTTGAGCGCCTCGATCTGTTCGGTGAGCCATTCGACGTCGTCGTCGATAGTGACCGGTGTGGACTTGTCTTCCATATCGGCAGGCCACCGTCCTTCAGTTGTCCGGTCACAGATGCGGTTTGGCGACACTGACCACCAACGGTGTTCCCGCGAAGGTCAGGTACACCCGGTGCGGCCCGAGCGCCATCCCCGACAACCGAGCCGATCGTTGCGATTCTGGAAGAGCCGCACGGTAATTGGTCATCCGCAACACTGGGATCGAGCCTAGCGGGTAACCGGTGAAACTGGCTGTTTCCAGCGTTGCCACCTCCTGGTCGGTGGCAGCGTAGACCCGGGTGTCGTCGGTACCGATCCAGCGGATCGGTGAGGGCAGTTGGGTCGCGGCCAGTACCTGCAACCCTTCCCCGCCCGGCCGCGAGTCGACGGCATACAACACGTCGCTGTCCGGTCGTGTCACGAAGATTCGCGTCACCGCGGTTCCATCCGCGGCTGACGAAGCGACGTCGATGGGCAACGCCCCCTGCTCGCCTGGTGGCGACGAAGGTCCTTTGTAATAACGAATTCCGGATGATCCGTACACGTGGTACTCGATCTCGCGCCCACGGTTAGCGCCGTCGATGGTGTCCGAGCGCCCGCCGTTTATCGTTGCCGTCGGCAGTTCCCGGTAGCCGTATTCGTCTACCGGGGTCACCGACGAGCCGTCGGCTGACAGCGCGAGCAACATCCGCAATCCGCTGTCTTCGGACAGGTACGCCGGACTCGGCCCGGCGTCGAAGTCGGCACTTTGGTCCAGCGAGGCGAGATCGACCACCGCGACCTTGCCGCGTCGCGGCTCGGGGACGAAGACGTGCCGATCGTCTTTCCGGCTGATCTGCAGGTTGCGCCCGGCCGCCATCGCTTGCGACAGCCGCGTGACGGCGTGGCCCGGGTGAGCCGGATCGGCGATTTCGGCCAGTCGGCCGTCGGCGGTTAGCGCGACGAGCGTGTGGCGGCGGTACGACCACAACGGGGCATTCAGCGCGACATCTACCGACGTCACAGTGACCTCTGGCGCGCTCTCCACGGATGTTCCAGGGGCCGAGCAACCCGCAACGACGATTGCACTGGCGGCCAATGAAACCTGCCAGCGATCAAGCCAGCGAACCACGATGTTGATCATCTCTCGTTGCCGGACTTTAGTACCCCGAATGACCGCACGGCTAACCCCTACGCTGTGCGAATGGGCAGCAAGTCCGCGAGGAGAATCGACTTCGACCGCTTGGCCGACGCATTGGGCGACTATCGATTCGCTTACCTCGTCACCGTTGACGACGACTACCTGGTGCACACCGTTACCGTCGAACCCGAATTGCGCGAGCAGGTGCTGCACGTCGGGCGGATCGGCGGCCGAACCCGCGAGAACGTCGAAAGCCACCGTGCCGTCACGCTGTTGTGGCCTCCGAGCGAACCGGGCGGTTACTCGCTGATCGTCGATGGCCGAGCTGAGACCCTCGGGGCGCCCGAGGCGCCCGGGCTTCGGGTGATACCGACTCGTGCGCTACTGCATCGCAATGCTGACCCTGACGACCCCGGCCTGCACGACTGTGTGATGTTGCACCGGCCGTAATCTGCATCACGTCTCTGAACTGGGATTTTGCCACCTCACCGCGGTACTCAGCGCACTGCTAGGTCAAGTTGATCCGGGCGTAACCGCAATGACGGGTGCCGAAACACACCCGCGACACCATGGGGTTCTGTTGCCGCGACCGCGGCGAAGGGCGAGAAGGTGGTATGACGACGGTCGCCACGGTGTGTGGGTACTGCGGTGTGGGTTGCGGCATGGACCTGCATGTGGCCGACGGCGTGGTGACCAAGGCGACCGGGCGCGCCGACCATCCCGCCAACCGCGGGCGATTGTGCACCAAAGGCAACACCACAGCCGACATGCTGCGTGCCGGCGGACGCCTGGATAATGCCCTTCGCCGGCGACAGCGCGGCGTCGAGGCCGAGCCGATCGCGGTGGAAACCGCGATCGCAGAGGTGGCCGCCCGGCTGTCGGCGATCCGCGACGAACACGGACCGGACGCCATCGCCCTGTACGTGTCGGGTCAAATGACCACCGAAGCACAGTATCTGGCCAACAAACTGGCCAAGGGGTATCTGCGGACGCAGTGGATCGAGTCCAACTCGCGGCTGTGCATGGCCAGCGCCGGGACGGGCTACAAGCAGTCGCTCGGCGCCGACGGTCCGCCCGGCAGCTATGACGACCTGGACACCGCAGACTTGTTTCTGGTGCTGGGCGCCAACATGGCCGACTGCCATCCGATCCTTTACCTGCGGATGATGGACCGCGTCCGGGACGGCGCCAAACTGGTGGTCGTCGACCCCCGCCGGACGGCCACTGCCGCCAAAGCCGACCTGCACCTCCCGATCCGCCCGGGCACCGACCTGGCCCTGCTCAACGGTCTGCTGCGGCTGGTGCGCGACGCCGATGGTGTGGACACCGACTTCGTCGCCGCCTACACCGAGGGCTGGGAGCCGCTGGATGCCCTGCTCGACGAATATCCGGCCGACCTCGTCGCCGACATCACCGGCCTGAGTGAGGCGGATCTGCGGACCGTGGCGGAGCTGATCTGCGGGACGAGGAACTGGGTGAGCCTGTGGACCATGGGCCTCAACCAGTCCACCCACGGAACTTGGAACACCAACGCCTTGTGCAATTTGCACCTGGCCACCGGCGCGATATGCCGACCCGGTGCGGGCCCGTTCTCGCTGACCGGCCAGCCGAACGCGATGGGCGGCCGGGAAATGGGATACATGGGTCCAGGCCTGCCCGGACAGCGGTCGGCACTGGATCCCGACGACCGCGCGTTCGTCGAGGCCCGATGGGAACTGGAATCCGGCACGATTCGCGCCGAGGGTGGAACCGGCACAGTCGACATGTACCGGCGGATGGCCGACGGCGAGATCCGGGCAGCGTGGATCATCTGCACCAACCCCGTTGCCTCCGTTTCGAATCGAGCCTCGGTAATCGCCGGTCTACAGCGTGCCGAGCTGGTGGTGGTCCAGGAGGCGTTCGCCGGCGCGGAGACCTCCGAATACGCCGACGTGGTGTTGCCCGCGGCGCTGTGGGCCGAGGCCGACGGTGTGATGGTCAACAGCGAACGCACCCTCACGCATTGCGGGGCCGCGATGGACCCGCCCGGCGAGGCCGCCCCGGACTGGCAGCTGATCTGCCGGGTCGCGACCGCGATGGGCTACCCTGGTTTCGACTTCGATTCGGCTGCAGCTGTTTTCGACGAGCTGGCCACTTTCCACAATCCGTGCACCGGTTGGGATCTGCGCGGAGTGGATCACCAACGGCTGCGCCGCGGCCCGGTCCAGTGGCCCGCGCCGCCCGGTTGCGAGGACCGCAACCCGATCCGCTACCGAAACGACGGCGTCAGTCAAGATCTGCATACCGCCGACGACGGCACGATACCGGCGCTGGCCTTCCCGACGCCGAGCCGTCGCGCCCGGTTTCTGCCCCGGCCTTACCTCCCCGCGGCCGAACTGCCAGATGACGAGTTTCCGATGGTGTTCACCACCGGCAGGCTGGCGCACCAATGGCACACCATGACCAAAACCGGGCGTGTCGCCAAACTCAACAAACTCAATCCCGAACCGTTCCTGCAGCTGCATCCGGGAGACGCCGACCGGCTCGGTGTCAGCGACGGCGACCGCGTCGAAATCCGTTCCCGCCGTGGTCGTGCCGTGCTCGCGGCCGCTGTCGACGATGCGGTACGCCCTGGCGTGTGTTTCGCCCCGATGCACTGGGCCGACGCTTTCGCGCCCGACGTCGCCGTCAATGCGGTGACCAACGACGCGGTCGACGCCGACTCGCTGCAGCCGGAATTCAAAGTGTGCGCTGTCGCAGTCACCCCGATCGAATCCGGCAGTGTCGCAAATCAACTCACGTCTCAAAAGGCTCGAGCGCCGGTCGACGCACTCGCTGCGCTGCTGAGCACGCTCCCGTCGTCGGCGACGCTGAGCGCCGACGAACGGCTGTTCCTGTCTGGCCTGGTGAGCGGTATTCGCGCGAATCCGCCCAGCGACGAGGTGCCGCTGCTGCCCGCCGTGACGCCGCTCTCGCCGCGAAATCGGGTATGGATTGACGGCGTGCTGGCCGGAATCTTCTCCAGGTCCGCAATACCAACGGCGTCCACACCCGGGCATGTCGCCGGCCAGCCGTTAGCGACGGTGGTGTGGGCATCACAGACCGGTACGGCCGAGGAGTTCGCCGCGACCTGCGTCGAAAAACTCAACGGTGCAGGTGTTGCGGCGCGTTTGCGCGGGGCCGAAGAAGTCGCGGTGGCCGATCTGACTGGCACTCTGCTGTTCGCGGTGTCGACCACCGGCGACGGCGATCCCCCCGACAACGGGATCGCGCTATGGGACGCGCTGGCGGCCGCTGAGCCCGGCGACCTCGACAACCTCACATTCTCGGTTCTCGGATTCGGCGACTCGTCGTACGCCGATTTCTGCGGCTTTGCCCGCAAGCTCGATGCCCGGCTCGAACACCTGGGTGCCCACCGCATCGTTGACCGCGCGTTGTGTGAACCGGACTTCGAGGCGACCGCACAGTCCTGGACCGACCGCGTCATCTCAGTGTTGAGCGATGTCCGCTCGGGTGCGAAGGAGTCGAAGCCGGTAACAGCACAGTCGTATTCGCGCGCCAACCCACTTCGGACGACGATAACCAGCAACGTCTCGCTGTGCGGTGCGGGTTCTGACAAGGATGTACGCAGCATCGGATTTCGTTTGCCTGAGGGCACTCTGGAGTACAACGCCGGCGACGCACTCGGCGTGTGGCCGCACAACCACCCCGAGACCGTCTCCGAGTTTCTCGACCTCACCGGCCTGGACGGCTCCGTCGAGATCGGCGTGGGTGAAGAGACGATGCTACTTGCGGAGGCGCTCGCTCGACGGCTGGACATCACCCGAATCACGCCGGACCTATTGCGGTTCGTGCACGAACGGCATCCGGCCGAAGACTTGCGGGTCGCGATCGATGACTCCCCCCGCTTCGCCGAGTGGACCTGGGGACGCCAAACTCTGGATCTGCTGGGCGATTACCCCGTCCAGGCGGAACTCGACGAGTGGCTCAGTGTGCTGCGACCGTTGGCACCCCGGCTGTACTCGATCTCGTCGAGTCCGCTCGAAGACCCGACGCAGGTGCAGGTGACCCCGGGCGTTGTTCGCTTCGAGTCGTCGGCCGGTACGCTGCGACACGGCGTGTGCTCCGGTTACCTGGCAACCCTGGAGACCGGCGCCGAGGTGGATGTCTTCATCCAGCGCACCAAGCACTTTCGCCCGCCGCAGGATCCGGATGCGCGGACGATCATGATCGGCCCCGGAACCGGAATCGCGCCGTTCCGCGGATTTCTGCACGACCGGGCCGCACGCGGGCACACCGGCGACAACTGGCTGTTCTTCGGCGAACGCCACGAAGCCACCGAGTTCTACTACCGCGACGAGCTGGATACCTTCGCCCAGTCGGGCGTGCTGACCCGGATCGACACCGCGTTCTCTCGCGACGGCGCCACCAAGCTCTACGTCCAGGACCGCATGCAAGAGAATGCCACCGACCTGTGGAAATGGGTCGCCGACGGCGCCTACGTGTACGTGTGCGGGGACGCCGCGCGGATGGCCCGCGACGTCGAGGAGACCCTGCGCGGCATCATCGCTCAGCAGAGCGGTCGCAGTCCGAAAAGCGCGGCCACGTATCTGCAGGCGATGTCGGCCGAGCGGCGCTATGTGCGGGACGTCTATTGAGCACCGCCGCTCCGCATGCCGCAAGCCGCCCACCGGTTTCCGACGCCCGAGCCGCGCAGCGCCGACCCCTGCGCGCCATCGTGCTTGCCGGCGGGGCCTCGACGCGCCTCGGCGCGGACAAGCCGGAGCAGCGGGTCGGCGGACGGCGGCTGCTCGACATCGCGCTGGGAGCGGTGGCAGATGCCGACACCGTTGTCGTGGTGGGCCCACCGCGCGATGTGCCGTCCGCAGTAATCGTGGTGCGCGAAGACCCGCCAGGCCGCGGTCCCGTCGCCGCGCTCGCTGCGGGCTTTGCGGCGCTGCCCGGTGGGCCCGCCGATATCGTGGTGCTCGCGGCCGACCTGCCGTCCATCACACGGGATGCCGTGACGGCACTGGCCGCGGCCCGCCGCGACGCGCCGGTCGCCCTTGCCGTCGACGACAGCGGCCGCCTCCAATACCTTACTGCGGTATGGGATTCGGCGGCGTTGGCAGCCGCGCTCACCGCCTACCCGGCGCGAATGCGAGACCTACTGCCGGGCAACCGGGTAACCGCTCGGGTGGCCGACGTCTTCGACGTCGACACACCCGAGCAACTCGCCGCTGCCCGTGCCAAGGCCGACCGCACGCCCGACAGCGTCCGCGCGGCCGTATCCGCCGCAATCGGTCGGCTACCCGTCGTCGAGCGCAGGCTGGAGGACGCGATCGGCGCGGTGCTCGCCGAACCGCTCACGGCCGCAACACCGTTTCCCCCGTTCGATGCGTCGGCAATGGATGGCTGGGCCGTAGCCGGGCCCGGTCCGTGGATTCCGCGGGACGATGCCGTCGCCGCCGGAATGCACAGTGGCGCACTGGCCGACGGGCAGGCCCGTCGCATCGCCACCGGTGCCCGCCTGCCCGAGGGTGCGCAACGGGTGATCCGCGACGAGGAGGTCGACGCGACCGGCCAACTGGTGTACCCCTGCGCATCCGGCCCCGCGGACCGCGACGACACCCGTCGCCGCGGAAGCGAGTGGGAAACCGGCGCGGTGCTGGCATCGAGCGGTACCGGGGTCGACGAAGCCCTGGCATCGCTGGCCTGCTCGGCCGGAGTCGAGCGCCTGATGGTCCGTGGGCCGGTGCGGGCTGCAGTCCACAGTTCGGGCGATGAAATCGATTTCGGTGCAAAGGTTTACGATCCTGCACAGCCGGTACTGCCCGAGACCGCAGCCGGGCCGGTCACCGCCCGGTTACGCAAATTGGGTGCCGTCGTCCACACCGGTGCGCATCTGCCCGATGATCCGGACGCCCTGCAATTCGCTCTGACCGGTGAGGTTGACTTGGTCGTCATCATCGGCGCCACCGGTCGAGGGGTGGCCGACCATCTGCGCGGCGCGATCGCCCGGGCCGGCGGCTTTGTGGTCGCCGATGGGGTGGCCATGCGTCCCGGCGGGTCGGTTCTGGTCGCGACACTGCCCGGCAACGGCTCCGGTGCGCGGGTGCTGCTCGGCGTCGGCGGCAACCCGCTGGCGGCGATCGCCGGTGTGGCCCTGCTGGGTCCGGTTCTCATCGACGCACTCACCGCGGCCGAGCCCGCCGCCGCCGAGCTGATTTCGGTACACGGCGTGGCTCGCACCGATCGGTGGCGGGTGGTTCCCGTCGAACCTGACGGCAACGGCGCATGGGCGGCGCCGAAACACGCCGCGACATCACATCTCGCGGCCATGGTGGGGCGACGTGGCCTGGCCCTGATCCCGCCGGATTCGGCCGAGGGGGCGCTGGTCGAGCGGCTCGGATAGACCTCCTCACGCGCACACGTCATGCGGCGTGAGAAAGGCGTGACGGGGCGGCAACCCAGTGCGACGCGGTCGCAATACAGGACTTCTAGCGTCGACCTGCAGAACCGGGAAAGGAGCGCAGCAGTGCGTCAACGCACGGTGGCGGTTATCGGGCATGGCATGGTGGGGCACCGCTTCGTCGAAGCGCTGCGCGCCCGCGACACCGACGGCGAATGGCGGGTTGTCGTGTTCGGCGAGGAGCCCGATGCGGCCTACGACCGGGTCGGCTTGTCGTCCTACGTGGGCGCCTGGGACCGCTCGCTGCTGGCGCTCAGCGGAAACGACTATGCCGGCGACCATCTCGTCGAGCTTCGCCTCGGGAACGCGGTGACCGGCATCGACCGCAACGGCAAACGTCTCGTCGCCGCCGACGGATCGGCACTGGAATACGACGCACTGGTATTGGCCACCGGCTCTTACCCCTTCGTCCCGCCGGTGCCCGGCAAGGATTCGGCCGGCTGTCACGTGTACCGGACCTTGGACGACCTGGATGCGATCCGCGCCGACGCCGAGGTCGCACTGGCCGCCGACCCCGGGGCCGTCGGCATCGTCGTCGGTGGCGGGCTGCTCGGTCTGGAGGCAGCCAACGCGTTACGACTGCTCGGAATGCGGCCGCATGTGGTCGAATTCGCGCCGCGGCTGATGCCGCTGCAGGTCGACCAGGCCGGCGGCGAGCACCTGTTGCGTTCGGTGCGCGAGCTGGGCATCGGCGTCACCGTCGGCGCGGGTACTTCGGCCATCGAGCAGATCGCCGGCGAGGGCGCCAATCGGCTTCGCGTCACCCTGAGCAACGACGAGGTGATCGACGCCGCGCTGCTGGTCTTCTCGGCCGGAGTTCGGCCACGCGACGATCTGGCCCGGGCGGCCGGCCTCGGCACCGCCGAGCGCGGCGGCATTGTATGCGACTTAACCTGCACCACAAGCGAACCCGATATCTACGCCATCGGCGAGGTGGCGGCGATCGAAGGCCGCTGCTACGGCTTGGTCGGCCCCGGTTACACGACCGCCGAAGTGGTCGCCGACCGGCTACTCGGCGGCGACGCGGAGTTCCCCGGTGCCGATCTGTCCACCAAACTCAAGCTGCTCGGGGTCGACGTTGCCAGCTTCGGCGACGCGCTGGGCACCACGCCGGGCGCACTGGAGGTGGTGGTGTCCGACCCGATCGGTGGCACCTACGCCAAGCTGGTGCTCTCCGACGACGCGCAAACCCTGCTCGGCGGCATCCTGGTCGGCGACGCATCCAGCTACGGGGTGTTGCGGCCGCTGGTCGGATCGCAGCTGCCCGGCGACCCGGTGGCCCTGATCGCCCCGGCCGGCGCCGGCGACGTGCCCGCGATCGGCGTGGGTGCACTCCCCCACGACGCGCAGATCTGCTCATGCAACAACGTCGCCAAGTCGGCGTTGTGCGCGGCGATCGCCGAGGGTTCGGGCACCGTGGCCGACCTCAAAAACCTTACCTCTGCGGGCACGTCGTGCGGGTCGTGCGTACCGCTGCTGTCACAACTGCTCGCCGCCGAAGGTGTCGAGGTATCGAAAGCGTTGTGCGAGCACTTCTCTGCGTCCCGGACCGAGCTGTTCGAGATCGTGCAGGCCAGTGGCGTACGCACGTTCTCCAGCTTGATCGAGCGCTACGGCACGGGCACCGGCTGCGACATCTGCAAACCGGTGGTGGCGTCGATTCTTGCCTCCACCAGCTCCGAGCACATCCTCGACGGGGAGCAGGCGTCGCTGCAGGACACCAACGACCATTTCCTCGCCAACCTCCAACGCAATGGCACCTACTCGGTGGTTCCGCGGGTGCCCGGCGGCGACATCACGCCGGAGCAGTTGATCCTGATCGGTGAGATCGCACGCGATTTCGGGCTATACACCAAAATCACCGGCGGCCAACGGATCGACATGTTCGGCGCCACCGTCGACCAACTCCCGCAGATCTGGGTCAGACTCGTCGAGGGCGGCATGGAATCCGGGCACGCCTACGGCAAGGCGTTACGCACCGTCAAGAGTTGTGTCGGCACCGATTGGTGCCGCTATGGCCAGCAGGATTCCGTCCAGATGGCCATCGATCTGGAGCTGCGCTACCGCGGACTGCGAGCACCGCACAAGATCAAGATGGCCGTGTCGGGCTGCGCCCGCGAGTGTGCGGAGGCGCGCGGAAAAGATGTGGGCGTGATCGCCACCGAGGCAGGCTGGAACCTGTACGTCGGCGGCAACGGCGGCATGACACCCAAACACGCCCAGCTGCTCGCCTCCGACCTCGACAACGAAACCCTGGTGCGCTACGTCGATCGCTTCCTCATGTACTACATCCGCACCGCCAGCCGGTTGCAACGCACAGCGTCATGGCTTGACGAGCTCGACGGGGGGCTGGACCACCTGCGGGAAGTAATCATCGACGACTCCCTTGGTCTGGCAGCCGATTTCGAGGCGGCAATGGAGCGCCACGTGGACGGCTACATCTGCGAATGGAAAGCCGTTCTCGACGACCCGGACAAGCTTGCCCGGTTCGTGTCGTTCGTCAACGCGCCCGGCGCGCCCGACCCGACCGTCGAATTCGGCGAGAAGAACGGGCGCAAGGTGCCCGTCCTGCTCGGCACGCCTACCGTGAGGAACCACTGACATGGCAACGTCATTCGATCTCGGCCGCTGGCGTCACGACTGGACCGCCGCCTGCCCGGCCACGCGGCTTCAGCCGATGCGTGGCGTGGCGGTTCTCCTGCCCGACAGCGCGCAGGTCGCGCTTTTTGTGTTGGCCGACAACAGTATTCGCGCTGTCGGAAATATTGATCCGATCGGCCGGGCCGCCGTGTTGTCGCGTGGCATTGTCGGCGACCGCGCAGGTGTTCCCATCATCCAATCCCCGCTGAAGAAGCAAGCTTTCAGCCTGCTCGACGGCCGGTGCCTCGACGCCGAGGGAATCTCCATTCCGGTCTACGCAACCCGAGTCGGCGTGGACGGCACGGTGTGGGTCGCCAACTCCCCCGACATTCGCTTCGGCTACCGCCGCGCGGGTTTTCCGCCTGACCGGCAGCTACCCCGGCACGCACGCGAACCCCGGCAGCACCGCTTCCCGGCGGCGACGGCAGGCCAACCGGATCACCGCGGGATGCAAACCGAGCGGCGCGCTCACCACGTCGGCGCCGGCCAAATGTAGACGACTCTGAAACAATCCGTCCGCCAACAGATATGACGCCAACGCGACCCGACGGGCGCCAGACCGACGGGCCCTCACCACGACATCAGCCACGGAAGGATAGCCCGACCCGTCGCGACACGGCGCGGCGAACGCGGTGGACACCCGGTGGCCAACCAGCGCAGACAACGACGCGGCGGTGAACCGCAGCTCGCCGCGTGCCCGTGGGTCGCGGGTGCCGGCCGCCACGAGCACCACGTGATCATCGCGATCCCAGCCCGCGGCGGTCAACCTGCACAACATCGCACGGGCCAACTCCGGCGACGGTCCGAGCGGGCGGGTGACGGTAACGCGTTGGTGCCCGGATTCGGCAACGTATTGCGGGACGTCGACGCGGACGTGGTATCCACTGGACAGCAGCGCAGGCACCAGGACCGTCGGCTCATCGTGCAAAGTGTTTAACACCTCGGCCGGTGTCGGACCCAGGACATCGACGAATCCGACCCGCACCTGCTCGCTCAGAACTGCGGCCACAGCCGTCGCCAGGTCGCTGATCATGTTGATACCCAATGGATTCCGAGTCCCATGGGCCACCAGCACAGTGGTCATCGAGGCACCGCGGTGTCGTCAGGCATGAAGTCCAGCGCCAGCCGATAGCCACGTTTGACTGCGGTGGCGATGAGCTCTTTGACCCCGATCGCCGACCGCAGCCGCGCGACCGCGGCCTCGACCACGTGTGGGTCGTCACCGCCGAGCGCTTCGAGCAGTACATCGCGCGACACCACCGCGCCGGGAGCGGATGCTAGCAGCTTGAGCAGAACCAGCGAGTTGGGTGACAGGTCGCGCACCACGCCGTCGACGACGGCACAGGTAGCGCGCACGCCCAAGGTGTGTCCGGCGACCGCCAGATCCGGCTGTCGGCGCGGCAACTCGTCGGCGACGGCACGTGCCAACGCGCCGAGCCGCATCCGTTCGGGCTGTACGGAGGACACCCCGGCGTTGTGCAACGGACGGGCGGTCACCGGCCCCACGCAGAACACAGTCACCGTCGTATTCATTGCCCGCCGCACGGCCTCGGTGAGCCGCAAGTCGTCGGCCCGCATCAAGAACGATGCCGCCGCGGGCGCGGATGTGAACGTGATCGCGTCCACACCGCCGAGCGCGACCTTCTCAATCAGGCCGTCCAACGCGCCGAGGTGTTTCGGCGGCTCCCACCGATACACCGGCACGCCCACGACGGTCGCGCCGCGTTCGACGAGCGTGTCGATGAACCCCGGTACCGGGTCCCAATCCTCGGTAGCGCCGTGCAGCTGCACCGCGACTCGTTTGCCCCGGAGGTCATCGACGGTCAGGTGGGCGAGTACTTCCTCAGAGGACTCCGATACCGGCGACCACTCTTCACGCAAACCGGCCGCCCGCAGAGCGCCGGTGGCTTTCGGTCCCCGCGAGATCACCCTGGCCTTGCCCAGAGCCGCCAGCAGCGCCTCGGCCATCCCCCAACCCTCGGCCGCCTCAACCCAGCCGCGAAACCCGATCCCGGTCGTTGCGATCAGGACGTCCGGCGGCGCATCAATCACGTCATCGGTGGCGGTGCGCAGTCGCGCGTCGTCGGCGAGGGGAACCATGTTCATGGCCGCAGCCGTCACGACGTCTGCTCCGCGACGGCGCAGCATCGTCGTGAACTCATCCACCCGCCTCGAGGCAGTGATGGCCACTGTGAACCCCGTCAGCGACGCGGCATCCGGCTCAGTCATGCCGTTGCTTCATCCGATCGCTTCGCCACTTCCCCTGCCTAATCCACTGTGTTGTCTGGAAAAACATATGAGCGTGATGTTGCTCCCCCGATGCCCGCGATGTCGCTGCGATGAATTCGCCCTCACACCGGGCCGCAGCGCAACGTGAGTTAGGCGAAGTACCAGGTGGCGCCGTGTCTGACCGCGTAGTTCCAGCCTCGCTGACGGAATTGTTACGTGCAAATCGTGGAGGTGTTGGATTGCTCACCGAGCGTGCCGCGCTGCTGCGAAGTCCCGGTTATTCCTGGCAATTGACTGGTTACTGGCGGTAATCGCCCGGTGATGGCGGCCTAACGGTCGGGCAACGGCCCGATGATGTGCTTCTGCTCATGCGAATGCTTTCACTATTACGCCGGCGCAAGGCCGCGGCGCCGGCCGGGACGGGCAGCATCTATGACGCGATCGGCGGTTACGAGGCAATCGAAATCGTCGTCGAAGACTTCTACACCCGAGTGCTTGCCGACGACCAGCTGTCCGGCTTTTTCGCCGGATCGAATATGAACCGGTTGAAGGGCAGACAGGTCGAATTCTTCGCTGCCGCCCTCGGGGGGCCGGAACCCTACACCGGGGCACCGATGAAGCGGGTCCACCAGGGCCGCGGCATCATGATGTCCCACTTCGCCTTGGTGGCTGGGCATTTGGCAGCTTCGCTATCGGCCGCGGGGGTGCCTCCGGCGACGATCGACGAGATCATCGGCGCCGTCTCCCCACTGGCCGCGGATATCGCGTCGGACCACGCCACCGCCGGCATTTGACCGACGCCGTGGAGGCGATGCGTTAACCCGTACCGGCCGGGACAAACATCGAAATCCGCAATCTGCCGGATCGCCCTGCGCGGCCTAAACTCAAGCGGAAAGCCCCGCCATGCAATGGCCGTAGTAGATCGGAAACCTGGCCATGTTTTCCGGCATCACCCGCGCCACCATTGCCACCATCGGTGTACTCGGCGCCGCGACAATTCTGCCCGGCGGAACCTCAGCGGCCGATCCAAGCCAGGACCAGAGATTCTTCGAATTGCTTGGTGAGAAAGACATTCCGCCTGTCGACAATGCAAACAGCCTCATCACTACCGCACATAAAGCATGTGCCAAACTCGACGACGGCATGCCGGTGGCCGACTTGGTGGACCTGATCAGGAACAACGGCTACAACGAGAACCCGCTGACGCGCCTGAGCCCCCCTGACCGCATCACCAGGACCATCAACCAGTTCATCAACGCGTCGGTGGAGGCCTACTGCCCCTACGACCGCGGCAAAATTGCCTCCATCGCGGGTTACATCGCGACGCAACCCGGCGC